>JAQUOA010000048.1 GCA_028749215.1 Bacteroidota bacterium
TTATATTCTCCTCCTTTCCTTGAAACTCTCACGAATTTTCCGCATTTTGATATAGGGACGTCAAAAAAACGTCCCTATTTTTCTTTTCATTCTTGGAAAAAACCATGCGTCACGCCAAAGTAAAGCGTAAAACCAAAGAGACCAATATCTCCGTGGCTCTTGAATTGAACGGAACCGGCAAAGCTAATATTGCTACCGGTATCGGATTTCTGGACCACATGCTTGATTTGTTTGCAAAGCATGGCCTGTTCGACATTACGTTGACATGTCAAGGGGATTTACACGTTGATGACCACCATACCACGGAGGATGTCGGTATTGCGCTTGCAAATGCATTTGCCAGTGCTCTTGGCGAGAAAAAGGGAATTGCGCGGTACGGTTTTGCATATGTTCCAATGGATGAATCATTGGCGCGGTGTGTTGTGGATTTAAGCGGGCGCGCGGCGCTTGTCTTCAAGGCAGAATTTAACCGCAAAAAAGTAGGAGATCTTTCAACGGAGATGATTGAGCATTTCTTCCAATCATTTGCCGACAACATCAAAGCGAATATTCATATTGAAGTGATTTACGGGAAGAATACGCACCACAAGATTGAAGGGATGTTCAAAGCGTTTGCACGTGCTATGCGTCAGGCATGCGAGGTTGACCCGAGAGTGAAAGGCGTGCTTTCGACTAAAGGGAAGTTATAAAACTTTTTCACGCAAAGATGCAAAGTTGCCAAGCCGCTATACTTTAAATATTCTTTAAATCAAAATCTTTGCTTCTTAGCGGCTTTGCGTGAGATGTTTTATGTATAGAATTATGATTGGAATAATAGATTACCATTTAAATAATCTTCGGTCGGTTCAAAAGGCATTCGAGCGGGTTGGTGTCAGTTCATTCATCTCCGACAATCCGCAAGAGTTGAAGAGTGCAGATAAACTTGTTCTGCCGGGTGTCGGCGCGTTTGGCCAGGCGATGGAAAATTTGCGGGTGCTTGGATTAGAGAATGTAGTGCGCGAGCATGTAGCAAACAAAAAACCGCTGCTCGGCATTTGTTTGGGAATGCAGCTCCTCTTTTCTAAAAGCTATGAGTTGGGTGAGCATAAGGGATTAGATCTGATTAGCGGTGAAGTGAAAGTATTTCCGACAACAGTCAAAGTTCCACACATGGGATGGAATCAAATTAATCGTGTGAAGGAATCGTCTCTGCTTCAAGGCGTGGTGGAAAATTCTTTCGTGTATTTTGTCCATTCGTACTATGTAGAACCGAAAGAAGATGTGACTCTAACTCAGACTGAGTACGGTTTTCAATTTTCTTCCATTGTACAGAAAGAGAATCTGTTCGGCATTCAGTTTCATCCGGAAAAAAGTCAGAAAGCCGGATTGCAGCTGTTAAAAAATTTTGGAACACTTAATTAAATCTGACAAAGAATTATTGTCATTCCAGCGAAAACAGCATTCATCTTTGAAAAAAGTAAAGGAATCATTCATACGTTATGCTTTTAATATTTCCAGCGATTGACATAAAAGGGGGCAAGTGTATTCGGCTTGTGCAGGGTGCACCGGGAACTGAAAAAATTTATTCGGACGATCCGGTGAAGATGGCAGTGTTGTGGCGCGGAGAAAATGCCAAGACCCTTCATGTCGTTGATCTTGACGGTGCGTTTGGCGGAACGATGCAAAACTTTGAAGTGCTTGCCCGCATGATTCAAACTGTTGACATCCCGATTCAAGTCGGCGGCGGAATCCGTTCGTATGAACAGGTGAAACGACTGATGGAGTGCGGTATCAGCCGCGTAGTGCTCGGTACGGCGGCCATTGAAGATCCTGATCTCATTGCACGATGTGTCAAAGATTTTGGTGCGCGTAAAATTGCCGTCGGTATTGATGCAAAAAACGGCGTGGTGATGACGAAGGGGTGGCAGGAAAATACGGGTGTTGAAGCGGTGTCGCTGGCATTGAATATGAAACAGCTTGGTGTTTGCAGAATTGTGTACACCGATATTGCCCTTGACGGTATGATGATGGGCCCGAACATTCGCGCAACAAGGGAGATTGCAGAAAAGAGCGGATTGCGAGTAACGGCATCGGGCGGAGTTTCCGGGTACAACGACCTGATTAAGCTGCAGGAATTAGAAAAGTACGGAGTTGATTCCGTTATCGTGGGGAAGGCGTTGTATGAAAATAAATTTTCCTGTCAGGCGTTGTGGCGGGAGAACGAAAAGACGCTGGATGATTTAGGACCTACCAGAAGAATTTAAAAAAGAAGAGAGAATTCAGAAAACAGTATACAGGAAAATACTGATAGCTGATTTCTGTTTACTGATAACTGAAAAAGATGTTAGCCAAGCGAATTATACCCTGTTTAGATGTTGATAAAGGACGCGTTGTCAAAGGAACGAACTTTGTTCAATTGGTCGATGCGGGCGATCCTGTAGAGCAGGCAAAGTATTACGATGCCGAGGGGGCGGACGAACTAATTTTCCTCGACATTACCGCGTCGTCCGATAATAGAAAGACAATGGTGGATGTAGTGAGAAGGACAGCCGAGGAGATTTCGATTCCGTTTACAATTGGCGGGGGCATTCGCACCACAGATGATATGCGGGAAATGCTTCGAAGCGGTGCGGACAAAGTGAGTATCAACACTGCTGCCGTAAAAAATCCCAATCTCATCAGCGACGGTGCAGAAAAATTCGGGGTGCAGTGTATCGTCGTTGCCGTCGATGCCAAACAAGTAAGCGATAAACGATGGAAAGTTTTTATCCACGGGGGACGGACGGAAACAGAACTGGATGCAATTGAGTGGGCAAAGAAAGTTGAACAGCTCGGCGCCGGAGAGATTTTGCTGACAAGCATGGATCGGGACGGCACAAAAAACGGATATGATATTGCATTACTGAAACAGGTCACCTCCGCCGTGAGAATTCCGGTGATTGCCAGCGGCGGTGCCGGAACGTTGGAGCATCTGTACGACGCATTTCACGATACCGATGTTGATGCGGTACTTGCGGCGTCGATCTTTCATTTTCGGCAATTCACAATTCAGCAGGCAAAAGAATTTTTATCAAAGAAGAATATTTTAGTACGAAAGTAATTGTAAATGACCGTCACCTATGAGGTGACGGTCATTTTGGGAATAAAGAATAAAAGATGAAACTACTTGAGAGTATAAAATTCGATTCCAACGGGTTGATTCCCGCTATTGCACAAGATGATGCAACCGGTGACGTGTTAATGATGGCGTGGATGAATCGTGAAAGCTTGGAAGAAACCGTAACAACGCGCCGTGCTGTGTATTGGAGCCGTTCGCGCAAAAAGTTATGGCGAAAAGGGGAAGAGTCGGGCCATGTGCAGGAAGTGAAATCGGTTTCCATTGATTGCGATGCCGATGTGGTGCTGCTTCGGGTCAACCAAATTGGAGGAGCGGCGTGTCATACGGGGCATCGTTCATGTTTTTTCAGAGAAGTGAATAGTCAAGGAGATGGTTTTATCGAGAAGAACGACATAGTCTTCGATCCGAAAAACGTCTATAAAAAATGAAAATTACTCTCATCGGACATTGCTGTGTTGATGTTTTTCATTTAGCGGACGGATCCGAGAAACGGGAGTTGGGCGGAATTTTTCATGCGGTAGCGGCGATGGCAAACATCGCGTCAGATCGCGATACACTTTTTCCCGTGTTTGGAATTGGTGTGAGTGAATTTGAGCTGGTAACATCGGCGCTTTCAGAATACAAGAATATTGATCTCAGCGGAGTATTTCAATACAGGGGTGAATCGAACTTTGTCCATTACTTCAACGACGGTGCACCGGAACGTTCTCTCACGATTGCGCAGCCAATTCCTTTTTCACGCATCAAAAATTATTTAGATGTTGACGGCGTGTACATCAACATGATATCCGGATTGGATATCACGCTCAACACGCTTGATGAAATTCGTCTTGAGGTGCGCGGCAAAAAGACTTCGATCCATCTTGATATGCACTGCTTGGCGCTGACAGTGAACGCCGATGGAACGCGGACGCGGCAGACGTTATCCGAATGGCGGCGCTGGTGTTTTATGGTTGAAGGCGTTCAAATGAACGAAGAAGAAGCGGCGGGAATTTCTTTTGAACATTTTAACGACGACACTCTGGCAAAACAAATGATGCATTTGATGGTGAAAGCTTTTTGTGTTACCCGGGGCGAGAAAGGGGTCACCCTTTTTCAATCCGATCACAAACATTTAATCAGGAAAGAATTTGCCAACGATGTAAATCCGAATCCGGTTTCGATAATCGGTTCAGGGGATATTTTCGGCGCATCGTTCTTCTATGCATTTTTGAAAAAGAAAAAATACGATGAAGCAGCCATGTTTGCCCAGCGGGCTTCAGCGCTTACGACACACTATTCAGTAGCGGAAAAACACCGCTGTCTTGCGGAGTTGAGAAAAGAATTATGAAGCGAATTTTGGTGTGCGGAAGCAACGGGCTCCTTGGACAAAAACTCGCGTGGATGCTTGCAGCCAACAGCGAATTTGAAGTATTGCATACATCCCACCATCGAAATTTTTTTCTTGCCCACCAGCCGTTGGATTACACTCAGCTAGACATTTCGAATCGCAGCGACGTTAAGAGTTTGGTCTCGAGCTTTCGTCCCGATGCAATCTTAAACGCCGCGGCCATGGCAGATGTTGACCAATGTGAAAAAGAACGTGAGCAAGCGTGGAAGGTCAATGTTGTCGGGGTTGAAAATCTTGTTGAAGTGGCGCGGCGCATCAATGCAAAACTTGTTCACATCTCAACCGATTATGTTTTTGACGGGAAGACGCCGCCGTACGATGAACAATCTCGCGTCAATCCCATCAATTACTATGGCAAGACGAAACTTGCCGGTGAGAATGTTGTCCTGATCGGCGATATTGATTTTGCCATTCTGCGGACTATTGTTGTGTACGGTACGGGAGTGAATGTAAGAAATAACTTTGCACTCTGGGTAATACGGAATTTGCAGGAGGGGAAAAACATCCGATGCTTTGATGATCAGATCAGCAATCCGACGCATGTTCAGGATCTTGCCCAGGCAATGATTAACTGCGCCGTGGAAAATAGAAAAGGAATTTACCATACAGCAGGGGCAGAAATTGTCAGCAGGTACGATTTTGCGTTGCGGGCGGCAGAAATTTTTGGCTTGGATAAAGAGCTGATTGAACGCAGTAAATCATCGGCATCAAGTTTTCCGGCTGTTCGTCCGTTAAATACGTCTTTTACTATAGGCAAAGCAAAGAAGGAAATTCATTACCATCCAATGAACGTGACACAAGGATTAGAATTACTCAAAAAAGAATTACAAGGGATCAATCTCAATTAAAGTGTATCAATGAAAAGAACAATTAACCTCTACGCGCTTGTTTCTCTAACTCTGGGATTCATGTTGGCATCATGTTCGTCGACGAAGGAAACAACAGAACCGGATGCAGCGAAACTGAAAGTAACGAAGCCGCTCACCAGTACGTTCAAATTTTTATCCATCAACACTCTCCATCAGCTTCAAGATAGTGCTGAAGTTAAAAAATTTGCCCGGTGGGTGAATTCCACAGGGGCAGAAGTAGTGGCAATTCAACAGATTGAACGTGCTACGGAAACCAAGCCGGGTTTTGACGCCGTTGCTAAACTTGCTCGGCAATTAGATATGCGGTCGTTCTTTGGTAAAGCGAGATATTTTAAAGGATGGGATTCGGGCAATGCGCTGTTCAGTTCATATCCGATCAACCAAACACAATTATATCAGCTGCCTGTCGGTAAGGGGAAAGTGCGAAGGTCGCTGGCTTTTGGTTTAGTCGATCTTGGATTGAAGCAGTTGGGATTTTGCTCCACAGAATTGGATGATGAAAATTTAACAGAGCGAATGAAACAAGCGTCAGAGATTTCATCGGTAACGGAATCGCTGAAAGATTACCCGGTAGTTGTCGCCGGTAACTTCGGAGAAACTGCTGAAGGGAAAACAGTGGAGACGATGATAAAAAAGTTTTCACTTGTCAATACGGTCAACGACGAAACAAAAAATATTAATGAGCATGTGTATATTCCGATAAACGGAAAATTAAAAATTGTATCTGCAGAGAAATTACAGTACGCCGCATTTCACTCAACCGGAGTGCTGGTGACAATTGAAATAATTCAGTAGCCGATAACAGGGAAAATTATGCTTGACCTTAAATTTATACGAGAAAATACGGACCTTGTCCGCCAAGGCATTAAAGCAAAACATGAAACCGACAACATTGATGCAATTCTTAGCCTAGATGAAAAACGCCGCGCAATGATCGGTGAAGGGGAAACTCTCAAAGCAAAACGGAATGATGTTTCTGCAAAAGTAGGGCAGATGAAGAAGACGGGAGAGGATGCTTCGGCTGTCATCGAAGAGATGAATCAGGTAAAAACCCGCATTCAACAGATCGATGAAGAATTAAAAACTGTTGAAGAAAAATTGGAAGCGTTGTTGCTCACCGTTCCTAATATACCGCATCCATCTGTTCCAATCGGCACAACCCCTGATGACAATAAAGTTATTTCGGAGTGGGGAGAAAAGCCCAATGCTGATTTTGTCATGAAACCGCATTGGGATATCACGTCAAAACTCGGCATCATAGATTTTGACCGCGGATCAAAAGTCAGCGGTGCAGGATTTCCGTTTTACGTCGGCAAAGCGGCAACATTGCAACGGGCGTTGATCAATTTCTTTTTAGATCAAGCGGCAGAACACGGCTACAAAGAACTGCAAGCACCGATTGTTGTGAACGAGGATAGCGCACGGGGAACAGGACAAATTCCCGACAAAGAAGATTTGATGTATTTTTCGGAGCGGGATAAACTTTACATGATTCCGACAGCCGAAGTACCGGTGACGAATTTTCACCGCAAGGAGACATTTGAAGAGAAGGAATTGCCTATTAAATATGCCGGATATACACCATGTTTCCGGCGGGAAGCAGGGTCGTATGGAAAAGATGTGCGCGGTTTGAATCGGCTGCATCAATTTGATAAGGTAGAATTGGTAAAATTTGTTCATCCCTCCACGTCGTATGATGAGCTTGAATCTCTGCGCGGTGATGCGGAACGTTTACTTCAGCTTCTTGGTTTACCATATCGCGTACTGCTGATGTGTTCGGGGGATATGGGGTTTACCCAAACCAAAAAATATGATCTTGAAGTATGGGCACCCGGCCAGCAAAAGTGGCTGGAAGTATCGTCGTGCAGTAATTTTGAAACATTCCAGGCTCGCCGAATGAATATCAAATTTAAAGCGCGTGAAACAGGCAAGCCGGAATTTGTGCATACCCTCAATGGATCGGGACTGGCTCTTCCTCGGGTTGTTGCCGCCATTATAGAGCATTACCAAACACCTGAAGGAAAAATTATTGTGCCAAAAGTGCTGCATCAATATACAAAGTTTACCGTAATTGAATAAAAATGAAATCTCTCCTGCGGCTCAAACCGTACCTTGCAAAATATAAAACAACACTGCTTTGGGGATTGGTCACCGTTATTGTGAGCAATCTTTTTACGGTAGCGATGCCGTGGTTTATTGGTGAAGCGATAGACGAATTAAAGCGAGGGCTCCAATCAGGTTCGCTTCAGCATACCGATTTGTTGCGGTACTCTTTGCTTATCGTAGGATTTGCACTGGTCGGCGGAATCATGTTGTTCCTTACGCGGCAAACTATCATTGTCGTCTCCAGAAGAATTGAGTACGATCTCCGCAACGATTTTCTTGCACACATTCAAAAACTTCCGTTAAGCTATTTCCAGAATACACCGACCGGCGATTTGATGGCGCATGCCACCAACGATATCAGCGCCGTGCGCAACGTACTCGGTCCCGGCATTATGTATCCTGCGGATACGTTTATGACTTTTTCGCTTTCGCTGACGCTCATGTTCATCAAAAGCTGGCAGTTAACATTGATGACGCTCATTCCTTTGCCGTTGGTATCGTATGCCGTGTACCGTTTGGGGAAAATTATTCATTCAAAATTTAACGACCGTCAGGAACAATATTCTCTCCTCACAACCAAAGCGCAGGAAAATCTTTCGGGTGCACGCGTTGTGAAAGCGTACGTTCGTGAAGAATTTGAAATTGAACAATTCCAAAAAGTGAGCCGGGAGTATTATAAGAAAAATATTGTACTGGCAAAAGCACAATCAATCATGTGGCCGTTGATGTATGTACTGGTCGGATTATCACTCGTCATTGCTGTGTACTTTGGCGGTTTGAAAGTCATCAACAACGAAATCTCCATCGGAACGCTGACAGCATTCTTTACCTACCTGTCTCTGCTCATTTGGCCGATGATCGCCTTTGGATGGGTGACGAATATGGTTCAGCAGGGTGCGGCTTCAATGACCCGGCTTGCAAAAATATTTGATACCGTTCCTGAAATTTGCGATACGGAAATGACCGATCACTCGATCACTTCAATCACTGGTGAAATTGAATTCAAGAACGTGTCGTTTACATTTGCCAAAGCTCAACAGCCGATGCTCAAAAATATCAACATCACTATTCCCAGGGGGAATGTCCTTGCGATTGTCGGTTATACGGGGTCGGGGAAAAGTTCGCTGGTAAATTTACTGCCGCGGTTATTTGATGTGACTGACGGTGAATTGTTGATTGATGGAATCAATATCAAAAAAATTCCTCTTGAAGTGCTTCGAAAGCATATCGGATATATTCCACAGGAAACATTTCTATTTTCGGACTCGATTGCTGAAAATATCCGGTACGGTGATGATGATGCGGATCGAGAGTTGATTTACGAAGCTGCTGAGATATCTCAAATCTCCAAAGATGTTGCAGATTTCCCGCAACGATTTGAGACGATGCTTGGCGAGCGGGGAATTACACTCTCCGGCGGACAAAAACAGCGCACAAGTATAGCTCGCGCAATTCTACGCCGACCGAAGATCTTAATTCTTGATGACGCGCTCTCTGCGGTGGACACATACACCGAAGAAGCGATTCTTCAAAAACTTCGCGGAGTGATGGATGGAAGGACAAGCATCATTATCTCTCACAGAATTTCAACCGTAAAAGATGCCGATCATATCATCGTGTTGGATAAAGGGGAAATTGTGGAACAAGGAGATCATGACGCATTGGTCGAATTCGGCGGAATCTATTCGGGATTGTACGAGAAGCAGCTGTTGGAAAAAGAACTGGAAGAATTGTAGCTCAATACAAAATTAAAAATATAAAAGATAAAATTCCGGCCGGTGCATTTTTGCGTAGCTTGACAAAAAAAGAATTATGGCTAAAGAGAAAGATATTTTACCACGGACATATAATTTTGGATTGACGGTAATAAAATATTCAAGGACTTTTTCGAATACCAGAGAAAGTCATATACTTGCGAAGCAAGTCATTCGATCGGCAACATCTGTTGGTGCGAATGTTGAAGAGGCAAACGCAAGCTCGTCGAAAGCAGATTTTTTGAACAAAATGAATATTGCTTTGAAAGAAGCACGAGAAACCCACTATTGGCTTAGACTGATTCGAGATGCAGGATGTTCTTCATCCGGTGAAATTGAAAAGGTAATACAGGAAGCTGATGAAATAAGAAAAATACTTGGTGCCATTGTAAGTAAGATGCGTAAATCATAATAACTTTCATATTTTATATTTTTCAATTTAATATTATTTGTCAATGCAGGACGATGAAATATTAGGTAAAGCGTACGACGCCAATTTGATGCGGCGATTGATTAAATATCTGCGCCCGTATAAATGGCAGGTCAGCTTCGCGATTTTCTTGAGCCTTGTTGTCTCGGCTCTTGAAGCAATACGTCCGTACTTTACTAAAATAGCCGTCGATGTCAATATTGCGCAAAAAGATTCCGTTGGTCTTTTGCATACGACAATGCTTTTCCTCGGTGTGCTTTTACTACGCGGTGTGGTTCAATATTATAATTCATTCCTTACGCAAAAAATTGGGCAGGAAACAATTTTCGATTTGCGTATGGAAGTGTTCCGTCATCTGCAAAATCTTTCGCTCAAATTCTACGACAAAAACCCTATCGGACGCTTGATTACACGCGTCACCAACGATACTGAAGTGCTGAACGATATGTTCTCGTCGGGCATCGTGATGGTATTCAGCGACGTGTTTATGATTATCGGGATTGTGTGGTTCATGTTTGCGATGAACTGGGCGCTGGCGTTGATATCACTTTCCGTACTGCCGGTGCTGTTCTACGGAACATTTCTCTTCCGCAAAAAAGCACGCGAAGCGTACCGTGAAGTGCGGCTGTACCTTGCTCGTATCAATACATTCATGCAGGAACACATCACCGGCATGTTGGTGGATCAAATTTTTAATCGGGAGAAGAAAGCATTCGATCAATTTGATAGGCACAATGCAGGGCATCGTGACGCTAACATCAAATCTGTTTTCTATTACGCAATTTTTTATCCCGGTGTTGATCTGATTGGTGCGTTGTCGGTCGGTTTGATTATTTGGTATGCCGGAGGGAGCGCGTTGCAGGGAAGCGTGACGATTGGCACCGTGATGGCATTTTTGCAGTTCAATGAAATGTTCTGGCGTCCGATCCGCGATCTTTCAGAAAAATACAACATCATGCAAACCGCCATGGCGTCGTCGGAAAGAATTTTTAAATTGTTGGATGATGCGACACTTATTCCTGAGAAAGAAAAACCAATTCCTCTCCAAACAGTTCGCGGTGAAATTGAATTCCGCAATGTGTGGTTTGCCTATTCTGACGACAACTGGGTATTGAAAAATATTTCGTTCACCATAAAACCGGGAGAAACAGTGGCATTCGTAGGACATACCGGTGCAGGTAAGACTACCATTATTAATTTGCTCTCGCGATTCTATGATATTCAAAAAGGGGAAATCCTTGTTGACGGCGTGAACATCCGTGATGTTTCACTGGCTGAACTGCGAAAGAATATAGCCGTGGTACTTCAAGATGTGTTCTTATTTTCGGGCGATATAAAGGGGAACATCAATCTCGGGAATGAAGAAATTTCTCTCGACCAGATTCAGAACGCTGCCGCTATCGTCGGCATTGATAAATTTATAGAAACCTTGCCGAAGAAATATGATGAAGAAGTGAAAGAGCGGGGCGCAACGCTTTCGGTGGGACAGAAGCAATTACTCTCGTTTGCCCGTGCTCTTGCATTCAATCCAAAAATTCTTGTGCTGGACGAAGCGACATCGAGCGTTGATACCGAAACTGAAATTCTCATTCAAACGGCCATCCAAAAATTACTTGCCAACCGCACAGCCATTGTTGTTGCGCATCGCCTGTCAACCATTCAAAGTGCCGATAAGATTATTGTGATGCACAAGGGTGAGATTCGAGAAAGCGGTACGCACCAAGAGCTGTTATCGTTGGGCGGTATTTACTTCAAGCTGTATCAGCTGCAGTACAAAGAACAAGAAGCAGTATAACCCGTCTTATTCTTTCCTTGTTTCTTCAATCCGATTTGTTTAATTTTTCTCGGCAGAAAACCACTGACAAAATCGGAATACGCCATGAAATTCATTTTTATGCTTTTCCCCGCTTTGCTGTTTTCTCAAACGTATAAAATTCACGGAACCATTCTTGACGATTCAACCCGGCAAACGCTATCCTTTGCCACTATCCGCGTTCAACAAACAGACATTGTAACATCGGCAAATAAGGAAGGTGCGTTTGTGCTGGATTTACCCTTAGGACAGCACATGCTGCAAGTCAGTTATGTTGGCTATAACAGCCGCGTGGTTGAGGTAACAGTCCCGGACAGTACTGCAATTACTATAGAATTACGTTCGGCAATTATTCAACTGCCGGAAGTTTCGGTTGGAGCAAATTCTGAAGATCCCGCAATGGAAATTATGCGCGAGGTTATTAAGCGAAGAGATAAAAATTATGAAGGGTTGAATAATTATGAGGTAACCGGTTACAAAAAAAACATTTTGTATTCCGGCGATCGCATTACAATGATTGAGGAGCAGTTCGTGCGGCAGATTTATGAAGCAAAGGGGCTTGATAAAAGCTTCACACTTTCCACGCATAAATCGGAGAACGTAAAAAAATCGAATATGCAGATAAGCATGAATATTGGGGCTTCGTTGTTTTTTGTGTCTGGTAAATTTTCACTGGGTGTTAAGTCAAATAGTCAAAGCAGTTCAGGGAGAAAAATTTTCCCACTGTCAGACGATGCGTTTCAATACTATGACTATAAATTGTTGAATACGAAAATTGCAGGGAAAGAAATTACATACACCATTCAGGTTATTCCTAAATCATCGGTTGAGCCGTTGTTGAAAGGGAAAATACTGATTGATGATGCCACCTACGCTGTTGTCGGCGCCGATGTTGAGACGAATGAGGCATGGAATTTCCCGCTGGTAAAAAATTTTTCCTTGAAAATTCTTCAATCGTACGCCGACTATAACGGATTTTGGATTCCGCAGTATTCTGAAGTTGAGTTTGCAGGAGAAATAAGCGCCTTTGGCGGCATGATAAGTTTTGATAAGATGAAAATCTCGGAAGTTTTCTCCACGAGTTCCTGCAAAGTGAATGGAACGATCCCCGATTCAGTCCGAAATGCTCGCCGTTCTAAATATGGCGGGTACACAACGGATACGGTTAAAGCGGTTGCAAAATTGAAGCGTTACAGTAAAACGAAGCGTGCACCGGCGCCTGAAGACCAACAGTTTGAACCTTCAATTCCTCCGCAAGAAATTCAATCGGTCGTGATGGATACGCTCCGACCTTTGGTGCTTACTGCCAGAGAAAAAATAGCCTTTGCCGAATTAGACAGCACGCAAACGATGGAAAAACTTATGAAACCGAAAGGCGCCTTGGCATCGCTAAACTCAGTTTCAGATAGTGGTAGTGCCTTGAAAACAGTATTATTTGCTCTAAACCATATTTTGACACAAAATAATCGGGTTGAAGGAGTAACGCCCGGGTTATGGTCCAATGTGGATGAAATGGATTCTCCAATATTTTACAACGGAGAGATTGCGTATGCAACGGGAGCAAAAAAAATTGAATGGAAAATTGGCGGAGGATATAATTTGGGCGATGATCATTTGGACAGGCTGGATGTCAATGTGTGGAACACCATTCAACCATGGCAGCCATCCCGATTTATTTCTAAAACTGTAAATTCAATGCTGTTTTCAATTACTGGTGACGATTATTACCACTATATGCACTCTTCCGGATTTAATATTGGTGTGCATAAATATTTTACTGACAGTTTGTTCATGAAATTGTATTTTTCATCGGAAGATGAGAAATCGATCCAAAAAAATTCTAATGTTGCGTTGATAAAAAAGAACCAGCCGATCAATCACTCCATTAAAGAAGGGAAGAACAATGTTCTGCGGTTCCAGTTTGGGTTTGAACCGGTTTCGCCAATTCCTTTTCTCATTCACTCCGATACCAGAATTGTTTTTGATGCCGAGTTTTCATTGTCGTCATTGCAAAGCGATTTTGAGTATGACCGATATTTTATTTCCGCAGAAACCCGCATGAAGACAATGTATTCAACAATGTTTAACCCGCCGTACGTATTGTTATTGGTTGAAGGAGGGTACATTAATGGAACATATGGCATTCAACATCTTTTAACACCGTCATCCGCTCTTTCGTTGTATGCGCCGGTCGGAGTTTTAAAAGGGATGAAGTATTACGATCTTGTAGGTGATAAATTTATCGCTCTTCAAGCCGAACATAATTGGCAAACACTTCCCTTTACTTTTATCGGGATGAAGAAGATTGAAGAAACAGGGCTTCAAATAATTACCGGCGGTAGTATTGCGAATGTTTGGAATACGACATCCTATTATGCCATTCAAGACAAATGGAAGCCGTATTGGGAAGGATACATTGGCGTCGGCAATATTTTTGATTTATTCCGAGTTGATGTTGTTCATACATCGAACAATCTGAATGTGATTCGAGCAAGTATTTCGTCGACACTTTTCAATTGATAAATGTTGCCGATTTTACGGTAATTAACCACAGAGACACTGAGTCACAGAGAATTATGGACAGTATTTTTTAAAAAAGAGTGATCGTCTTTCTTCCTTGTTTCTTCATTCCGATTTCTCTAATTTTTCCTCAATTAAAATTATTCAATTCAAATTGAGGAGCTTATTTGAATGGCACATCATAAAATTGTAACGCTCGAACGTCACATCATTGAAGGCGAGCGTTCACACCCCGGTGCGACCGGAAATTTCTCCAACATCCTGCGCGATCTTTCTCTGGCAATCAAAATTATTTGGCGCGAAGTGCGCAAAGCGGGACTGGTGAATATTCTCGGAGCTACCGGAACGGAAAATATTCACGGCGATCAGGTAAAAAAGTTGGATGTTCTTGCCGATGATGTTATCTACAAAGCGATGGATCACACGGGTCATTTATGCGTCATGGGTTCGGAAGAGCATGAAGAGATTTTAAAAATTCCTACCAATTATCCGAAAGGAAAATATGTCCTCCTGTACGATCCTTTAGACGGCTCCTCAAATATCGACGCCAACGTGAGTATTGGGACAATATTTTCATTATATCGTCGTATTACTCCGAATGGAGACGGAACACTGGAAGATTGCATTCAACCCGGATATAAACAAATTGCCGCGGGCTATGTTGTGTACGGATCGAGCACGATGTTAGTGTACACCACGGGCGACGGCGTTCATGGTTTTACGCTGGATCCGAGCATCGGCGAGTTTCTTCTTTCACACGAAAACATTCAAATTCCAAAACGCGGAAAAATTTACAGCGTGAACGAAGGGAATTACAAGTGGTGGGATTCCGGCGTGAAGAAATACATAAAATATT
>JAQUOA010000247.1 GCA_028749215.1 Bacteroidota bacterium
AGGGGTTGTGGGAAGAAATGGAACGAGATCCGTCCGTATTTCTTCTTGGTGAAGATATAGGAGAGTTTGGCGGAGCGTTCAAAGTTACAAAAAATTTTCTGAAACACTTTGGCAAAGATCGAGTTATAGATACAGTGCTTGCGGAGACAGCAATTATTGGTGCGGCGACAGGTGCCGCTGTTGTAGGTATGAGACCGGTAGCAGAAATTCAATTTGCTGATTTTGTCTCAACGTGTTTCAGTCAGTTGGTGAATAATACGGCATCAATCAATTATCGCTGGCATGTTCCATGTCCGATGGTTGTTCGTCTGCCAAGCGGAGCCGGAATTCATGGAGGACCGTTTCATTCACGGAATCCTGAATCATGGTTTTTCCATCAACCTGGATTTAAAATTGTTGCACCGTCTACACCGTTCGATGCGAAAGGTTTGATTAAAGCAGCAGTTCGTGACAACAACCCGGTGCTCTATTTTGAACACAAACGTTTGTATCGGCACATTAAAGGTGAAGTTCGGGATGAAGAATATTTGGTGGAGATTGGAAAAGGAGATGTAAAGAGAGAGGGGAACAATCTTTCGGTGATTACATACGGTGCTACTGTCCATCAAGCACTTGAGGCGGCAGAAATTGTAGAAAGGGAAGATGGCGTCAGCGTTGAAGTTGTTGATTTGCGAACGCTGATGCCTCTCGATAAAGAATTGATTGTTGCATCGGTGAAGAAGACGGGGAAGGTATTAATTGCGCACGAAGATAATTTGACGGGTGGAATTGGCGGTGAGCTTGCAGCAATTATTGCAGAAGAAGTTTTTGAATTTCTTGACGCACCGGTGAAACGATTTGGTGCACTCGATATTCCTACACCATACAGTCCGACGCTGGAAGAATATTTTTTACCGAACACACAGAAGATGGTAGAGAAGATTAGAGAGTTAGCACGATATTAGATTGTAGATTTTATTTTTAAACATACTTTTCAAAAAAGAGAGAATTTTTATCATGGCTTTAGTTGACGTTGTCATGCCTCAAATGGGCGAAAGCATTGCCGAAGGAACAATCTCCAAATGGCATAAAAAAATTGGCGACAAAATCGCCAAAGACGAAACTCTTCTTGAAATCAGCACCGACAAAGTTGATTCCGAAATTCCATCGCCATCGGCGGGCGTGCTGGCTGAAATTTTATTTCCCGAAACGACGACAGTCGCGGTGCATACAATTATTGCCCGCATCAATTCTGATGTGAATGCAACTATTGCACCTTCAGTGCCGTCGGTTGCCCCAGCATCTGCTCCAATTCATTCCCTTGAACCTATTGCAATACCATCACCGACACCAGCTCCTTCGTTAACTCAAGAACCGATTGGTTCAGACAGATTTTATTCTCCGTTAGTTTTAAATATTGCTCGGACGGAAGGAATTTCTTTATCTGAATTGGAGACTCTTTCCGGTACCGGAGAAGGCGGGCGGGTCAGCAAAAAAGATATTCTATCGTATGTTGAAAGTAAAAAAAGCGGACGAGCTTCTGTCGCAGCACCGGCATTCAAAGCTCCGTTATCTGCACCGACACATTCTTTTACATCCGGTAAAGTTGAAGTGATTAAAATGGACACGATGCGGAAAGCAATTGCCGAACACATGGTGCGCAGCAAACATACCTCCGCTCACGTCGGTTCATTATCCGAAGCTGACCTTTCAAAAATCGTGGCATTCCGTGAAAAGAATAAATCTGCATTCGAAAAACGTGAAGGATTTAAACTAACATACACGCCATTCTTCCTTGAAGCTGTGGTGAAGGCTATCAAAGATTATCCGATGCTCAATTCTTCCGTGGAAGGGGATTCGATCATCATTCGCAAAGAAATTAATATTGGAGTTGCCGTCGCGTTGGACAACGGCTTGATTGTTCCTGTGATTAAAAATGCGGAGTCAAAAAATCTTGCGGGAATTGCCCGCGTGTTAAATGATCTTGCAACGCGTGCTCGCAGTAAGAAATTGATGCCCGATGAGGTGACAGGTGGAACGTTTACGGTTACCAATCCCGGTGGGTTTGGAAATCTGTACGGATTCCCTATCATCAATCAGCCACAGGTTGCCATTCTTGGCATCGGTGCAATTAAAAAGCGTCCTGTGGTGATTGATGATGCGATTGCCATTCGTTCGATGGTGTACATTTCAATGTCGTACGATCATCGCATTATTGATGGTGCACTCGGTGGAATGTTTATGCAGAAAGTAGTTTTCTACCTAGAAAATTTTGACGTAAATCAGGCTATATAAACATGGAAATTTTAATTCAAGAAATACCAATTCAATCAAAACCTTCGGAAACACCAGTTGTTACCCGCAAACCGGAGTGGTTGAAAGCGCGTGTCCCGGGTGGAGAAAATTATTCTCGTCTTCGTCAATTAATTGACGGACGAAAACTCAACACCGTGTGCCAAGAAGCGCGTTGCCCTAACATGGGAGAGTGTTGGAATTCAGGCACGGCGACATTTATGATTCTTGGCGATACGTGCACACGCAGTTGCGGATTCTGCAATGTGAAAACAGGGAAAATGCATGTTGTGGATGAAGATGAACCGCGCCGCGTTGCCGAAGCAGTGGAACTGATGAAATTGCATCATGCGGTAATTACATCCGTGAATCGTGATGAATTGTATGATGGCGGCGCGCATATTTTTGGCAACACTATTCTTGAAATTCGTAAGCGGCTGCCGCAATGTCGCGTAGAAGTTTTAATCCCAGATTTTATGGGAAGTGAAGAGGCATTGAATGTCGTTCTTCATGCTCAGCCCGATGTGTTGAATCATAATATTGAAACAGTTCCGCGATTGTATCGGACAGTTCGCCCTCAGGCACATTTTCATCGCTCTCTTGAACTTCTTGAACGGGCAAAGAACCAAGGCTTCACAACAAAATCCGGAATGATGGTTGGCCTGGGTGAAACGTTCGAAGAAGTAATCGAAACCATGGGTGATCTTCGCGCTGTGAATTTGGATATCCTTACGATCGGCCAATATTTACAGCCGACAAAAAATCATTTACCCGTTGAGCGGTTTGTTCATCCCGATGAATTTAAATTGATTAAAGAAAAAGGCTTGGCGATGGGATTCCGTTTTGTGGAATCAGGACCGCTGGTACGAAGTTCGTATCACGCAGCGGAACAAGTGTAGTATTATTATTTATTTGAGGAACTATGGAAACAGCAACAATGAAAAAAGAAAAGACAAATTCAACAAAACAAATACCGCGTTGGAATGATTTAAATCTTTCCAACGAAAAACTCATCAAAATGTACCGCGATATGCTTCTCATCCGCAGATTTGAAGAACGGGCAGCACAGGAGTATGGCAAAGGAAAAATCGGCGGCTTCTGCCATTTGTATATCGGACAAGAAGCAACAGGCGTTGGTGCAATAACTGCTCTTCGCAGCGACGATTTTATCTTTACGGCATACCGCGATCATGGGCAAGCCATTGCGCGAGGATTGACGCCGAAAGAATGTATGGCGGAACTATTCGGTAAAGTTACCGGCGTGTCCAAAGGCATTGGAGGATCCATGCACTTCTATGATCTATCAAAAGGTTTTATGGGAGGATGGGGAATTGTTGGCGGACATCCGCCGCTTGCTACGGGCACTGCATTCGCAACGAAGTATCAAGGGAAAGATTCTGTGACGATTTGTTTTATGGGTGAAGCATCAACCAACCAAGGTGTGTTTCACGAAGTGTTGAACATGGCACAATTGTGGAAACTCCCCGTCATCTTTATTTGTGAAAATAATGGTTACGGAATGGGAACAGCAATTTCCCGCGCCATGGCGGGCGATGATCTTTTTGAAAAAGCTGCCGGTTATGAAATGGCGCGCGGTGCGGTGAACGGCATGGATATTATTGATATGTACAGAGAAATGACTGTTGCCATCGACCGAGCGCGCAAAGAATTTCTTC
>JAQUOA010000248.1 GCA_028749215.1 Bacteroidota bacterium
CGATGACAGGTTGGACTGATTGCGGTTCTTTCTTTTCTTCTTCCATTGGGTTTCCTTTTAGAATTTAAATGTTTTGCAGTTCACGATGTTTGAATGTAAGTCTTTTCAATTACGGTTGCAATAAATGCGAGCGAAAAGGCTTGAATTTCCTCGGTGAAATAAGGCTTTCCGTCTTTGTTTTCCACCGACATTTTGTTACATTGGCTATACATACCACGCTGACCTATGAAAAAATATATCTTCACTCTCGCCGCACTGCTCCTTTTTTCTTTCCAACTGAATGCTCAAACCGGCCCCATCCACATTTTAAAGATCGACGGAAGCATTAATCCAGCCACATCGGATTACATTCATGACGGGATTAAACGGGCAGCGCAAGAAAACGCACAGTGTGTTATTGTAGAATTAAATACACCGGGCGGCTTACTGAAATCAACACGTAATATTGTATCAGAGTTTCTAACGTCTAAAATTCCGATAGTGATCTACGTTTCACCGCAAGGCGGGCAAGCTGCGTCGGCAGGCGTATTTATTACACTTGCCGCGCACGTTGCCGTGATGGCACCGGGAACAAACATCGGTGCGGCGCATCCTGTCAGCTCGCAGGGTGAAATGGATTCGGTGATGTCCGGTAAAGTAACGAACGATGCCGCGGCGTTCATCCGTTCTATTTCAGAAAAACGAAACCGCAATGTGAAATGGGCTGAAGAAGCGGTTCGCAAAAGTGTCTCCATCACCGAAACAGAAGCACTCGAAAAAAATGTTGTTGACTTTATTGCTTCTAACAGAGCTGCCCTTCTCGATTCGCTCGATGGCTGGGCAATACCAATGGAAAAAGATACGGTGAAACTTGCCACGAAGGGTGCCGCCGTTGTGCAGGATGAAATGAATTGGCAGTATGAACTGTTGAATGTGATGAGCGATCCGAATGTCTCATACATTTTATTTCTCATCGGTATCTACGGATTGTTCTTTGAACTTTACAATCCCGGCTCAATCTTTCCGGGAATTGCCGGAGCAATCGCCATCATCCTTGCGCTCTATTCTATGCACACCCTGCCGATTAATTACGCGGGACTCGCACTGATTATTGTCGGTATCATTTTATTTTTGTTGGAAATAAAAATCACAAGCTACGGATTGCTTTCCATCGGCGGAATTACAGCGCTCTTTTTCGGCTCCATCATGCTCTTCCAAACTGATAATACATTAGAGTACGTAAAAGTATCGCTGACAGTCATTATTCCACTTGTCGTAACAACAGCATTGTTTTTCATTTTTGTAGTTGGAGCAGGAATCAAGGCGCAGCGAAGGAAAACTCAGACCGGTCAGGAAGGAATGATTGGAACGGAAGGCATTGCCGTTTCAAATCTTACTCCAAGGGGCGAAGTGAAAGTACAGGGAGAATTATGGAAAGCGGAAAGTGTTTCAGGCGAGATAAAGAAAAATTCTAAAATTGTTGTTGTTGAAGTTCACGGATTGCTGCTTAAAGTTCGTTCATAAAATAAGAAAGGAATTACGGTATGGGTGAGTCATTATTTGGTTTAGTGCTTGTTGTCTTTTTTGCGGCGTTCTTTTTCTTCAACGCCATCAAAATTTTGTCGGAGTATGAACGGGGCGTCATCTTTCGTCTCGGCCGTTTAATTGCCGTCAAAGGTCCCGGCCTGATCATCCTTATTCCCATAGTGGATCGCATGGTGAAAGTCAGCTTGCGCACGGTGGTACTCGATGTTCCTCCGCAGGATGTCATCACCAAAGATAACGTGTCGATTAAAGTGAATGCAGTTGTCTATTTCCGCGTTGTTCAGCCGGATAAAGCCATTGTGAGCGTAGAAAATTATATCTATGCCACATCGCAGTTAGCCCAGACCACCTTGCGTAGTATTCTTGGACAATCTGAGTTGGATGAGTTACTCGCTCAGCGCGATAAGATCAACCGCGAATTGCAGGAAATTATTGATCAACATACCGAGCCGTGGGGAATTAAGGTGACCAATGTGGAAGTAAAACAAATTGATCTACCGCCCGAAATGCAGCGTGCCATGGCGAAACAGGCAGAAGCAGAGCGCGAACGCCGCGCCAAGGTTGTTCACGCTGAAGGTGAATTGCAGGCAAGCGTAAAATTAGGTGAAGCAGCTGAGGTGATCAATAGAAATCCGATCGCGCTTCAATTACGATACTTGCAAACGTTGACGGAAATTGCCTCGGAAAACAGTTCAACAGTAATTTTCCCCTTACCGATGGAAATGCTGAAACCGTTTTTGAATATAGGTAACGGCAGTGAAGTGAAGAGTAAAAAATAAATTTTAGAAAATATCAAAGCCCGTTGAATGACGGGCTTTTTCTTGTCTTACCCGGATAATGAGTCACTCCGCAACAACATAATCGAAAGGAGTTATTCAATGAGAACCGTTTTAACGATCATCCTCCTGTCAATCACTGTATGTTACCTCTCAGCTCAAGTCCCAGTTAAAAAAGATTTGATGCAAATGCTTGATAAAATTCCCTCTCCCCCGTCATCCGTCAAAGAAAGTTTTGCTCAGGTGAGTACGGAGATCGACAATAACGAGCCATCCTGCAGTGCTGAAAAAATATTTTTATCTATTGAAAAAGAGATATCACAAGTTGAAGAGAAATTTAAATCTCAACCTAAAGCAACGATAGAAACTGCGGCACCGGGATATTCTGCTGAAACCGCCAAGAAAATGAATGATCCCGAAATGAAAAAGAAAATGAAGTCGATGACCAAAGAAGAAAAAATGAAAATGGCGATGGAAATGATGAAGTCCGCACCAGGTTCCGGTGCTGTCATGGACCCGCCCCCTATTCGCGCTGCATTGGATGAATGGCAGAAAATCTATAACGATACTCAAAATGAATTTCAACGATCTACCTC
Source organism: Bacteroidota bacterium (assembly GCA_028749215.1). Lineage (GTDB taxonomy): Bacteria > Bacteroidota > Ignavibacteria > UBA10030 > UBA8401 > JAQUOA01. The sequence goes on from JAQUOA010000248.1 coordinate 2,897, forward strand.
CGATCAACGGGAAGAGAATAACTTGGTTGAGCAATATCAAAAATCGCACGAAGAAATAGACTCCGTTGAAACAGCAGAAATTGCTAAACTTCCTCAGATCAGTTCCGGTGAAATGAGCGCGCCCGACCCGGCAAAAGTAAAAGAGGTAAAATTACGATCAGCAAATAAGCATATTGCCCTTGCGAACAAACGTCTTGATCAGATCCGGTCGAGATGGCAGGCTTCGATGGATCATGTAAAAACTCGATATACATTATTTTACCAGAAATTAGTAGAAGCAAATTACGCATTGGATTCGAAGAACTTCTCAACCAAAAAAATTCTGGCAGATGCACAAATAATGATACTAGTAGCCGTCAACCAACTTGCACAATCATCCAGAAATTCCTGGGAAGAATCGGCTTCTTGGCAGGCACGGCGTATGATTGTCGAAAAAGAGTGATTATTTCTGTTGCTATTCGTTTCAAAGGCTCTTAATTTGCTATTAAGATAGTTCATTAATCAGAATCGGAGAAAGCTTATGAAGCTACTCTCGCGATTTAACAAAACCTCTAAATTTCCACTAAGCGGGATGAAAGAGGTTTTTGTGTTTTATAGGCTCTCTCTTGTGCTGAGGATTTATTAATTTGAAAGGAGGCTATTATGGTTCTGCAACGATTGAAAGGTTTTCTCGACAACCAGAAGATAAAGTACACGGTCATCACTCACTCACCGGCGTACACAACTCTGGAGATTGCAGCACTGGCTTCTATTCCGGGCAAAGAACTTGCCAAAACGGTAATTGTGAATGTTGATGGAAAAATGACGATGGCAGTGCTTCCTGCATCGCATATGATTAATCTTCATCTGCTGCGATCTTTATTAAACGCAAACAGTATAGAACTTGCGGGTGAATATGAATTTAAAGATCGTTTCCCGGAATGCGAACTTGGAGCAATGCCGCCGTTCGGTCTTTTCTACAATATGGATGTGATTGTTGCCGATAGTTTGGCAGAAGATGAAATGATTGCATTCAATGCCGGCACACA
>JAQUOA010000049.1 GCA_028749215.1 Bacteroidota bacterium
GCGCTTAATATTCACGGGCTAGTTATTGCCTACCTGGGAGATTACACCAAAGGAGTGGCGATGCTGAAGAGAGCTCTGGAGATTCGGAAAAGCCTGAACGATCTGCACGGTGCTTCAGGAACGCTGAATAACATCGGCATTCTTTACGACACCCAGGGTGATTATCCGACAGCGATAAGCTACTACGAACAGGCGCTTGCCATCCTGGAACAAATTCACGACAGCACAGACATCGTTTCGTCATTGAACAACATCGGCGTGGTGTACATTTTCAAAGGAGAGTACGAACGTTCGCTGGAATATAGTTTCAAAGCGGTCCGTATTATGGATGCACTGCACGATTCAGTCGGTAGCGCGGAAACCAAAAGCAACATTGCCAGTATTTTTTTCCGTCAGGGAAAATATCAAACCGCACTCGAATATTCATTTCAAGCTCTTCCTCTCTTAGAAAAAAATGAACGGCGCTATGCCGTGGTGGCGACACTCAATGTCATCGGTTCAATTTACAAGACCATGGGAAATCCGGAGATCGCATTGCAATATTTGCAGCGGGCAAAACCCATTGCCGAAGCGCTGGGAGATAAACAACAAATTGCCGCTGTCCTGCAAAATATTGCGATGACATTTAACGATCTAAAAAAGAATAAAGAAGCAGCCGACACGTACGAAACACTGATTGATCTGCTGGTGGAGACAAACGATCGGTTCGGTCTGGCCGCTGCGTACAACAATCTTGCAAATATTTATCAAGGTCAAGGTGAACAGAAAAAGGCGCTGGATTTTTTTTCGAAATCGTTAGAATTGAAGAGAGCCATTGGCGACCAAAGAGGCGAAGCCCTGACGTTGCTGAACATCGGCGTTATTTATCAACAGCGTAATGAATTGGCGGCTGCCGTTGTTCGCACACAAGAAGCAATGCGACTAGCTTCGAAACTAGGCGACAAAGAAATTGAAATGACAGCGCTCGGCAATCTTTCTGGAATGTTATCGCAGCAGGGGAAGTATAAACAAGCACTTCGTTACCTTGAACAGTATTCACAGTTAAAAGATACGTTGCTTAACAAAGAAATGACGACACAAATTGCGGAGATGCAGACTAAATATGAAACAGAGAAAAAAGAAAAAGAGATTCAGTTACTGAAGAAGGAAAAAGAAATTCAAAATCTGGAGTTGGCGCGTCAGAAAATTCTGCAGAATTCATTTATCGGCGGAATTCTTCTGCTGAGCATCCTCGCCTTTGTATTATTCAATCGGTATCGGTTGAAAAAACGTTCCGAAGCGGCGCTGCGCGACAAGAATACTCAATTACAGGAAGCAAACCGCATTATTGAAATCGAACGGGATAAGTCTGAACAACTACTGCTCAATGTACTTCCGCCGAGCATTGCGCAGCGGTTAAAAGACAAAGAAGAAACCATTGCCGACCGTTTTTCGGAAGCGACAATTTTATTTGCCGACATTGCCGGATTCACAAAACTTTCGGCATCAACCCCTGCCGATGAGTTGGTGAAAATTCTCAACAACATCTTTACACAGTTTGACGCACTCACGGAAAAATACCATCTGGAAAAAATAAAAACAATCGGCGACTGTTACATGGCGGTGGGAGGGATTCCGCTTCTCAACAGCCGTCATTGTGAAGAGACGGTAGCGATGGCATTTGAAATGATTGGTGTGATGGAGAAGTTCAACCGCGAGCGTCATTTTGATGTACGCGTCCGTATCGGCATCAATACCGGTGAAGTTGTTGCCGGTGTGATTGGAAGGAAAAAATTTATTTATGACCTGTGGGGCGACGTAGTCAACACGGCATCTCGAATGGAGTCTCATGGCGAACCGAGCAGAATACATGTGACCGAAAGCGTGTATAACAAACTCCGCGATCAATATGTTTTTGAAGACCGGGGAACGATTGAAGTAAAAGGAAAAGGATTCATGAGAACGTACTTTGTGGTGGAGAAAAAACTATAAGTTTGATGATAATGTTTTATAAGATCATTCATCGTCCTCCGTACATGAATCTAAACGGTACGCGGGGCTGACGCGGGCTGGTTGTTATGACATAAAACGTATTATTGACAGACCATGGTGAGCGCGGAGTGATGGTGAAAGAGACTCGTACTGTGTCTTGCGGTTTCACCTGCTTCGCGCGGCCGTGTCCGATCTGCGCGCGCACGGTCGAATCGGCGCACGATACTTCTAACAGAGTCAACGATTCGTTGGATGTATTTTTAAATAGAAGCGATGTGGAAGAGTCCGCACTTCCCCACGGTGTACCAAAGTTAATGATCTGCATTTTCGGCACGGTCTCTAATTCCGACGCGACGCTTCCCGTGAACATGGCTTCAATGTACGGTTTGACAGAATCGTTCGATTGTATCGAAACCGATTTATGAATTGTTCCTTCAAATCCCAATGAGTTAAATGATACTTTTATTGTATCACTCGCGCTTGGTGCAATCGGCTGCACAATATTTTTTACCGAGGTGCATCCGCATGAAGGCTGAACACGCGTAATGACCAGCGGTGTTGTGCCGGTGTTGCTTACGATCAGCTGAATAATTTTGATTTCGCCCTGGTATATGGTTCCCAGTTCAATTTTTGTTTTGTCTAATTGAATCTTTGGCTGAGCATAATTAAAGCCAGTAAAAAGAAGAACGAGTAAGTAAATGCACGGGGAGGAGAAGAAGAATTTCATATATAGATCCTGTTATTGTTTCGTCTAAGATACATATTCATTCGATAAAAAGACCAACGTTACTGTTTTATAATGACCATTTTCTGATTGTGCATCGTCTGTCCATTGTTCGTGATTCGAAAGAAATAAATGCCGGTCGGAAGGTGGGAGAGGGAAATTGTGTTGGCAGAAAAATTATTTTCATACCGCGCGCTGAACACCTCCTGCCCAAGGATGTTAAATATTTTCACAGTATAATTTTTAATTTGTCTGTCGTGCAACGAGAATGAAATTTGTGAGCTGGCAGGATTGGGATACACAGCATCCGATGACGACGAGCCATCTGTAACATCGGCAACACCTGTTAAACAAGAAAGCGAATTAAATCCCCGCTGTTTTGTCTGGCAGATAAGTTCATTAAAAGCAGATTTGTTTGTTCCGCTTCCTGAGTACGAGCGCAATCCGATTGACCCTAGAAAACTAAGAAAAACACTGTCCTTCAATCCATAAAATGTTCCCCAATAATCTACGGCGGCTGGTGAATAGTCGTGCATCCATGTAAAGTCTATCATTGTAATTTTTGATGCGTACGTATCCCATGTTGTAAAGACTCGTTGAATAAACTGCCTCTGCTGTTCTTCGGAACTTTTGCATCGCACGCTGGATGGATATCCTAATTGATAAAAGTAAATTGGTTTCGAAGGATACAACGCGACCACATCGGCAAAATCGATGATGACTGTGGAAACAGGCCTGGCAGTAAAATCGCCTTGCAGAGGAAAGTACGACACGCCGATGTAATCTGAGAATCCATTCAACGTTTGCAAATACTGCTTCGCATAGGTTGTTAGTCCTTGATGCTGAGCTTCGCATGAAACTTTTAATCCGGCACGTTTTGTTTTTGCGTAGGCTGAAACGATAGAATAAAATTTTGTGTACTGCCGCCATTGCACCGAATCAGATTTAAGGTACGCATCAACTTCCGAACCGATTACCAGCGACGACAATTGAATGTCAGGAATATGAGCGAAGAGGCTGTCCAATAAAATTTTAAATCGCTTGATAACAGTCGAATCATCGAAGGCCAACGGGGCAATATCGGACGGCATGGAGCGCTGATTGGTTTCAATCGGATCGATGTTTAAATCGACCGGGATGTTGAAGATGCCGTTGTGCGGGTAATAGATATTGGCGAAGTCGAGCCATGTGAAATCAAATTTTCCGGGAGCTGTTTCAACAAATGCCCACGGCAGGTGCAGTCCGATTTCCCTCATGCCTAATCCGTAGCATTGAGTGAAGGCGGTGGTGAATGTATAGGTAGAATCCTGAGGAAGCGTGATATCAACACCGATGATATTGTTGGCAGGACTGACTTGCGCAAACAAATGTGCCGTTGTCAGGAAAAGCATTGTCGCCACAAAGAATCCGTGTTTCATTTCTTCTATTCCTTTGAATATTCATCGTTTGTTATTTCCCCCTGATGAAATATACACAATTCATATAAAATGAGGCAACGGATGGGGTAGAATTATCATCTGATCTTCAATCCAAGATTGGAAACGTTTGGTTTATTAACTCAGCATACAATAATACACCAAGTACATCGTCCACTAATCCATGAATAGACCCAACGAAATAACAGAGCACTTCATGCTTGAACTGGAAAAACATCTTCAGGAATTGAAGGATGGGAAGGCGGAACATACATTCGAGGTCCAGGATATCGCCCGCCTTCTGCATATTCATCCCGTTCACCTAAGCAACACTATCAAGGATGTGTTGGGCAAATCTCCGTGCGATGTGTACGAAGAGAAACTGATGTATATCGCAAAAGAAATGATTCTTACCACCAACCATCCCATTGCGGAGATTGCGCGGCAGTTGACGTTCGATCCTTCCAACTTTTCAAAGTTCTTCAAACATTTTGAAGGGAAAACCCCAAAACAATTCCGAGATGCCCATCAATAAAAACTGAAGTTCTCACCATACGAAACCGAAACCACCGCTGTATATTTGTTATCATCAATCACGAATCACACACACAACCCACTAGGAAAAACATTATGGCAGCACCAATAGCATTAGTCACGGGCGGAAGTCGCGGGCTTGGCAAAGATATGGCCCTTTCGCTGGCAAAAAAAGGGATCGACGTGATCCTGACATACCATACGAACAAAGAAGAAGCAGAAAAAATAGTGACACAGATTGAGCAGACGAAGCAAAAAGCGGCAGCGCTGCAGTTCGATGTTTCCACCATCGCATCGTTCGATACGTTTATCAGCCGGTTGTCTGAAACACTGCGGACAAAATGGAATACCGAACGATTCGATTTCTTGATCAATAATGCGGGCGTTGGTGCGACAATTCCTATACCGAACATGACGGAAGAAGCGTTCGATATGCTGATGAATATTCACTTCAAAGGAGTGTATTTTTTAACGCAAAAGTCTCTTCCGCTAATAAACAATAACGGAGGAATCGTCTTTATCTCGTCTGGCACAACACGGTTCTGCGTTCCCGGGTACTCCGCATACTCGTCGATGAAAGGAGCGGTGGAAGTTTTTATGAAATATGCAGCAAAAGAATTCGGATCGCGAGGAATCCGTGCGAATGTTGTTGCGCCCGGAGCGATAGAAACGGATTTCAATAACGCTTCCATCCGGAACAATCCGCAGATGAAATCGTTTCTGGCAAGCCAAACCGCCCTTGGACGCGTCGGCAGCGTTGATGACATCGGAAGTGTCGTTGCGTTCCTCTGCACGGATGATGCAAAATGGATCAATGCTCAGCGAATAGAAATTTCGGGAGGAATGTTTTTATAAACAGTACTTTTATTTTCTACGAGAAGCCCTGCGATGAGCGGGGCTTTTTTCATCAGGGATTGATTCATTCTTCAATCTTGCATTTTATTTTCCCTTTTCGCAGTTTCTTTTATCCCGATTCCAAAATGAATTTGGGGAAAAATTAACCGTGAAATTTCCTGCCGATGAAACAAGAGATACCAAAATATTTATTTAATAAAAATCTTCCGCTGCAGATTGAAATGGTCGATCTGGCGAAATTGATAAAAATGTACGGCAACATAATCTACATTTCGCATCGTACGAATTTTTACCACATCTTTTTGTTCGATCAATGCACGCCGAAACATATGGTAGATTTCAATTCCGTGAAAGTGCGGCCGTATTCCATGCTGTTTATCAACAAAGACAACGTGCATCTGTTTGATAAATCATCACGGTATACCGGCAAGGTATTGATCTTTACGGACGAATTTTTCTGTGTCACAGAAAACGATAAAAATTTTTTACGCAGGACAATCGTTTTCAACGATCTGCTTGCAGTGACAAACATGCGGCTCGGAAAATCATATACCGAATTTTTAAAACTCTTCAATGAACTCGATAATGAACTTCAACTTCCGATCGATGCCAATCAACATCAGATTGTGAAAAACATGCTTCATAATCTTTTATTGAAGGCGGAACGAAAGAAGCGGGAGGAGGGATTCGTGGAATTTAAAAAAGGGGCTGATCTTGATTACACGCTGCTGTTCAAAGATCTTCTGGATGAACAATTTCACCATCTGAAATCTGTCGCCGCTTATGCCGATAAACTGACTGTTTCAGAAAAACGATTGAATCGCGCAACGACCATCGTGCTTGGCAAAACACCAAAGCAAATGATTGATGAAAGAATTTTATTAGAAGCCAAACGGCTGCTGACACATACATCCAACAGCATTAAAGAAATTGCTTTTGCGATCGGATTCGATGAGCCGACAAATTTTATCAAATATTTTCGCAAACACACTTCTCAAACCCCCGTTGATTTCAGGGAATCATACCTGCGTCACTAGCCTTCAATTTTTTCTTCCGCCACGGACGGCATAAAAGTATCGCCGTAAGGATGAAATGTACCTTTTTAAAGAGGTGTGGTAGTATTATTTTTATATCGTTACTATCATTCACAATTTATCACAAAGGAAAAACTATGAACGATATCAAAGCCATTGTTAAAACTTTCTACACGGATTGCTTGACGGTAAACAACCGTACCGATGTAGCCAAAGTGATGGGTAATTTGTTGGCGGACGATTTTCAATCTATCAATGCCAGCGAAACAAAAGGAAAAGGGGTAATAATCGGCCAAATTCAATTTTTCTGGAAGTTAATTCCGAATCTTAAATGGGAACCGCAGGAAATTTTACAGGATGGCAACAAAGTGGTTGTGCGAAGCACGTTCAGCGGGTCACCCAAAGGTGATTTTATGGGAGTGATGACAGACGGAAAAAAATCTTTCAACAGCGTCTCAATAGACATTCACACCGTTGAAAACGGAAAAATAAAAAGTGTCTTCCATCTTGAAGATTGGCCTACGGTCATGGCACAATTAAAATCATAATTACTCATCAGTCAATATATCGCATGAAAGCAACAATTGATATGGTGCCGACGTAGATTCATTTACCGGATCGATGAGGCGGAACAAGTTGTTCCGCCGTTTCGGTAAAAAAAGCCTTTTCACCGAACACATTTTTTGTCCAACCCCATCACCGCTTATTTTTTTTAAAAAGAATTTTTCTGCAATGTCAATATCTTCTGTAGAATTGTCAACGAACTATTCCAGTTTTCTATACCTATAAAAAATCAGCGGTCCGATGATTTTTTGCGATCTTGCCTTTGATATACCATTTTTGCAGTTTCTTATTTCCGATGTCATTATTATTTGAGTATACAGCGAGAAAGCAATGAATTCTTCATCAACATACATTCTAGCATTAGACCAGGGAACCACCAGTAGCCGCAGTATCCTCTTTGACCACCATGGCCGCATTGTCAGCACATCACAAAAAGAATTTCGTCAAATATTTCCGCAGCCCGGATGGGTTGAGCACGATGCGGAAGAAATATGGACGACACAATTCGGCACGATGAACCAGGTTCTCGCTCAAGCAAACATCACCATGAAACAAATTGCGGGTATTGGTATTACGAATCAACGGGAAACAACGGTTGTCTGGGAACGAAGTACTGGCAAACCAATCTATAATGCCATCGTGTGGCAGGACCGGCGTACCGCATCGTTGTGTGATGAGTTGAAAGCGAAGGGGCACGGCACATTGATTCAACAAAAAACAGGATTGGTGATTGACGCATATTTTTCCGGGACAAAATTGAAATGGATTCTGGATAATGTAAAAGGTGCACGGGCGAAAGCAGAAAAAGGCGAGCTTGCCTTCGGCACCATTGACTCGTGGTTGGTATGGAATTTAAGCGGCGGCACGATTCATCTTACCGATGTTTCGAATGCTTCGCGGACAATGCTGTTCAATATTCACACATGTCAGTGGGATGATGAATTGTTAAACCTCCTTGCCATTCCAAAAAATATTCTACCGCAGGTTGAAGCATCGAGCAAAATGTATGGCACAACAACACAAAAAATTTCCGAGACACCAATTCCGATTGCAGGCATCGCCGGAGATCAGCAGGCAGCATTGTTTGGTCAGCTCTGCATACAGCCCGGCATGGTGAAAAATACGTATGGTACCGGATGTTTTATGTTGATGAATACCGGTACGAAGGCAATCTCTTCAAAAAATAATTTGCTGACCACCATCGCGTGGAAGGTTAACGGCAAAACGGAATATGCGCTTGAAGGGAGTGTCTTTATTGCAGGTGCTGTTGTTCAATGGCTACGAGATAGTTTTAAAATTATCAAAACATCGAGCGAGGTTGAACGATTAGCACAAACTGTTACCGACAACGGTGGCGTCTATATTGTTCCTGCATTTGCAGGGTTAGGAGCACCGCATTGGAATCAGCATGCAAGAGGTTCTGTATTTGGATTGACACGAGGTTCTTCCGATGCGCACATTGCGCGGGCTGCCCTGGAAAGTATTTGCTATCAGACGTACGACGTGCTGAAAGCAATGGAAGCCGATTCAGGAATCAGCATTGCTGAACTGCGTGTGGATGGGGGGGCGACAGCAAATAATTTACTGATGCAATTTCAATCCGATATTCTTGGAGTAAATGTTGTTCGGCCGACCATTACGGAAACCACGGCGCTCGGTGCCGCATATTTAGCGGGACTTGCTGTTGGATACTGGAAAAATATAGATGACATTAAAGAGCAATGGCAAGTCAATAAAAAGTTTTCTCCGCAGATGGAAAAAGTAAAAATTCACACGCTCTTGCAGGGATGGCAGAGAGCGGTGAATGCGGCAATTGCATGGGCATCGTAATGCTGAAAATATCATCGTGAATAATAATACCTTCAATCGTCAACACATGATCTCCCGGATCCAAGCTGAAAAAGAATGGGATATCTGTATCATCGGAGGCGGCGCGACTGGTTTAGGTGTTGCGGTTGATGCCGTGACACGTGGATTAAAAACATTGTTGGTAGAAAAATATGATTTTGCAAAAGGAACATCGTCGCGTAGTACAAAATTAGTTCATGGCGGTGTCCGGTATCTTCGGCAAGGGAATTTTCCATTAGTGAAAGAAGCATTGAAAGAACGCGGATTGCTGTTACACAATGCACCGCATCTTGTAAAGAAACAATCGTTTGTCATTCCCAATTATACATGGTGGGAGACTCCCTTTTATGGCATGGGATTAAAAGCGTATGATTGGCTTGCCGGAGATTTGGGATTCGGTCATACTCAAATGTTATCAAAGGAAGAAACAGTACGCTGTGCACCGACATTACAGACAGAAGGGTTACAAGGAGGCGTTCTGTACTATGACGGCCAATTTGATGATGCACGATTGGCGCTTCACCTTGCAATGACTGCGGCAGAACACGGAGCCGTACTTGTCAATTACATGAGTGTTGAGCATCTGATGAAAACAAAAGGAAAGATCTGCGGCGTTGGAATTTCAGATATGGGTGAAGAAAAAACTTATGAAGTACAGGCAAAAACAGTTATCAATGCTACGGGCGTTTTCGCAAATTCAATTTTAAAAATGGATCATGCCGATGCACCATCCATCGTCACGGTAAGTCAAGGTATTCACGTTGTTGTTGATAAAGAATTCCTGCCGTCGGCCACGGCAATTATGATTCCGAATACCGATGATAACCGTGTCTTGTTTGCCGTACCGTGGCACAATAAAACAATTATCGGAACTACCGACACGCCGATTGATACTGTTTCGGCTGAGCCCGTGGCGTTGAACGACGAAGTTGATTTCGTCATGCATCATATCGGAAAATATTTGACAAAAAAACCGTTGCAAAATGATATCCGCAGCATTTTCGCCGGCTTGCGCCCGCTGGTGAAAGATACGACAGAATCAACCGCCTCTTTGTCGAGAGAGCACCATGTGACAATCTCAGATTCAAATCTTGTCAGCATTGTCGGCGGGAAGTGGACAACGTACAGAAAGATGGCGGAAGATGTTCTTCACCTTGTCATGAAACATACCAGCATCGAAGAAAAACCATGCACGACACAGCATTTAAAAATTCATGGGTGGAAGATAGAAGTTGATTTCACTGCACCGTTCTCTTACTACGGTTACGATGAAGCAGCAATTCAATCTATGATAACGGATGATTCATTGCTGGGAGAAAAAATTCATCGGTCGTTGCCGTTCGTTAAAGCTGAATTTGTATGGGCAGCACGAAATGAAATGTGCATGACGGTTGACGATGCCTTGAGCCGAAGGACAAGAGCTTTGCTGCTTGATGCGCACGCCGCAATTGAATCTGCACCTATTGTGGCAAAAATAATTGCCAATGAAATGAACAAAGATGAAAAGTGGATAGGCCGACAAGTTGAAGAATTTACTGTGCTGGCAAAACATTACCTCCCCAAAAAATCCATTTAAGATGCTTACAAATTTCATTAATTCACCATTATTCATTCACAAACAATAAAATTTTATGACACCTTTTCTCGGCGAATTTATCGGCACGGCACTGCTCATCATCTTCGGCGATGGAGTCGTTGCCAATGTTGTGCTCAACAAAACAAAAGGAAACAGCGGCGGTTGGATCGTGATTACCTTTGGCTGGGCGATGGGAGTATTTGTCGGCGTGTATTCTGTAGCTGCAGTCAGCGGTGCACACATTAATCCTGCTGTCACTATTGCATTGGCATTCGCGCATAAAATTTCATGGGATATTGTGCCGATGTATATTCTTGCTCAGATGCTTGGAGCCATGTTCGGTGCTTTCCTTGTGTGGCTTTCGTACAAGCAGCATTTTGAAGTAACGGAAAATAAAGATTTAAAACTTGCAGTGTTTTGCACCGGCCCGGAAATACGCAGCCCACTCTATAATTTCGTAACAGAAGTGATTGGAACTTTTGTTTTAATCTCCGGAGTATTGCACATAGTTGAGCCTAAAATTAGCTTAGGCGCACTGGATGCACTCCCTGTCGCATTATTGGTGCTTGGAATAGGATTGGCGCTTGGCGGACCGACTGGATACGCAATTAATCCTGCAAGAGATTTGGGGCCGCGCATCATGCATTTTATTTTGCCCATACCAAACAAAAGAGACAGCGATTGGGGATATGCATGGATACCGGTTGTTGCTCCAATTGTTGGTGCTGTGCTTGCAGTTGCTGTATTTCAAATGATGTAAGATTTATTTTGTCTGTGTCTCGCCGTTTTACAACAAAAAAATCCGAAGAATTGCTTCCCTTCGGATTTTTTATTTTCACCTCGCTCCCAATCAGAGATTGAGAATGTTTGTTTTACAAGCTCGGCTTACACCACTTTGCCTAACCCTTTGCTCCCAAACAGAGTTTAGGAGCAAAAGTGATTTACAGCAAAAATTTACTGTGATACTTTGGGAAGATGAGAAGCAACCCACGTTGTAATATCCTGAATGACTTGATTGTGTTCCGGCTCGTGCATTAAATCGTGCTGTGCGTTGTCATAAAGATGAAGCGTCTTATCCGTGCTTTTTGCACGGGCATACAATTCCTTGCTTCCTTCGTTGTTCGTTGATTTATCCGCTTTGCCGTGAAGAATGAGCAGAGGTAAAGTAATTTCTTCCATTCGTTGTTGAATTTCATCAAGCCCGTTCAAACCGGCGGCGGCAGAACGTGCCGGTAAATTATCATGGTCAATCAGCGGATCATGGGCAATTTCCGCTTTTGCAGAAGAATCGCGAACAAAGTCTTGGTCGTCAATTGCTTGAATGTGCAATCCGGGAATAAGAAATCCAAAAAACCGCGCAGCTCCAGTTTGGAATCCGTTGACAAACGGAGGAAGTTTGAGCAGCGCACCGCTTAACACCACACCCGAAATTTCATCTTGATGAATTACCGCATACGTTGCCGCTGTTAATCCGCCAAGACTGTGACCGAATAAAAAGACGGGAACATTTGGATTTCGTTTCTTTGCTTCCATCACCGCAAGACGAACATCTTCAACAAGCTGAGGTATCGACTCAAATCGCTGTCTATCTCCGCCTGAATACCCGTGTCCGCGATGATCTTGTGCGTAGACAATACATCCCATTGTATTGAGTGATTCTGCAAGAGCGTTGTACCGTGTTGCATGGTCGCGAACTCCGTGAATAATCACCACGGCGCCGTGGATCGGCGTTGTGAGCGGCTTCCATTCATATGCTTGCAGGCATGTTGAATCCGATGCTTTTACTTTGTACGGCGTAAAGGCAACTTTGTCGGTCGTCGTCGAAGTTGGTCCGAGTGACAGACAATTTTTTTCTGCCGAACATCCTGAAAAGACAAATAAAGAGAAGAAAAAAGAGAGTATTGAGAACCTTCTAAAATATTTTGTAAGGGGACTGCCGAATTTCATAAATTTTCTCCGATGAAATATTTATTGGAATACTTTTACACCACAAAGATCGTGAATGGGCACGAGAAACTCTTTAACCCAAGTTAAAATCGGCAGGAATTATTTTCGCGAAATCCTTTTGCGAATGCGGCTCAGGGAAGGTCCTTGAATGCCGAGATATGATGAAAGGTGATACAGTGGAACTTGCTCGCAAATTTCTGGTTGGGTTTTTACCATCTCTTTGTATCGCTCCTCCGGAGTTTTAAACAGAAATCCTTCGGTTCGATCCATAGCTGAATTATAGGCGATTTCGGCAATAACTCTTCCAAAATGCTCCCATTGATGTGATTGCCTATAAAGGTTCGTCAGTTCAGTAATATGAATCATCAAAACGTTGGCGTCAGTCATTGCCTGAGTGTAATAATTGCAGGGAGTTTGAGAGAGAAAACTTTTGAATGCCACAACCACGTTGTTTTTTGGGAAAAAGAAAATATTTTTTTCATCGCCGGATTCCGTGTCGACATAATACGTTCTGAAAAGTCCATCCAGAACAAAGCCGAGATATTTGCACACGCTGTGGTACTCGTTATAAAACTCTCCTTTTTTGAAAGTCTTATATTGCCAATGCGGTGTGGAAAGCGCAAACGCTTTTTCATCTATCCCGCTGACGTGATGTAAAAATGCGCCGACTCGTTCAAGATCTTTCATTATTTACAAATGCTGAATCCAGCTGAGTGTGTACTCCGCAACTTCCTGCCAATTTTTTTGGACGATGATGGAATGAGTGCGGCCGGGAAATTCTTTAAAATCAGTTCTGGAATTTTTATTTTTATATTTTTTGAAATTATTTTTATTTAATCCGGGCGGTATGATGTGATCGTTCCCTCCGGCAATAAGCAACAGAGGGTTGTGAGGTTTTGAAAAATCTACCCTGCCCGCTTTCATGGTAGAACTGCGCGGCACATTACGTGATTCAGGAACGACATATTTTTCATATGCCGCTTTTTGTTCTTCCATCGTCATTCCATTGGTAAAAGCGTATTGGAAGCGTTCAAACGTTAGTAAATCCGGTGCATTCCCTTTCAACGGATTAATGGTGGGGAGATTTGCTTTGAGGAACGACCAGCTGACAGCAAATACGCCAACGGGAGGAGCAGGATCAATGGCAATTCCGCACGCACCCAAACCATTATTGAGCAAAAGTTGTACGACAAGCCCTCCCATCGAATGACCGATAAGAATTGGCGGTTCCCCCATTTCCTTGATGATGTTTGCATGAAAACCAACAACATCAGTCAGTGTGAGTTTACCCAGCTCGTTGTTTGGATGCTTGTTTCGAAGCTGTAAAGGATCTCCTTCGTGAAAAGGCCATGATGGTGTAACACATTGAAATCCTTTGTCTTGGAAATACGAAACCCAATCATTCCAGCATTCTTTGTTCATGAACATTCCATGAATAAAAAGGATCGTTGACGGCTTTGCCATATAGTATTTCCTCTTGATGATTATCGAATGCAAAAGTTTTTGATGATAACCGGGATTTTATTTTTTCTTGCTCGATTTTGCTTTTGGGTTAAAATCGAGACACAAATCAATCCAGTATTTTAAATCTTTTGAAGAATCTATTCCTTCGGGAGAAACGTACACGTATCCCTTCATTGGGCGATGCGCAAAATCCATAGGACGTGCTCCTTTTTTCTTAAGAGCGCTGTCAAAAATTTCCGGATCGATGCGCGCCATCAAATCGTTCTTTATTATGCCGGTGCACATTTTGTTGTTCACCATGAACGCGATGCCTCCGAACATTTCCTTCTCTTTGAACCGCACTGATTGATCGGCAAGAATTTTTCGTATTCGGTCTGCTAAATGTAGGTCGTATGCCATATCTTCTCGTTTAATATTTTCCAATATAAGGATTTTCGGATAAATGAAAACCAAGTGTTTTATGATCGAACACCTGAAGTCGTTGCTTTTAATTCTATTTCAATCTACACTATGCCACACCGCCGTAAAACAAGGAGGAACCAATGAAACTCTCTTTCACCACCGTTCGAACGATAGCCGTCAAAACATTGATCACCGTTTTTTGTTGTATCATTATCGGTCTTGCTCGATACGGTGTATCAATCTTTAATCCATATAATCATCTGTTCATTTTTGTCATGTTCGCATTATATTTTTCGATGTTCTTTTTCATCATGAGGGATATGGATTTGAAAAG
>JAQUOA010000050.1 GCA_028749215.1 Bacteroidota bacterium
TGTTTTCATAGTATCCTCCGAAGGTTAAGAAGTGACCGTCATTTTAAAAATGACGGTCACTTTGTTCAACAATCACTTATTCTTCTGCGTCTGGTAATTTTGATATTGAATGGATTTTTTTGCTCTGCGCAAATCGCCGGAGCTGTCTTTTAATTCTTTTTGATACGATTCCATCTTTCCTAATTGCTGGCGAAGTGCTGTGCCGCTGGCGCCCGCCGCTGAAACTGCAGGAGAAGCACTGATGATTGATTGGGCTTTTTGAAGATGCTGCTCTGCTGCCGCATGATCTCCTGCATCCATCGCTTTCATCGCTTTGTCAACTTGGCGGGTTGATACCGCAATATCTGCTTTCGCCTGCACATCCTTGTCTCGATTTCGTTCAATCTCAACAAAATCTTTTGTGTATTTTACAGCAGCAGAAAACGTAGGATACTCACGGCTGATAACACTACTTTCGTATCGTAATTCACCGTTGGCAACATTCATTGCACCGGTACCTTCCGGCACAACCAATTCTACCGTAAATTCCCGCCTCTCGTTGGCACACAAATCTCCGACCGGAATAACATACGAGCCGTTGTCGCCGCGATAATCGCATCCGATGATGTCGTTGACGCGAACGTTTCTTCCAAGATTTATATTGATTGTTCCATTTTGCGCCAGCACCGATGAAAGCACATTCATCTCTTTACGTACGATTGAAGCAAGCGAGGTCGGCCGTTCAATGAAATAATAATTTCCTCCTCCGCTTTCGGCAAGTCCCATCATTAAATTTTCGTTGTAATCCAATCCCACCCCCATCGTTGTGATTGAAATAGAATAGTTGCGGTACCGTTTTGCATTTCGATTCAATTCAGTTGGATCGGTGACGCCAACATTGGCTAGACCATCGGAAAGGAGAACAACTCGATTGATATATCCACTGCTTGCATAACGTTCGGCTTGATGCAGTCCCTCCATTAATCCGCCGCCAAGATTTGTCGATCCGCGCGGATAGACTTCATCAATCAATCGA
This sequence comes from Bacteroidota bacterium, assembly GCA_028749215.1. GTDB lineage: Bacteria > Bacteroidota > Ignavibacteria > UBA10030 > UBA8401 > JAQUOA01. The sequence continues at coordinate 1,016 of JAQUOA010000050.1, forward strand.
TTAATTTCTGATTTTTCATTTCCCACTCGATGCGCACGCCGAATAACATCAATGACATCATCATAGATAACGACGGAGAGAATATCGGACGGACGCAGCTGGTCGACTAAAGAATGGAAAGCCTGTTTCACGTACTCCATTTTCCTTTCATCGCCCATTGAACCGCTCCGATCGAGCACAATGGCAAGGTTCATCGGTTTTCTGTCCGACTGTACTCCGATATTGGCAGTGGTCACAGTGAGTTGTAAAAATGCAATGCCGCCGCGTTCTGAGATGAAGGGATAATTTAATTTTCCTTCGAGTGCAATGGCCTGCACCGGCGGCTGGGGTATCATCCCAAAAACTGATGCGGCACAAGTGGTAAGAAAAACAAGCATGAATATGGTTTTCATACGTCCTCCTTTGGTATTTCTTCATGGTTATTTGTACTTTACAGCGTTCACCTTCTGCTTGTTAATGACATTAATTGATAAAAGGTAAATGAAGTCATCCATCTTTTTTCTTAACGACGATGCCCGGATTCTTGACCTGATGAAAAAGGGGGATGAAGAAGCATTAGTAACGTTGTATCAATCCAACAGGAAAATGGTGACGTCGTTTGTCCTGAGAAATAGCGGTACATCCGATGATGCTGAAGATTTATTGCAGGAAGCGGTAATTATTTTGTGGGAAAGAGTGAGAGAAGACCGTTTTGAATATTCGTCGAAGCTTTCCACCTTTATCTATGCAACCGCACAGAATTTGTGGCGACGCAGATTGGCACGAATGAAAAAGGAAATCTCAGTTGAATTTGATGAAAAGATTGAAGCCAATGATGATCCTTCGATTCTTGATGAGCTTGTAGAAAATGAACGGTCGAAAACAATAGCGTTGGCGTTGGTAAAATTGGGTGAGCCGTGTAAGACTTTGTTGATGCTTTTTTATTGGGAAAACAGCTCCATGGATGAGATAGCAAAGAGACTGAAGTTCGCCAATGCGGATACGGTGAAATCGAAAAAATATCAATGCAAGAAAGCACTGGAAAAAATTTTGAGCGATGAGCGAATCTGATAAAACATATTGGACTGACGATCCTGAATTAGTAGAGAAGTATGTACTCGGGAAAATTTCCGACGTGGAATGTCAACGGCTCGATGCTGAAATTGCTGACTGCGAACCGTGTAAAGAGAAATTACGTCAGGAGATGGAATTGGCTGCTGGTATCCGCCGGTATGGACGTGATACAATGAAAGCCAGTCTCAAGATAAAATTGAGACGAGAACAGTCAACGCAGATTTTTCGCTACCAGTGGATCAGTTTTGCCGCTGCCGTTGTTGTCATAGCTATCGGTGTGGGAGTTTATCGCATGTGGTTTGGAGATCTTGTCGCTCCCACCAAATTTGGGAACAAAGAAATTGTTTTTAAACAGACAGAATCACCAAACAAACCATTAGAAGAAAAAGATAAAAGTAAAGAGTCAGAAAGTCTGAAGAAAGAAGAAGCGCAAGTAAAAGAACCAAATCGCCGTAGTGCAAGACCATCGCGGGTAGAAGAACGAGCATCCGATGTTGCCATTGCCGAATCAGCTCCGGCACAAACTCAAAAGCCAACAATAGCCGATCAAGCTCAAAGCAATCAGGGGGCAGGTTCAACTCAACAACATGTTGAAGGCAAATTTAAAAAAATAGAAGCCGAACAACCGACGAGGAGTATTTGGCTCATTGGTTCGGTGACGATGGTGTCGGAAAAGAGCCGTCAGGGGTTGCAAGAGCAGACTTCACCGAGAGCGTTGGGCTTGAAAGAGGAACAACAAAAAAATGATAATGCAGGACGAGATCAAAACAAAACGCTGATTGTTAAAAGAGGGAAGGTTGACAAAAATTTAGTGCTGCAGCAACGTCCATTCAAATCGCTGCCTCGCTCACGACAATCACAGATGAGCTCGCAGCGGCATGCTGAAACTTTAATTGAAGAGAGCGGCAGTTCATTGAGCCTGACAATTTTTAACGACGCACTTTCACCGGAAGACCTGGAGCAGGCAGTCATTGAAAGATCGACCGATGATTCTTTAGTGATTGCGCTGCCGAACCAGCGAATTTCCTATCGTATCCCAAGCGGCTGGAATGAACAACAACGCCCGTTACGCCGATGAATGAAATTCAGTATGTGAAAGGAATCGGTCCGGTACGTGCTGCCGCCTTGAAAGAAATCGGCATCGACTCCATCCAAAAACTTCTGTACTACTTTCCGTACGACTACCTTGATCGTACCCGCATTACAAAAATTAATGAATTGCCGAAGCTTGTCGAAGCCGGAAATGAAGTGACGGTTATCGGTTCGGTGTTTCGCTCTGAGATTAAATATACACGAAATCGTAAACGATTTTTTCTTCTCACCCTTAAAGATGATACCGGCTACATCACCTGTGTTTTTTACAACGGCGTGGAGTGGTATCAAAAAGCGTTTGAGGTCGGCGAGATTCTGGCGATATCATCTGTTCCGGAGTTGGATAAATTCAACCGCGTGCAGTTTATCCATCCGGAATTCGACAGGCTCAAAGGCAAAGACGAAGAAGATAATACGGATTGGAGCCAGCTTCTCCACACCGGTGCAATCATCCCAAAATATTCCTCCACCGAAGAATTGAGGCTTGTCGGATTGGACAACCGTGGTTTTCGCCGCATTCTTCGCAATGCCATTCAACACAAACTAAGTTCTATCACTGAACACATTCCGAACGATATCCTGCAGCGAAATACTTTACTCGATATTTATTCAGCAATTAGAATGGTGCACTTTCCGAAATCGTATGCCGAAAATAATCATGCCTTGCGCCGGTTAAAGTTTGACGAATTATTTTATTTTCAATTGCTGATGGCGTATCGCAGGCGGGAATTAAAGGGAGACTTGAAAGGAATTCAATTCACATCTGCCCACAAGCTAACGAAACAATTACACAGCAGCCTGCCGTTTGAATTGACCAAGGCGCAGCACCGCGTATTGAAGGAAATTCACAATGATATGCAGTCGCCGGCACCGATGAATCGTTTGCTGCAAGGGGATGTTGGCAGCGGAAAAACCGTTGTAGCATTATTTGCAATGCTGACTGCGGTAGAAAATGGCTATCAGTGCGCGCTTATGGCTCCGACGGAAATTCTTGCTGAACAGCATTGGCAAAGCCTTCGAAATTTTTTAAAGGAAATGCCAATCAGTATTCGTCTGCTTGTCGGAGGCCAAAAAAAGAAATTACGGGATGATATTTTGGAAGATATTCGCAGGGGAAGTGCCAATATTGTGGTCGGCACTCATGCGTTGATTCAAGAGCATGTGCAATTTGCAAAGCTGGGTTTTGTGGTGATTGATGAGCAGCATCGTTTTGGTGTTGCGCAACGGGCGCTATTAAGAGAAAAAGGGGGAGTGAATCCCGATGTTCTCGTGATGACGGCGACACCGATTCCGCGCACACTGTCGTTGACACTCTATGGTGATTTGGATGTTTCAGTGATCGATGAACTGCCGAAAAATAGAAAGCCGATTCGTACGGCACTGCGGTTTGAAAAAGATAAATTAAAAATATTTGATTTTGTAAAAAAAGAAATTGCAAAAGGAAGACAGTCGTACATTGTCTATCCTTTAATTGAAGAATCAGAAAAAGTGGATTTAAAAGCTGCTGTGAAGGAATTCGAGTATCTGAAGAAAGAAGTCTTTCCCCAATTAAACTTGGGATTGTTGCACGGCAGATTATCGTCCGAAGAGAAAGACGAACTGATGCAGCAATTCAAAAAAAATCAGATCAATATATTGGTGGCGACAACAGTGATTGAAGTCGGCATTGATGTTGCGAATGCAACCATTATGATTATTGAAAACGCTGAACGATTCGGCCTTTCACAGCTTCATCAGCTGCGGGGACGCGTAGGAAGAGGAGCAGAGCAGAGTTACTGCATCCTTCTAACCGATTCAACATATCAAAAGAAGAAACTGCAGTTGGCAACAAACCGTTCGCAAGCGCGTCAGGAAATTCAAGCAACGGGAAAACGTCTGGCAACGATGGTGGAGACCAACGATGGATTTAAAATCGCCGAAGTCGATCTTGAATTGCGAGGTGCCGGCGATTACTTCGGTACGCGACAGAGCGGCCTGCCGGGGTTTCATGTTGCCAACATCGTCACCGACACGGATATTTTATCCATTGCACGCAAAGAAGCGTTCGATCTCGTTGCGCGCGATCCCCATTTGAGCCGCACTGAAAATAAATCGGTGAAGAAAGAATTTGAGTACGTGTTTAAAGATTTGCTGTCGTACGTTCGCGTTGGGTAATTTATTTTCTGCTTAATAAAATTTTCATTTTGTAAAAACATTCTCGCGGCGGTATAAATATTTTTTTTGAAATTATTTTGCCTCTGATCTCACTTTTCTCTCCAATCTAAATTTTTTTCTTTTCTGCAAATAAATCACGTTTTCGCTTGACAACTTTTTATAATTGCGTATATTTGTAGTAGTAATTGGGGTTAAAATCTTGTTCGTTGATAGTGAAAAATCGTTTCTCACATGAATCGCGATCATTGATGAGAACAGAAGTGAAAATGAACAACGAAAAAATTTATTCACGACAAGCGAAAGGCATCCAAAAATCTTTTTGGTACTCTTCTGAATGGACGTAGCTTTAGTCTACAACGTGAAGAAGGAAGAAACAGACATCGCTGAGAGCGACAGTCACCCTTCGAGTCTACAACAGACCACACATACGCAAACACAACTCTCTTCAAGCGTTGACGCATACGCAGAGTGGGATACTATCGACACCATCCACGCCGTTCGCGATGCAATCGCCCTTCGCCATTCCGTCACCCTCATCGAAGCAAACGAACAAACTTTTGAAAAATTTACAACACTTCGTCCTGAAATCGTCTTCAACATCGCTGAAGGGCGTTTTGGAGTGTCGCGCGAGTCGCAAATACCTTCCATGCTGGAGATGTTGAACATTCCGTACACCGGTTCCGATCCGTTGACGCTCGGAATTTGCCTTGACAAGTCACGCGCAAAAGAAATTCTTTCATATTATTCTGTTCCGACACCAAAATTTATCGTCGTCTCGTCGCTCTCTCAGCTTGAGTCGCTTGCATTTCCTGTTCCGGCGATGGTAAAACCGCTCTTTGAAGGTTCAAGCAAGGGAATATTCAACTCGTCGTTGGTGCAGACGGACAAAGAATTGTTTTCTCAGATAGAAAACGTATTGACAAAGTACGAACAACCCGCTCTCGTCGAAGAATTTCTGCCCGGAAGAGAGTTTACGGTTGCCATGTTGGGCAACGGCGACGATGTAAGAGTCCTTCCGATCGTTGAAATTAAATTCGATTCGCTTCCAATCGGAGTCAATCCAATTTATTCGTACGAAGCAAAATGGATTTGGGATCAAGCATCGAACCCGTTGGAAATTTTTGAATGCCCAGCAAAACTTGATCCCCATATAAAAAGTGAAATTGAATTTGTGTGCCGCCGTGCATATAACGTTCTTCGGTGCAAAGATTGGTCTAGAATAGACGTTCGTTTGGACAAGAATGGCAGGGCTAACATCATAGAAATCAATCCATTACCGGGAATACTGCCGAATCCGGAGGATAATTCATGCTTTCCCAAAGCTGCCAGGGCGGCAGGCTTAGGATATAGTGAAATGCTGAATTTTGTGCTGGATGCCGCGTGCAAGCGGTACGGACTTATATAGTATGACCAAACCAATTCACATTGCTATCATCTATAATGAGCCGACGGTAGAAACCGACGAAGGAAGAAAATTCGCTTCCGAAGCGGGAATAGACCATAGTAACGGCGCGCAGTGGATGTCGAAAGCGTCACTGAATGGAAAGGTCGACCTCTCCGAAATCGGCGTGATAGAACAAAAGGAAGATATTCAATCGGCACTCATCTCGCTTGGATATGAAACATCGATGTTCAATATGTCCGACGATCTTGATCGTTTCCTTGCGTACCTCAAAGCGATGCAGCCAGACATTATCTTTAACATGGTGGAATGTTTGGGGGACGAAGCGATTCATGAAATGCATGTTGCGGGAATTTATGAACTGCTCGAATTTTCATATACCGGTGCGGGACCGTTGACACTGGGAACCTGCCTGAACAAAGCAAGGGCGAAAGAAATTTTATCGTACAACGGAATACCGACGGCCAAATTTATGCTGGTCACCGATCCCAATGAAATTTCACCGGATGACTTCAACCTTCGATTCCCAATTATCGTAAAGCCAAGTGCGGAAGATGCAAGCGCCGGCATTGATAACGATTCGATTGTGAATACCTTTACGGCGCTGAAGGAGCAGGTGAAAATTATTGTTGAACGGTTTAAAGAACCGGCATTGGTGGAAGAATACATTGAGGGACGGGAATTGAATGTTGCCATCATGGGGAACGATCCGGCAACGGTGCTGCCGATTTCAGAGATCGATTTCTCCGGACTGCCGGCAGGCAAACCAAAAATTGTCACGTACGATGCGAAGTGGATGGAAGGGACAGAAGAGTACGAAGGGACGAAAGGAATGTGTCCGGCGGATCTTCCGAAAGAAGTTGAACGTTACGTGAAAGAACTTTCGTTGAAGGCGTACCATTTGATGGGATGCCGCGATTATGCGCGGGTTGATATCCGGCTTTCGAAAAATCTTAAACCGTACGTGCTTGAAGTAAATCCGAACCCGGATCTCTCGAACGACGCGGGTTTCTACCGCTCGGCAAAATCATCCGGACTAAGTTACGCTGAGATGATCGGCAAGATTGTTGAATTTGCCGTCAAGCGGCATTCCAAATTGAAACACGCAGTGCAACACTGAGTACTACCATGACGGTACGCGTTACCGAACGAAATGATGTTGAACAAATTCGTTCCCTTGTTATAGCAACCGATGTCTTCAGCAAAGATGAAATTGATATTGCGGTCGAACTGCTGGAAATTTTCATTAACGATCCGCATCAACAAGATTATGAGATGTTCTCGTGCGTGGAAGATGAGGGAAGAGTGCTCGGCTACATTTGCATCGGGCCGACACCGGCAACAACAGCAACGTATGATCTATACTGGATTGCCGTAACGCCGGACGTGCATGGGAAAGGGATTGGGTCACAGCTGCTGAAGTTTGTTGAATCGCATCTTCGGCAAAAAAACGGAACATTATTAATTGCGGAAACTTCTTCCACCGCAAAGTACGATAACACGAGAATGTTTTACGAGCGCAGGGGATTTCAAAAACTTGCGCACATTAAAGAGTATTACAAACCGGATGATGACTTGATCATCTACGGTAAATATCTATCAACAATATAAGGTGCACATTTTATGGAACTCTGGCAGGAAATGCTAAGAGCAAGCGTTGACAGCGGTAAAGATCTTGTTGACCGTTTCGGGTTCGAACCCGAACTTGCAGAAAAACTCAATACGCTGTTTCATACGCGCATCAATCCATACTACCTCAGCCTCATCCGGTACCCCGGCGATCCCATCTGGCTTCAATGTATTCCCGATGCAAAAGAATTGGAGGAAGACGGATTCCCCGAAGATCCGCTGGGTGAAGATGCACAAAGCCCGGTTCCAAGCATCACGCACCGATATCCTGATAGAGTACTGTTCTTAACCACCAGCCAGTGTTCAATGTATTGCCGCTTCTGCACACGCAAACGCAAGGTGGGCGACTCCGGCAAGATCAGCATGAAGTATATTCAAAGCGGATTGGATTACATTGCCGCGCATCCCGAAATCCGCGATGTCATTCTTTCGGGGGGCGATCCGTTAATGCTCACCGATACCATGCTGGAAAAAGTTGTTTCCGGACTTCGAGCAATTCCTCACATCGAAATTATTCGACTCGGTACAAAAATGCCGTGCGTGCTTCCGCAGCGCATTACGCAAAACCTTGTGGACATGTTGAAGAAGTATCATCCGATCTACGTAAACACACATTTCAATCATCCGTGGGAGATTACAGCGGAAGCGAAACGTGCGTGCGAAATGCTGGCCAATGCCGGTATTCCTGTGGGCAACCAGGCGGTGTTGATGAAAGGCGTGAACGACGATCCCGACGTGATGCTTGAATTGATGCGCAAACTATTGGCGATCCGCGTTCGTCCGTACTATCTTTATCAGGCAGATATTACCAAGGGTGCAAACCATTTCCGCACGCCAGTAAGCGTTGGGTTGGAAATTATGGATAAACTGCGCGGGCATACTTCCGGTCTTGCGATTCCTGCCTTTGTCATTGATGCCCCCGGCGGCGGCGGAAAAATTCCGATCCTTCCTCAATATGTCCTTGGGCGCAACGGCAACAAGATCATCATGCGAAACTACAAGTACGAGATCTACGAGTATCCCGACGTGGAAGAGGAAGAAAAGAAAGAGAAAGATCCGCAGCAGATTGAAAAGAAATATTTGCGCAAACGAAAAAGTGTTCAGCGCAAGAAAACATACAAACCGGAGTTGGTCGAAGTCCCGGCAAAATAATCCTGTTCAAGTCCCGCCTCGGCGGGACTTTTTATTTTCTATAGGATTTAATCTCGAAAGTTGTGTTGTCATTCCGGCGGAAGTCAACGAGGTGATGCCTTTGGCACCGGAATCGACAAAATGGATGCCGGTCCCGAGGGGATTCCTTTGGAACGTACATCGGCATGACACCCTTCCGTCAGATGAATATTTTTATGAACAAAGCAAAGCTCATCTCTTCACTTTTTGGCTATTCACTTTTGGTGTATTTATTGTTCCAAGCCTCTGTTCATCTCTACGAGCCTGGACGAAATTTTGATCTTCCCGGTTTGCTGTGGTTTACCCACCTGATGCTGTTGTACATTCACGAAGCAGGGCATTTTTTCTTTAAGTTCTTCGGTCACGCCATGTATATTTTGGGCGGTTCTTTATTTCAAGTGATTGTTCCTGCGGCGTGGTTTTTTGTTGCGAAGAGGGAAGAGTCGAGCCTCGCCAATGTGGCGCTCTTCTTTACCGGCGTCAGTATTGTGGATGTGAGTATTTATGTGAAGGATGCCGGCATGCTGCAGCTGCCGTTGATTGGAGGATTGAGCAAATCGCACCACGATTGGGCGAACCTTGCCAACGAGTTCGGATTTTTAGATTACAGCTATGCGATGGGCGAAGTGATGTTTTGGTGCGGTATCATTCTTTCGGCAGCGGCTATTTTCTTGGGAGTAAAACACGCGATCACGCAATACAAAGAAGCTCCGCAAACTCCGGACTACAGCAGCGATTGATGAGAGTTTCTTTTTACCCAATTTTTCTTTCAGCGCTGACAAACACCACAACGGCGTGGGCAATGTTCTCGTTTTTTTCTCTTCGCGCAGAAAGAAGAAATTGTCTTTTAATTTTTTTTGAAGGGTCGAATTCTATTTCAAACCCTTCAAGCGTGCCCGTGTTCGCCAGAGAAACCGTAATGCGACGACGGTCCATGTCCGGGAGTTCCATCAGTTTGTTTTGCAACGCCCCCGCCGTAGTGCAATTAAACATGGTAAGGATTGCCTCATTCGCTTCCATCACATCCCATGTGGTGAAATTAAATTTCATCATCCCGGCTTCTGAATTTTCAAAGAGAGCTTTGTAGCGTTGTTCGCTTTTTTGCACCGCTTCAAGTTTTGCCTTATGCTCTTCAATAATTCGTTTATTGCCTGCAATAATTATAGACAGATACCCGATTGCAAACACCACAACCACTGCAGAGGCAACAATGATAACAACACCTGTATTATTCAAAATATCTTGCACCAAAAACTCCTCATGAAACAGATATTTGCAATAATAGTAAATATCCAATTGATGTGCCAAAGCGCATCAAAATAGTTAAGTCCCATCTTAAGGATTTCATTTCCCATTGTAAAAATAATTATTGTTCCAGTCCAATATATTATTCCACCTATTCCGATCCAAAAAAGTGAATACTCAGAAATCAGTATTTTTGAATTATAGAAAATATTGAAAAAAACAAAAAGAGTACCAGCAATTAAAAGAATATTTGTTCCAGCATTAATTGACTCGCCGTACTCTTTTGGGAAAGGATTGAATGAGACATCTAACATCCATAATAAAAAATATAACATTCCCATAATTTGGAGTATATCTTTATAACCACGCCTTTCAATACGTTGATAATAAAGATAAGAAAAACACTCGAACTCAACGAGTCGATAGAAATTAATAAGAAACATAGTATGAATTCCAAGCCTGCTTAATATTAATTCAATTAGTTCAACTGCGACCCCAAAAATAGAAAACAATGCGAACACCTTCATTGGAACTTCCAAATTTTTCCAATTTCGAATGCCCACATAAGCGGGAAGGATGTGTGATAATGCTGATATATGTGCTGTTATTGGAATGTTCACATTACTTCGTCAATGATGAAGTCTGTGTAGCGCAATAAGGAGGGCAGGGGTATGATTGTTCTGCCACCGCCGAAGTAGCACTTATCATATCACTACCTGTGCTATCTACGCCAACCAGAACAAGCGTCGGTGTCCCGTCATCTAATTTTGCGTAGTAGTAGCGGATTCCGGTGCATCCTTTTTGAGCAAGAAGTTTTTCAAAAATATCGCGGTTGAACATGCCCCCCTTGGTTTTCATCTGCATCGCATCTTTATCAAGATTCTTAATAAATTTTCTTGCGCTATCCAACGGCACTTCGTGGCGGTGAAACGACTTTGGGAGGTTTTGTGCCGACGCTGCTGTTGAATTTGAAATCCATACCAAAGAAAATATTGCAGCAAAAAGTAACATATGTTTTTTCATACCAACCCCTGTATTTTTTTATAAATTATTTATGATGTTTCAAGTATAATAGAGTAAAACATTAATGGCAATAAAAATTTTACTTTCCAATAAAAAAATTACCACAAAAGCCGATATAACATTCTTCTTTCTCAATCCCTTTTTTGCTACATTCAACTGATGCGCATTCCACAAGAGACAATCGATCAGATCAGAAACTCAACCGACATTGTCGAGTATATCGGCTCGTTCGTTCGGTTAAAGAAACGGGGGAAAGATTATCTCGGCCTCTGTCCGTTCCACAGCGAGAAAACACCGTCGTTTACGGTCAGTCCGTCTAAACAACTGTTTTACTGCTTCGGCTGTCATCGCGGCGGAGATATCGTAAAATTTGTTATGGAGTATGACAAGGCCGCCTACATTGAAGCGGTAGAAGCACTGGCAGAGCGTGCCGGCATTGCCATTACGCGGAATGAGGAGACATATGAAGCTGCCAGCGAAACGGAAAAACTGTACAATGTCATGTCGTTTGCCGCGCGAACGTTCTACAACGATCTCACCAAAACGGAAGAGGGAAAATTTGCGCTCGACTATTTTCGCGGCCGCGGATTTACGAATCAGACCATCATCACATTCGGACTCGGCTATTCTCTTCGAGGATGGGAAACATTGCTGAAGAAAGCCGAAGAGGAAGGAATACAGACCGACCATCTTGAAAAAGCAGGGTTGATGAAACGGCGTGAGGATGGAACTTTTTACGATACGTTTCGCGGGCGCGCCATGTTCCCGATCTTCAGCAACACCGGACGCGTTATCGCGTTTGGTGCGCGCAAGCTGTACGACGATGATACGCTCGGCAAGTATATCAATTCATCCGAAACGCCGATCTACCACAAGAGCAAAGTTCTCTACGGACTTTCGCAGTCAAAAGATTCCATCCGCGAGCGCGATTTTGTTGTGCTGGTGGAAGGATACGCGGACCTTATTTCGGTTTTTCAGGCAGGAACAAAAAACATTGTTGCTTCGAGCGGCACAGCACTAACAAGCGAACAAATTCAACTTGTTGCCCGGTACACAAAAAATATTACGCTCGTGTACGATGCTGATTCTGCCGGAGCGAATGCCATGATGCGAGGCGTTGATCTTATTTTAGAAGGAGGACTTGATGTGCGGATTGTGCAGCTGCCGGAAGGTGATGATCCCGATTCATTTGTAAAGAAAAACGGGGGAGAGGCGTTCGAAGAGCTGCTTCGAAAATCGGCAACGTTTATTGATTATAAAGCGAATGAGTACCAGAAGACAGGGAAGTTGGATTCGCCGGAAGGGAAAGCGGAAGCGGTACGAGGTTTAGTGCAATCGATTTCAAAAATTAAAGATCCATTGAAGCGCACATTCTTCATTAAGGATGTCGCTGAAAAATATCAGTTGTATGAGTCGACGCTATACAGCGAATTAGAAAAGAACACGCGCCGTGTACCGGAAAAATTTATTGCAACCGTCCGCACTGAAGTTGAACAGCAAAAATCATCCGATGCCGCATCAAAAGTTTCTGACGATCTGCCGATTGAAGAGCGGGAGATTTTTGGCGCCCTCTTCGAAGACCCGAAGGAAATTATTCCGTTTGTCTTTCGGGATGTTGTGCCGGCAGACTTTTCTCATCCCGTTTCGCGGAAGATTGCCTCCGCCATCCTTGAATTTTATGATGAGCATGGGACACTTGAAGTGAATCAGCTTCTTGCTCGGATTGAGGATGAAAAAGAAAAAACCATTATGGCCAATATCGCGTTCAATCGATATCAATTGAGCGAGCGGTGGGACAGCATCGGCGGTAGAACGAGTGAGACGCGTCTGTACGAAATTGCGCTCGGCGGAATAAAATCGTTGAAGAGGAAAAGGCTTGAACAGGAGTTGAACGACAACCGCGTGCAAATGAAGAACGCATCATTGAACGGCGCCGACACGATGTCGTTTCTCAAACGTCAGCAGGAAATTTTAACGAAGCTGAAAGAAGTTGACGGATTGAAATTGATGAAGTGATAACTCCCCAAAGGAATAATTGTAAAGGGAAGACCTCACAGCTTTTTAAAACTTGTGAGGTTTTCATATTTGCTCAAAACCGAACCAATAGTCACACTGAGCGAAGTCGAAGTGTGACTATTTTAACTTGAGTCATGGTTCGACTTCGCTCACCATGACTTTCTATGAATTTTTCAAAGACCTCGATTTACATCTTTGCTATTACTGCATCACCGAATTCGGAACACCTTACTTCTTTTGCACCTTCCATCTGCCGTGCAAAGTCGTACGTAACTTTTTTTGCCCCGATCGCGCCGTTCAATCCTTTGAGAATTAAATCGGCTACTTCTGTCCAGCCTAAGTACCGGAACATCATTTCACCGCTCAACACCACAGAGCCGGGATTGACTTTATCTAAGTTTGCATACTTCGGTGCTGTGCCGTGCGTTGCTTCAAAAATTGCATGGCCGGTGATGTAATTGATGTTGCCTCCGGGTGCAATGCCAATTCCGCCGACTTGCGCTGCAAGTGCATCGGAAAGATAGTCACCATTCAAATTCAATGTTGCAATCACATCAAAATCCTCAGGACGTGTAAGAACTTGCTGCAGAGTAATATCGGCAATCGCATCTTTAATTACGAGCCCCGCTCCCGGTTTTCCTTCAGGAATCTTGCACCACGGTCCGCCATCAACTTCCACCGCACCGAAAAATTCTTTTGCAGCCTGGTAGCCCCAATCGCGGAACGCACCTTCGGTGAACTTCATGATGTTCCCTTTGTGAACGATGGTGACGCTCTTCCGTTTATTTTTTATTGCATAGCTGATAGCGCT
>JAQUOA010000051.1:0-3811 GCA_028749215.1 Bacteroidota bacterium
AAGCGTTGGCTGAAAGTGAATCGCTTTACCGCACACTGGCGGAAGCCGCGCAAGATTTTATTACCCTCATTAATCGGGACATGATTATCGAGTATACCAATTCGTTTGCCGCTCACCTCTTTAAGAGTTTGCCCGAGAAAATGATTGGTAAACGGATTACAGATATTTTTCCGACGGAAAGCGCCAATCGCCAAGAAGCTAATTTGCAAATGGTGTTCGACAGCGGTGAATCGCTGTACATAGAAGCGACAACCGGCGTACGCAATACCACCCTCTGGCTCGGTTCGTGGCTCATGCCTGTTAAAGGTACCGATGGGAAGGTCAATTCGGTATTAGTTGTTTCCCGAGATATTACAGACCGGATGCTCGCAGAGAATAAACTTCGCGAAAGCGAAGAAAGATTCCGCCATGCATTTGATTATGCCTCTGCCGGTATTTGCATTATTGGACTTGATGGCAAATTCCAGCGGATTAATAATTCTTTCAAAGAAATGATGGGTTATACTGAAGATGAGATAAAGCATTTTACCATCGCTGAAATCACCCACCCCGATGATGTATCGATCACGGTATCTAATATTAAAAAAATGTTAGCAGGTGAAATCACCCATGCATCATTTGAAAAGCGTTATATCCGGAAAGATAAAAAGACAATTTGGGCTTACGTTTCAACATCAATGGTTCTGAATGCTGCTCATCAATCCAATTTTATTATTACGCAGATTATTGAGATTACCGAACGGAAGCTGGCAGAAGAGGAGCTGGAACGAAGCAGTGCCTATGTATCGGCCATTATTGAAAACCAGCCCGGCTTGCTGTGGCTGAAGGATACCGAAGGCCGGTTCCTCTCAGTGAATACTGCGTTTGCTGTTGCCTGCGGCAAAAAAACACCAACAGATGTTGTAGGGAAGATAGATCGAGATATATGGCCTCGCGAACTCGCAGAAAAATATATCACGGACGATGCTTTAGTCATAAAGAATGCCCGATCAATTTCGGTGGAAGAACTGATACAAGAAAAAGGCGAGGCCAAATGGTTCGAAACGTTTAAAACTCCGGTCAAGAATGCGAGCGGAAAAATTATTGGTACAACAGGATTTTCGCGGGATATCACAGAACGCAAGCTGGCTGAAGAGGCATTAAAGCAAAGTCAAGAACGGTATCGTGAAGTGGTAGAGAACGCCAGCGAGATTATTTACACAACCGACAATCACGGAAATTTTATTTATTGTAATCCTGCCGGATTGCAACATACGGGATATTCCCTCGATGCTGCCAACCGGGTTAATTATTTGGATATTCTGTTACCTGAAGACCGGAGTCGTATAAAACATTTAGTCTTCAAACAGTTTCTCCAAAAAACGCCTTCAATCTATTTCGAATCCCGGTATGTGAAAAAATCCGGGGTCGTTGCGTGGATGGGACAAAACTCGACGCTTCTGTTTGAAAAAGGAGAGGTGATCGGATTTCAAATGATAGCACGGGACATCACTGAACGAAAACTCTCCGATGAGATCATTCTGGCGGAACGAAACTTCAGCACAGCCGCATTGGACAGCATGCCCGGTTTATTTTACATGGTTGATAAGTACGGGAAATTTTTGCGCTGGAATAATAACCTTGAAACTGTTTCAGGGTATTCACCCGACGAAATATTGCACATGGGACCGCTGGACTTTTTTGAAGGATCAGAAAAATCTCTTATTGCCGAAAAAATTCGGCAGACATCGCTATCGACTGCCGCGGTGGTCGAGGCAGATTTTGTCTCAAAAAATAAAACCAAAACTCGATATTCTTTTTCATGGAAAAAATTTATCGTTGATGGAAAGCCGACATTTATCGGGATGGGTATCGACATCACCGGCCGCCAAAAAGCCGAAGAGGCACAGCGCCTCTCCGAAGAAAAATTCTCGCGCATGTTCGATCTTTCTCCCGATGCAATGAATCTGTGCAGTATGCCCGATGGAAAATATATTACCGTGAACCAGAGTTTTCTTGATTTATCCGGATACACACTGGATGAGGTCATTGGCAAATCCTCTCTGGAACTTGATTTCTGGATAAATGTAGACCAGCGAACAGAATTTGGGGCTATGCTTGATAAAACGAAAGGGTATGCAACGCTTGAAACCAAATTAAAAATGAAAGGGGGAAAAATTATCGACGCGCTCATGTCAGGGAAATTAATTGAGGTCAATGGTATGCCGCATCTTTTAATTATCACCCGCGACATTACGAAGAGGAAACAGGAGGAAAAAGAAATATCCATGCTGGCGCAAACAATTAAAGGAATAACAGAATGCGTCAGTATTACCGATGTGAACGACAATGTCCTTTTCGTGAACAGGGCTTTTGAAGATACGTACGGATATTCCGCCGATGAATTGGTCGGCAAGCAGATTGAGGTTGTTCGATCGCCGAAAACACGCGCAGAAGTCGGCCGTGAAATTCTTCCCGCCACATTGGTCGGCGGATGGAAGGGCGAATTGTGGAATAAGAGAAAAGATGGTACAGAGTTCCCGGTTCTTCTTTCAACCTCCACAGTCAAAGATCAACGCGGAAATGTCACCGCGCTCGTCGGTATCGCGGAAGATATCAGCAGACAAAAATTGGCGGAGCAAGAATTGAATATTCTCAATTCAGCTCTGCAATCGGCAGCAAACGCAATTGTCATTACCGATCGTCAAGGAATTATTATTGCCGTCAATCCGGCGTTTAGTAAAGTTACGGGATACGCGTCCGAAGAAGTGATAGGGAAAAAACTAAGTATTCTTAAATCGGGTAAGCAATCCCCCGAATTCTACAAAAATTTATGGGAGAAGATACTTGCGGGTAACGTGTGGAAAGGAGAGATTATCAATAAACGGAAAGATGGGAAAGAGTACATTGAAAAGATGACCATTACTCCGGTTCGAAATTCTACAGGAGAGATAACGCAATTCATCGCTATAAAAGAAGATGTGACGGAGCAAAAAAATCTTCAGGCGCAATTTACGCACATACAGAAAATGGAGAGTATCGGCACGCTTGCCAGCGGCATTGCACACGACTTTAACAACATTCTGGGGATTATCCTCGCGTATGTGTACGTCCTGGGAAAAGGAAAGCTTGACGACAAAAAATATAAAGAAAGCATTCAAACAATACAGGATGCTGTGAACCGCGGTGCAGGCCTGGTGAAACAAATTCTTACATTTGCACGCAAGACTGATACATCATTTGCTCAAATGAATATCCCCGATCTTGTGAGGGAAATTGTTACCATGCTCCATGAAACATTTTCTAAAATTGTTGACATTCGGGTGGACATTGGGTTGAATATCCCAATCGTCAAAGCTGACCATACACAAATACATCAGGCGCTGTTAAATCTTTGCGTGAATGCCCGCGATGCCATGCCGAAAGGGGGACAGATAACAATTGCTGTGGAATCAGTTTCACGCGATGTCCTTGTTCCGCATTTTCCCAATGTCGACCAAGAGCGATACGTGTGCATCAGTGTTTCCGACACAGGCACAGGGATGGATGAGGCAACGCAGGCAAGAATTTTTGACCCGTTCTTTACCACAAAAGAAAAAGGAAAAGGAACAGGTTTAGGGTTGGCTGTTGTGTTTGGAGTGATGCAAAGCCACAATGGTTTTGTGCGGGTTTCCAGCACAATGGGAATCGGGACAACATTCTATTTATATTTGCCGGTGCAAACGGCTGTAGAAAAATTTAAAAAAATAAAAGAGGAAGAAAAAACAACATCTGTTGGCGGTAACGAAACTATTCTTCTGGTCGAAGATGAAGACTCGCTCCGCGATATTGT
>JAQUOA010000051.1:3911-8821 GCA_028749215.1 Bacteroidota bacterium
ATAGTTCTTTTCCGTGTCACAACATCATCATGAGTGGACGAGGGACTGACCCAACGACTCCACAGCAACCGGCACCTCAGCATTGCGGCGCGTCAGGTGCTACATTCAGAAACCCATGTACCGGGTGAAGATGAATCAAAAGTTCGGCAGTATTGCAAACCTCTTTTAGATTCAATTTCTGAAAGAGGTTTTTTTGTTTTAGTAGCTGATGGTGTACAGGCAAGTCCCCTCTGTGTGATGGGCTGTGAAGCAGGGAGAGGGGATTTAGGGGTGTGTAAGGAATTAAAATATTTTGTACTAAATTATAAGTATCTATAAATCAATTATTTTGACACACCCCTAGCCTCCGCCAAACGGACAAAAAATCGGCGGACTTGCAGCCTCTCGCCGACCCATTTAGCCACGCACAGAGGGGAATTTTTTAATTAAATATTTTGTGCCGTCAAAAAAGATCCATAGATTGTAAAGAATCCTACTCTAAGAAAAATATTTTACACCACAACTAAAATTTCTTAATCACTTACTTTAAATCAAATTATATCCCAATGAAAAAGAATCACTATCTGTTACTTGCAGTGTCAGTCTTTATGGCACTGATTGGTTGCCAGAACAAGAAACAACAGGCATTGCAGACAGCATATGAAAAAGAAATCAATGCATGGCATACTCAACGCCTTGTCGAATTAACGAAACCCCATGGCTGGTTAAGTCTGGTTGCACTGGAATGGCTGCATGAAGGAAAGAATTCACTTACTTCATTTGGAACGATAAATTTAGATAAAAACCGGCTCTCTGTTGAAATTGAAAACGGAGTCAGCGCAACATTAAAAGGAAAAAAATTTGTTGAAGGAGCCGTTAAGTCTGATGATGAAAAAGAGGGACCGGATACAATTTTTATCGGCACACGTGCAAATATTTTGATTAAGCGGGGAGAGAGGTATGCTTTGCGTGCACTGGATTCAGAAGCAGCAACCCGTAAACAGTTTACCCGTATTGATCGGTTTCCTGTCTCGCTAAAATGGAGAATTGAAGCGGATTGGAAGCCATATGAAAAACCGAAAAAACTCAGCATAGAAACGGTGCTCCCCGATTATAAAGAAGAAGGTTTTGCTACGGGAGTTGCTGTTTTTTCCAATGAGGGAAAGGAATACCAGTTAGAGCCCATCGTTGATGACTCCCAGACCGATTATTTCTTTATCATTGGGGATAAAACGAACGGAAACGAAACGTACGGCGCGGGACGATTTTTGCACATGGGACCTCCGGTGAATGGAAAGATTGTGATTGATTTCAATAAAGCGACCAATCCTCCATGTGCATTTACTGTTTTTGCAACGTGCCCGTTGCCTCCTCCCAATAATCGTTTACCGTTTAAGGTTGAAGCCGGGGAGAAGAAGTATTCACATCAGTAAAATATATAGCCAAGTAGAAGTTGACTGCTACATTATGGGTTGTCATGCCAGCGTACGCTGGCATCCAGTTGCTGGATTCCGGTGCCGAAGGCATCACTTCGTAGATTTTCGCCGGAATGACGACAAAAACGTTGAGGCATTGATCAAATGGAGAACAAAACGCCGAGTGGAAACTCGGCGATACAGTGAATCAGATTTAAAAACAAAACGCCGAGCATTACTCAGCGTTTTGTGTGTGGACAGGGCCAGAATCGAACTGGCGACACACGGCTTTTCAGGCCGTTGCTCTACCAACTGAGCTACCTGTCCATTGTTGATACATCAATATACAAAAAAAAAAATTATCTGAAAAGAAAAAATTACCTCCTCAGATAAATTTTTTAATCGTGAAGGATGAAATTCCGATGTATAAAATTTCATCCTTCATCTTTCTCACTTCGTCGTTAGATAAACAGCGGAGCCATCACCAGCGTTATTGTCGAAAGAAGTTTTATCAATACATGAAGAGACGGGCCTGCAGTATCTTTAAATGGATCGCCAACCGTATCGCCGACAACCGTGGCTTTGTGCCAGTCAGTTCCTTTTTTACTTTCAACTTCAACGAACTTTTTCGCATTGTCCCATGCACCGCCTCCGTTATTTAAGAAGAGCGCCATGAGAATTCCGGTGATCGTTCCCACCATCAACATTCCTCCGACAACTTCAGCACCCGAAGCACCGTTTGCCGGGGATCCTGATGCTTGAAACAACCATTTGAAAAGGACTCCGACAGCGATCGGCATGATCACAACAAGTAAACCCGGAATAACCATTTCTTTCAATGCCGCACGTGTCACAATGTCAACGCACTGGCCGTAATCCGGTTTTGAAGTGCCCTGCATAATTCCGGGATTATTTTTGAATTGCTCTCTCACATTATTGATGACGGCGAATGCTGCCCGGCCTACGGCTTTAATTGCCAAGGAAGAAAATACAAAGACAAGCATTGCTCCGAGCATGGCACCGACGAACACCGAGGGTTTTGATAAATCAATATGTGTTAACGGAAATCCATAATTTCTCACTTCATCGAAGTATGCAGAGAATAAAAGGAACGCCGCCAACGCTGCTGACCCGACCGCATATCCTTTTGTCAACGCTTTCGTGGTGTTTCCAACGGCATCAAGTCGATCAGTCTTCCTCCGAATTTCTTCCGGTTGATGAGACATTTCAATGATACCGCCTGCATTGTCTGTGATTGGTCCGAATGTATCCATTGCTAAGATATATGCGGCCGTACCAAGCATACCCATTGTTGCCACGGCAGTTCCAAAGAGACCTGCATCTTTCAATCCGGAATGCTCGCCGAGAAAATATGCAGAGATCAGCGCGGCAGAAATGACGAGGACAGGATATCCGGTTGATTCCATACCGACCGCAACACCCGCGATGATGTTTGTTGCCGGACCTGTTTTGGATTGTTCTGCAATAGATTGGACCGGGCGGTATTTATATTCGGTGTAATATTGCGTGATGAAGACAAACGCCAGAGAGGTCAACACACCAATGACACCGCAAAGGAAAAAGTTAAAATAATATTCAGCGCCGAGCAGCCAGTGTGATGCAACATAAAACCCAACCATAGCCAAAGCGGCGGTGACATAGAAACCGCGATTTAAAGCACTCATCGGATCTTCTTTGTCGTTTGTTTTTACAATCATAATTCCGACGATGGAAGCAAGAATACCAAATGCGCGTGCAACAAGAGGGAAGAGGAGAATACTGATAAGAGTATGTCCGGTCAAAAGATCGACGTTGGCTTTATATAATCCGGCGGCAAGAATCATCGCACCGATATTTTCTGCGGCAGTTGATTCAAACAAATCGGCACCGCGGCCCGCACAGTCTCCCACATTATCGCCGACTAAATCTGCAATGACGGCTGGATTACGAGGATCGTCTTCAGGAATACCTGCTTCAACTTTGCCAACGAGATCAGCTCCAACGTCAGCCGCTTTTGTATAAATTCCGCCGCCGAGCTGTGCAAACAGTGCAACGAAGCTTGCCCCAAAACCATATCCAACAATCAAGAGAGGAATCTTTGCGGGTTCCGTCACAATGCCCATCCGATCAACCAACGCAAATAATCCTGCAACGCCAAGCAAACTCATTGCTACCACAAAAAATCCTGAAACCGCACCGCCGCGTAATGCAGTCTGAAGCGCACCATTCATTCCTTTTGTTGCCGCAGATGCTGTCCTGATATTTGTTCGGATTGATGTCCACATTCCCATGTAGCCGGCAGCAACAGAACATGCTGCGCCGAAGAAGAACGAAATTGTCGTCCACAGAGCAAGATCGTGCGGCGTTGCAGGGTCGTGCGGATTTGGTGTGCGCATGAATGCGTAAAGGATATAAATCAACGCTCCGAGCGCAACAGACATATAAACGATGGTCGTATTTTGGCGTCGAAGAAATGCTTCTGCACCGGCTTTTATTGCATTGGAAATTTCCTGCATTGCCGGTGTTCCTGTATCGCGTTTCAAAACGTCGCGAATAAGGTAGAGGGCAAAAAGCAAACCGATAACACTGATGCCGAGTATCAACGTTAGTTCCATAACGTACCGTTTAACCTTTCATGTAATTGTAACGTGACTAAAATTTTTTCAAAAAAAATCCCCGAGCATTACTCGTCGGGGATTTTTTGGTGGGGTAATTAATGGGACAAATTTATAAAAGTAACTGTGAAATTACAAGGGAAACTATCGTGAAATCGCATTATTCTCTTCTCTTCTTTTTCTGATTCCAGAGCCAATAAACCGGTATTCCCAATACGACAATGAATAATCCCGGCCAAGTAAATTGAGGTTTTACGAATAAAAGGTTGAGACAGAATAATACTGCAAATAGAATGTATATGATCGGAATAATCGGATATCCAAATGCTTTATACGGGCGTTCGGCATCAGGTTTTTTTCTGCGAAGAATGAATATTCCGGCAATGGTAAGAATGTAGAATATCATGACCGCGAAGATTACGTAATCAAGCATATCGCCGTAGGTCCCTGTTAAGCATAACAGGCTTGCCCAAATTCCCTGCCAGATAAGTCCGCTTGACGGAACTTGCTTTTCATTCAGCACGCCGACATTTTTAAAAAACAAATGATCCTTTGCCATGGCATAGTACACCCGCGCACCGGCAAGAATCAAACCATTATTACATCCAAATGTTGAAATCATAATCAGGACAGCCATGATGACGGCACCGGCTTCTCCAAAAATGATATTCGCAGTGGCAACGCCGACTCGGTCTTGAGTTGCGAATTGAATACCTCTTTCAGTGACACTTATTCCGCTTGGATTTCCTCCCACAGGCAATGCCAGGAGATAAACAATATTTGCAGAAATATAAATGACGGTGACGATGAGAGTCCCGTAGAAAAGTGAGAGGGGAATATTTCTTTTTGGATCTTTCACTTCTCCGGCGGTGAAAGTAATGTTGTTCCATGCGTCAGAAGA
>JAQUOA010000051.1:8921-14598 GCA_028749215.1 Bacteroidota bacterium
ATGTCTCAAAGACTGTTTTGAAGTTTACTGTGCTTTCTGCTGTAGCCGAAATAAATTGCCATCCCGATGATGAGCCACACAATCAACCGAAGCCATGTATCTAACGGCAGGCTTGCCATCAATCCGAGGGAGATGAGAATGCCAAGGATTGGGACGAGCGGTACCAACGGTGTTTTGAATGGTCTCTCAAGTTCTGGTCTGCGAACACGAAGAATCCAGACGCCCGCACAGACAATGACAAAGGCAAGCAGTGTTCCGATGCTTACTAATTCTCCGAGAATGTTGATTGGAAGCAGGGCGGAGAAAATAGCAACAAATAATCCAACAGTGATTGTGGAAATGTACGGCGTGCGAAATCGCGGATGAACTTTTCCCGCCCATTGCGGAAGCAATCCGTCTCGCGACATTGAATAGAACACGCGCGATTGACCGAGTAACATTACGAGCATCACCGTGCCAAGTCCGAAAATTGCACCGGCCTTTACCATGAAACTTCCCCATCGAACACCTGTTGCATCAATCCCGACTGCGACCGGATCAGAAACATTTAAAGCTGTGTACGGAACGATGGCGGTGAGAAGGCCAGAAACTAAAATGTAGAGAATGGTACAGACAAGAAGGGATCCCATGATTCCTATCGGCATGTCTTTCTGCGGATTTTTTGCTTCTTGTGCTGCAGTAGAAACCGCGTCAAAACCGATATACGCAAAGAAGATGACACTGGCGGCGCGTGCGATTCCTGACCATCCGTATTTTCCGAACTCGCCGGTATTTTGGGGAATGAATTCTTTCCAGTTGATGGCAATCGTCGTGCTTGGGTGTTGGAAAACATAGACACCCGCAATACCGATGAAGAGCAACACAATAGCAAGTTTTACAATGACCACGGCAGAATTAAGATTGGCTGATTCTTTAATTCCAATGACGAGGACTGTTGTAACAACTGCGATGGCAAGAAAGGCGATGAGATTGAAATCTGCTGTCATATGCGGAAGAGCAGAAGCGTCAATTCCCCTGGCGAGCAAAGTGTTTTTGATATGGTCCAAATGTTCCCAATGTCCTTGAAATTGAACGAGCACGGTACCGGGCGAGCCCGTCAGTTGCGGCGGAATATAAATTCCAAAATCTTGCAGGAAACTCAAGGCGTAACCGCTCCAACCAACGGCAACAGTGGCAGCACCGAAGGCATACTCAAGAATTAAATCCCAACCAATGATCCATGCAAAAATTTCTCCGAGCGTTGCATATCCGTACGTGTAGGCGCTCCCCGCAACGGGAATGAGCGAAGCAAATTCAGCGTAACACAACCCTGCAAACAAACAAGCAACTCCGGCCAGCACAAACGAAAGCACAATGGCAGGTCCCGCATAGTTGGCAGCAGCGGCACCGGTGAGGACAAAAATTCCGGCTCCGATGATAGCTCCAATGCCAAGGGTTATCAAATTGAGTCTTCCCAGTGCTCGCTTTAGCGAATGTTCACCGGTTTCTTTTGATTCTGCCAACAGCAAATCAATCGGTTTAGTAGCCAAGAGCTTTGTAGATTTTGTATTTGAAGCCATCCTACGGTTCTCCTTGAATTGTAAATAGGTTGTTCAATGGTAATTTCTTTCCCTTAATTACACAAACAATTTATTTGATGCAAGCATTTTTATGTGATAGAGGGAGGATGAGTGCTATTATTGTATCTGTTTATTTTTCAGATTTTGAATAAAAAAATCCGGCAAGGAGTAAAACTGAGGCCGTGATAAACGGTGCGGTGTGATGGTATTCAAACAGAAATCCCGCACAAATGGGTCCGAACACCATTGCCATGGACATAATGGAGCCTGTGATACCCATAATTTCTCCTTTGGTCGTCGCTTCGGCATAGCCGGCAGCCCTAGATGCAATCACAACACGAAGCACCGCTTGCCCTGTCCCTAGAAAGGGAAGAGCCATAAAAAAGAAGATCATGCTTGGCATTCCTAATAGTACCACACCGATAAAAAGTATGAGCATCATTATTTTTTGAAGCTGAGGTTCTGAAAATCTGCGCAGCCAAAATCGTTTTAGTAGGACTGTTTGATTGAATGCGACCACAACTCCGATGATGGTGAAGAACATGCCCACCTGGAATGCGTTGTAGCCGAATTCGATTTGTGCGTATAACGCAAACACGGATTGCATAACGACGAACGAGATAGAAAAGATGAACCAGACGATAAATATGGGACGCAATTTTTCGGATTTGTAAGCGCGGGTGAGGGGAAGAAAAGGATCGTACTTTAATTTTTCAGTGTTAAGGTTAGTGTTTGTTTCCGGAAGCATAAAGAGAGCAAATATCCCGTTGAGCAGCGCCATGCCGCCGGCGAAATAAAAAGGAAATGCGTGAGAGACCGTGCTGAGCAATCCGCCGATAAGCGGACCAACCATAAAACCAATGCCGAAGGTTGCCCCCAGTATTCCCAAATTCGATGTTCGCTCTTTATCACTTTTTGAAATATCTACCAAATAACTTTGCGCCGTGGTAAAATTACCGGCTGCAATGCCGTCAATAATCCTTCCAAGAAATAACATTGGGATTGAAACAGCACTGGCAAAGACAAACCATCCCAGCGCCGTTGAAAAAATGCTTGCCATTAAAACGCGGCGTCTTCCAATACGATCAGACAAAGCACCAAGAAACGGGCTGCTTAAAAATGCAAAAAAAGAAAATGTTGAAAAAAGAAGTGTAATGGTAAGCGGCTTTGCACCGAATTCACCGAGGTAAAACGGAAGAATTGGTATGACGATGCCAAATCCTAAAACATCAACAAAAACGGTGAAAAGAATAATTATTTTTTGTTTATTCATATGGTAAGAAGATACTTAATAATTTTATCTGAACAAAACAGTATGATGAAAGAACACGTACTGCAACGGCTTCAGTCTTTAGGCAGTTCCAAAAATATTGACGGAATGAAACGTTTCGGCATTGTTACATCAAAAGCGTTCGGCGCGACTGCACCACAGATTCGTTTGTTAGCAAAAAAATAGGAACGAATCATGATCTGGCGCTTGATCTTTGGAAAACAGGGTATCACGAAGCGCGTGTTCTGGCAGCACTTATTGCAGATCCAAATAAGGCGACAAAAAAATTATTACATCAATGGGTAAACGATCTGAATAATTGGGCTGTGTGTGACGCTTGTTGCGGCGAGTTCTTTTGTAAAACAAAATTTGCCTACGAGCTTCCTTTCATGTGGGCGAAAAGTAAAAAGGAATATGTTCGGAGAGCAGGATTTGTGATGATCGCCGAACTTGCCGTTCACGATAAACATGCCGCCGATGGAAAGTTCGAAAACTTTTTTCCGTTATTGATGAAGTATTCAACTGATGACCGGAATTTTGTTAAAAAGGCAATTAACTGGGCGCTGCGACAAATAGGAAAAAGAAATTTTGAGCTTCATAAAAAGTCGCTTACGCTCGCATTCCAAATTCAAAATATTCCTTCCTCAACGGCAAAATGGATCACCTCTGATGCCATTCGTGAACTTCAAAGTCCGAAAACTTTGAACATTATATCAAAGAGAATGAAGTTCCGGCGATCTAATAGGTTGCATTATTAGAATACACTAAAATTTCTCTTTTCGCCATTTCCATCTTTATTATTAAGTGAAGTCACCAGCATGTTATTAACCTGTAAAACCAGAATTCCAGCATTCCCACGAAAGCGAGAAACCACGGTTTTGATTGAATTCCGGCGGATGGAATCTCTATAAAAACATCTGGGAATGATGTTTCTTCCCGTTTGAATAACACTAGTTATTAAGGGATGTTGCACGAAAACACTTTATTACACAAATCCGCCACAACAACATAATAATCCCGTGCTCCCGAACGGATAAGGAAATTTCCAAAGAATATTTTAGATTTTGATCCAACAATAAATGTTATTGGGATAAAGCCCTTAAAATATGTGAGTTTTCAAAACCACAATCTAAAGTTTTGGGCTTCTGGTTCATCAAATCTGGATTTCTGCTAAAAATCTGCAATTATGTCACGCCACACAATTGTGAAATTCACTTAATATAAAGTAAATTCGGCATAGCGACCACATTAATTGGGATCCATTTTTTGTAGGTCCCCGATAAAATATGGGGAAATCGAGAGTTATTTTTAAGTCGAATGATAAAGTTTGCCTTTTAGCAAATTTTACTTCCATTTTCCCTTAGAAAAATGGAAATAATTTTGTAAATTTTAAGTTCTTAAACGGTCATAAAGAGGATATGTTTGTCTTTTATCACATGTAACCCATCTATGATTGTAAATAATATATTAGAACATTTTAATAACTCTTACAGAATACTCATTAAAATACTCTAATTGTTCAATCCTTGCCTGCTTTTACAGTTCCTTTTATATTGATACCAAGATAAGGGGTAAACCGCTCATAAGGTTTATAAAAAACAACGAAAGGATTCTGTCATGAGTGAAGTTCTCTTCAACACAAACGAAGTAGCAAAGATGCTACAAGTCGATAAGTCAACGGTGAAGCGTTGGACTGAAGACAAAAAATTGAAATGCTTCCGTACGCCCGGAGGGCATAGAAAATTTCGTGCAGAGGATTTATACAATTTTATGACTGAATTTAATTACGGCGTCTCGACACTGCAAATTATTCCGCAGCTTTCGAGTGATGAAGCCATTATTAAACGGATCGTGTTAAAACGAGAATACAACGTTTTACATTCGGTTTGTTTCAATGCCGCCATCAAAGGAAAAAAAGACGACATCATTACGTTGTTTAGTGAGGTGGTTAGAGCAGGTCTTCCGCTGACATCGCTGTTCGATCATGTGCTGCGTCCGACGTTGAAGAAAATCCACAACACTTTTCGATCGCATAAAATTTCTTTCATTGAAAACCAGCTCGCTCTCAATGCGCTCTCTTCCGCTATTGTTCAGCTGAGCGATGTCGTCACAAAGATTTCGAAGAATGAAAAGACAGTGATATGCGCTTTGCTCGGACAGGGGAAAAATGATATTGAATTCAATGCATTAACAACACTGTTGGAAATTGATGGTTACACGGTATTGAATCTTGGCGAAGGTGTTACGTCAGAGATCATCGATCAATTGATTGCACAAGTAAAGCCGTATGCTGTGTGCATTTATTCGACACTTTCGGTGCCTGAACACACCTTGAATACTGAAGCTGTAAAATTAGCGGAGACCAGTGCACAGTACAAGACGTTGTGCTTTTTTGGAGGAGAGGCGATACTTGGTAATGGGTTCAGTGAAAAATTTCCGACAGCAAAAATGTACAAATCGTTTTCGGAATTTGAATTGATTCAACATGCCAATGCAAAAATGACATCATTAGTTAATAAATAAAAAATATTTAAAACGTAAAACAAATCATGACAACAAACACACAACATAAGGAGATACGGACATGGACAATAAACCACCGTGATGCAGTAATAGGTTTACCAAGAAAACGAAATACAAATAACAGTTTTAAAAATAATACAACACAAGGAGATACAACAATGAGAACAACATCAATGTTTTCTCGATTTGGAATAGCGATGGTAGCAATACTGTTGCTTTCCTCTATGCAGCAGGTGTTCGCTGCAGGTACGCTGGCTGGTACGGTTATTACGAACAAGGCATTCGTAACATACAATGCTGGAAGTAACGTACGAAATGATTCTTC
>JAQUOA010000249.1 GCA_028749215.1 Bacteroidota bacterium
CGGTATTATTTCGGATAATTTTTGTATTGTGAATTGATGTATCATTAACAATACCGCGCAACAGTTTTACTGCGTTGTACGTCGAATATCCGCCTTGTGTTGTTAATTGAATGAATCCTGCCTGAACCGTAAACGAAACGGTATCAGCATTGCTTCCTCCGGCCATGGATTTTGCAAAGACAATAACGTTATGTGTCCCATTCGACAACGGAGTTGAAACTGTCCACGCAAAAAGGCTTGATGTCGAATCAAAATATTTTCCCAAATTCGAATGAACTGTTCCATCAATTGTTATCGCAATAGAACCGGTATCTATGGATGAACCAATTTTAGGATAAACGTATGCTGATATTATAGGAACATTGGTTGTGACTATCGGCTGACGTTGATTTGGAAGAAAATGAAAAATTGTGGGATCTTTAGTGATGATATATGTATTATTATTGTCCTTTGGATTTTGATGATGATTTAACGGATCATTCGGCCAATCTCCGGCGCCTGCATAATAAAATTTATATTGCCATGCACCGGGAACTCCGACAGCAGGCGGTGTAGGATTTCCACCCAAAGGCAATCGCACTTTTCTTGTCCATTCACTCCCAACGAACTGCATTGGCCATGCTGCATTATTCCATGAATTAAATTCGCCGACTAAAAATATCGTTGTACTTGACGACGCCGTATACCGGAATATAACATCCACACTATCCTGCGCGTACGACATTGTACCGATGATCAGCAACATCCAAAATAATTTTTTCATTTACTCCTCTTCAATTTTTGTTATAAATATTCTTGCCGAACGACCCGGCATATCGACAATCGCCGTCCCGTCGTTGGTTTGATACGTTTGACCCGAAAATTCATCGACAATTTCTTTTATGGCAGTATGCACCGTAAGATCAACTTTCATCATCTTCTCACGTCTGTTCAGCACCACGTACGCGAGATTGTCGTTCATGCGACGTTCAAACGCGAATACTTTAAGTTTGTCATCGGCAACTAGTGTTTTAAAAGTTCCTTTGCGCAGTGCCGAAGATGTATATCTGATTTGAATGAGTTTTTGATACAGTTCAAATAATTCCATATCCCATTTTTTTTCATCCCAAATCATCGTTCGCCGGCAATCCGGATCTTTCCCCCCTTCCATCCCAATTTCATCACCATAGTAAATCATGGGGGCACCCATGTACATCATTTGAAAAATTATGGAAAGTTTTACGCGCCATAATTCTCTTTGACACAATGTCATGTACCGCTCCGTGTCATGACTTCCCAACAAATTGAGCATGGCAAGATTGTTTTCTTTCGAATAAGAATTCCTGATCTCTTCGAGCTGTTTATCGAATTGTGCTGTCCTAATTTTATCGTCGGCAAAGTAATCTAAACATGCCGAACGAAAACGATAATTCATGACACCGTCAAATTCGTCCCCTTGCAGCCAAGCACTGGCATCATTCCAAATTTCACCGACGATATAACAATGGGGGTTCCACAATTTTATCTTTTGACGAAATTCTTTCCAAAATTCATGCGGCACTTCATTCGGTACATCAAGGCGCCAGCCATTTATTTTTGTTGTCCAATATTTCGCAACAGTAAAGATGTACTCTTTGACTTCAGGGTTTTGCACCATCAATTTGGGAAGTGAACCATGCCCCCACCAGCATTCGTAATTCGGTTTGTTCGGCGGTGCAACCGGAAACGAGTAAATGTTGAACCATGAGGCATACTTTGAATCTGCTCCTTTTGCAACAACATCCTTAAATGCAAAATGCTCAGTGCCGACATGATTAAAAACGCCATCGAGAACAACATTGATGTTATTAGCGTTGCAGGATAGAATAAATTTATCAAAAAGGTCATTAGTGCCGAACGAAGGGTCAATCTGTGAGTAGTCTGTTGTGTTATACTTGTGGTTTGAATTTGCGGCAAAGATAGGATTCAGATATATGGCATTAACACCAAGACGTTTCAGATGTCCCAATCGATTGATGATGCCCTGCAAATCACCGCCAAAATAATTATTCGGTTTCGGAGGTTTTCCCCACTGCTCCACTTTTGGCGGATCATTTGTGATATCGCCATTTTCAAATCGTTCAGGAAATATTTGATAAAAAACGGCATCGCTTACCCAGCTTGGAACGATGTTTTGTGGTGAAGAATTTTTAACTCTCATAAACTAAACCCTGGTATGCTGATTAATAAGAATTGATCTGCACAAAAAATTTAGAGAAAGAAAAACCACATATCAACCGATATTTTTTGAACCACAGCATCGGTAGATCTAGCAAATATCATGTCCAAAAAGAGACTGCGGCAGCGAGATAAAGCAATTGTTGCATTTATCGTCAGATTTATATTTTTTTTGCACCACAACTTGAACGAATAATGAGATCGGGAGTAAAATTAATTGATGAAACCGGGGCGGAGGGTTTTTCTATCCTCTCCAGCATCTTTTTCACTGCAAGCTCTCCCATCGCAAACATTGGCTGGCGCATTGTTGTCAGTTCAAAATACTTTGCGAGTTCAATGTCGTCAAAACTTACTATGGCAACATCATCCGGAACTGAAAAGTTGTGCTCTTGAAGTGCGGCAATCACGCCAATGGCTTGAATATCGCTCGATACAAAAAAAGCAGAGGGCATCTTGATGTTCCGTCGAAACAGCTCTTGCACCGCTTCATAGCCTGATTCTCGGCTGAAGCCGTCATCCTTGTCAAGCGTACTGTTAACGATAATCTCATCAAAAATTACTATTCCGCTACTTTGCAGAGTTTCCTTAAAACTCATTAAACGTTCTCGTGCAGGAACACTTTTCTCTTTGGCATTGATCATCCCAATAGAAGTATGACCGAGTGATATCAAATGCTTGGTTGCTCTTTTAGCTCCTTCAATATTATCAACGCGAATTGAATCGAACATTGGATGAAAAGTGTCGACAAGAATTAACGGAATATCTTTTTTTACATACTCTTGTGCCACATGATCCGGAAGTCCCAATGAAAATAACATTGTCCCATCGACTCTTCCTTTTCTGGTAGAATGCAATAAGTATTCTTCAGCTTGCTCCTGAGTGTTGGCGCCATGAATAATAAGATCGAAACCATGCGCAATGAGAGTTTCCTGGACACCTTGAAGAACTTGAATAAAAAAATAGTTAGAAAAAAAAGGGATGATCGCATTCAGCGTACTGGAACGTTTTCGGGCAAGGGCTTGGGCAAAAGCGTGTGGCTGGTAATTCAATTTGGCAGCTACGGTAAGAACTCGGTCACGAGTTTGGCGAGTTACATTCGCACTATTGTTGAGAACACGGGAAACGGTTCCAATGCCTACTTTTGCTTCCCTGGCTATGTCGTAAATTGTTACAGCCAAGTATTTCCTTTTATTTTAGCGCAAAGGATTATGGAAGTGCTTTAATTTCCCTTCGAATCAATCCAAATTTGTCTTTATGGTGGAAGGGCTTTCAAAAGTAGTTGAATAAAACCCTATTGTCAAGCAATTATTCACAAATTTTTATCAGGTTTTCGGAAAATGCATTATAAAATGGGCGTTTTTATCTGTACTGCATCCCCTGTTCCGTTATAAAATTTTACCTCTTCGTTTTTGCCAACGAGTGTAAGAAGACTCACTATTCTAAAGTATACCTCATTCAATTTATAAAATATTATTGTGAATATTTTTCGGTGCACAGTTACAAGCTCAAAAATTCCAAAATATCTTCCAAAATTTTCAAATTTTTTATTGGAACGAGAATCATGCCCCAAAATTAGCCGACATCAACCTTGAAAAGCTGCAATAATGTGCTATATTTATTCAGTTCCAAATTTTAAACCAATTCTAATATAATGGCTACTTCCCCCGCAAAAAAAATAGGACAAAAATTTCA
>JAQUOA010000052.1 GCA_028749215.1 Bacteroidota bacterium
AGTTCATCATTTTAAAAGATGGTTTTGAAATTAACGGCAAGAGCATTATCGGCGTGATGACGCTTGCCGCAGAACAAGGTTCGACGATGTACTTGAAATTTGAAGGATCGGACGAAGAAGCTGCGGCAAAAGAAGTGATAGGATTATTTGATCGAGGATTTGACGAAGTCTAATGGAAACGAAAAACGAAATACTGCTGCACGGAGTTGCCGCATCACCCGGGATTGTGATGGGGAAGGCGTACCTCTTTACCAAACACATTCCGAGGATTGAAGAAAAACAAATTACGGCAGAAGATATCCCTGCTGAAATGGAACGATTGCTGCATGCCATTGTGCGTTCGGAAAAAGAGCTTCAAAAAATTCTTCAACTGACAGAACAAAAGATTGGCAGTGCAAAGGCGAAAATTTTTGAAGCGCAGATCATGATTCTGTCCGATGCGGTGCTGCTCACCGCCATTAAAAAAAGAATTCAAAAAGATCTGAAGAATGCGGAGTGGATTGTCAATCAGGAGATTTCGAAGTATCAGCAGATGATGTTAAAATCTCCCGATGAGTACATGCGTGAACGCGCGCACGACGTGGAAGATGTGAAAAATAGAATCATCCGCAACATTCAGCAAGAGCGGTTGATTTCCCGATTCGATCAGCAGGCAGTTGTCATTTCCGAAATACTTACTCCGGCAGACACCGTGCTGTTCAGCCGCAATGAAGTTCTTGCGTACGCTACGGATATGGGCGGAACAACGTCGCACGCCGCACTGCTGTCACGATCACTGAAAATTCCTTCTGTGGTTGGATTGAAAGATGTAACGAAGCATGTTGAAACCGGCGATACGGTGATTGTTGACGGTTACGCCGGCAATATTTATGTTCACCCGACACGTGAAACGATAAAACGATCCAACCAGCGCAAGAGAGAGCACCGTGATTTGGATTTGAAACTTGGCGAAATTCGTCAGCTCGAAGCCCAAACGTTGGATGGGAAAAATATTCACCTCTCAGGTAATATCGAATTTTCTGAAGAGATTGATTACATCAATAAACAAGGGGCGCACGGTATCGGATTGTACCGCACCGAAGGATTGTACTTGCGTGAAGAAAGTTACCCCAGCGAAGAAGAGCAATTTGCCGAATACAAAGTGATTGTTCAAAAAGCAAAACCGCACAAGGTTGTGATGCGAACGCTGGATATTGGAGGCGATAAGGTTGTTGCCCACACGCATGATGAAGAAAATCCATTTCTTGGATGGCGCGGTATTCGCATTTTGTTGGACAAACCCGATCTCTTCAAGACGCAGCTTCGTGCGATGCTTCGTGCCAGCGCGTTTGGCAATGTGTGGATTATGCTGCCGATGATCTCGGGCGTGAAGGAAATTCGCCGTTCGAAAGAAATTATTGACGAGGTGAAGAGCGATTTACGCAAAGAAAATATTTCGTTCGATGAACAGATCAAAATCGGAGTGATGATTGAAGTGCCGTCGGCTGCCGTGATTGCCGCCGATATTGCCCAGGAAGTGGATTTTATGAGCATCGGAACGAACGATTTAATTCAGTACCTCATTGCCGTAGATCGGGGAAATGAAATTGTGTCTTCGCTGTACCAGGAATTTCATCCGGCAGTCATCAAAACAATTCAGCATATCATTAAAGCGGGGCACCAGCATAATATTTCGGTGAGCATGTGCGGTGAAATGGCGGGCGACCCTGTTGCGACGCTGCTGCTGCTCGGACTTGGATTGGATGAATTTAGCGTAACGCCGATTATTTTACCGGAGATCAAAAAAATTATCCGCTCGGTCGACTTTAAAGAAACAGAAGAAATTGCCCGGCGGGTTTTGGAAATGAAAACCGAAAATGACATCGAAGAATTTCTTCGCGTGAATCTCCACGCCATGGTTCCGGAATTACTTTTAGAATAATGAATCAATTGATGTTTACAAACACCTACTGTGGGAACGGTCGAAAGACCGTTCCAAACATACAAGCATTCCACCGATTTTCATCTGTGCCTGAATTCGTTTGATAAATTTATATAGTATCTACCATCAGTTATTAATTACGTAACCCAACGCCACGCAGTCACCGAAGTTAGCACAACTGACAGGCGTATTATTTTTTAGGACAAACAATGAATTCTCTTATCACGCAGAACGATCCCAAAGGAATGCGAAATCTCATTCTCCATTTTCCGCAACAGGCAAAAGAAGCGGTCTCCATTGGTGAAGCGGCAAAAATAAAACTCAATGTAAAAAACATTGAACACATCGTCATCACCGGACTCGGCGGTTCTGCCATTGGCGGAGATTTGCTCCGATCATATCTTGCGAATGTGTGCAGCATTCCGATCATCGTCAACCGGCATTATTACTTTCCAAAGTACGTCGGGAAAAATTCTTTGGTGATAATTTCAAGTTACTCCGGTAACACTGAAGAAACAGTTTCTTCGTACAAAGATGCAATTAAAAAGAAAGCAAAAATTTTCTGTATCACTTCCGGCGGTGAAGTAGAAAAGCTTGCCGTTAAACACAAACACCCCTACATCAAAATTCCCGGCGGACTTCCGCCGCGCGCTGCACTGGGATACTCGTTCTTTCCAACACTCATTGCACTTTCCAAACTTGGACTAATTCCGTCGCAGAAGAAAGAGATGAAAGAAACGATTGCATTGCTCCATACGCTTTCCACACGGTACAGCAATCATGATGCGAGCGATAATGCGGCGCTGAATCTTGCAAAAACTTTGCTCGGAAAACTGCCGCTGATTTACTCCGCTGCCGACAAGTTCGACACCGTCAACACGCGATGGCGCGGGCAAATTACGGAAAATGCGAAGACGCTGGCATTTGGTCATGTCTTTCCCGAACTCAATCATAACGAGATTGTGGGATGGGAAGTGTTGAAAGATATCATGAAAAATATTCACGTTATTATTTTGCGTGATAAAGAAGATTACAAACGGATTCAACTGCGCATGGATATTTCAAAAGGCATTATTGGTAATCTTGCCGGTGGCGTTACTGAAGTGTACTCCGAAGGAAAATCTCTTCTTGCACGAACATTCTCGTTATTATATTTGGCAGATTGGCTCAGTTTTTATCTTGCCATATTGAACGGTGTTGATCCGAGTCCGGTGAAGAAAATTGATTTTCTGAAAGATGAACTGGGGAAAGTGAAATAAAACTTTTCACCGCAAAGGTTTACTGTAGGGATGGATGAGAATCCGTCCCTTTTTTATTTTTAGGCTGTTTATAATTGTATAGTTGCAATTTTCCCTGCCAAAGTGTAGTTTCTAGTTGAAATGAAATTCAACTATGAAACGAATAGTTTTCAATATCATCCTCATTTTTCTTTTCGCACTTCCGCTTTCTGCGCAGTTCTATTACTTCGGGCATAACAAAGTTCAGTACACGGACTTTGATTGGCAAATTCTCCGCACAGAACATTTCGACGTGTACTACTATCCCGAAATGAAAGATCTTGCAGAACAGGGTGCGTTCTTTGCCGAGGAAGCGTACAAGCAGCTCGAAAGCAAATTTAACCACTCGCTCAACAATCGAGTTCCTCTGATTTTTTATTCGTCACATCTTCATTTTGAACAGACCAATACGACACCAGGATTTATTCCCGACGGTATCGGCGGATTTTTTGAATTCTTGAAAGGACGCGTTGTCATTCCCGCCGACGGTTCGCTTCCGCGTTTCCGCCACGTGATACGTCATGAACTTGTGCATGTGTTCATGCACAGCAAAATCGGAAGGGTGCTTGTCGATCACCGTCTGCCGCAGGACAGAATGCCGCCGTTATGGTTCACCGAAGGCCTTGCAGAAGCATGGTCAACCGAAGCGGACGATCAATCAGAGATGTTGATTCGAGACGCGGTGTTGAACAATTACATTGTTCCGTTACAGAATATGGAGCAAATCTACGGCAGCTTTTTGATGTACAAAGAAGGGCAGTACATTCTTCGGTATATCGAACAAAAGTACGGCGATGATAAATTAATGCTGCTGATGGAAAATTTTTGGCGCAACTCTTCTTTCAGCGAAATTATGAAAGCGACAATCGGAAAAAATTATCAGGAGTTGGATGACGATTGGCTGTATGCCTTCAAGAAAAAATATTACCCCGTGTTAGCACAGAGCGATTACACAAGCCAAGTGTCGACCACGCTGGTGAAGAAAGGGTTTAATTCAAAGCCGGTGTTTTATAAGAACGGCGATCTCCGCGAAGTATACTACATTGCAAACTACACCGGTTATACATCAATCTACAAAGTAAATCTTGACGGAAAAACCGAAGATGATCTAGAACCGAAATTGGTAATTGAAGGAGAGAAAAGCGATGAGTTTGAAGCATTCCATCTCTTTCAAAGCCGAATGGATATTTCCAAAGACGGTGTGCTGGCATTCGTGACAAAAAAAGGGGAGAGCGATGCACTTCATCTTTTTGATGTGAAGGAAGAAAAGATCATCCGTACGTTGCAATTTGAAAACCTCGTCGCACTTGAGTCACCCAACTGGTCTGCGGACGGAAAGAAAATAGTTTTTGCTGCGAACGATAAAGCTGGTAAAATGGATCTTTACACATATGATCTTGGACGCGAAGAATTAAAACGAATGACCAATGATTCGTATGACGACCGAGATCCGGTATGGATGCCAGATCAGAAAGGAATCATCTTCAGTTCAGACAGAACATCGTTTGGAATGGGTCCAATCTATAATCTTTTTAAGGTTGACATTGCATCTGATACTGTATCAGCGGTAACATATGGAAATGAAAACTTTTATTCTCCATTATTCTCACCGGACGGGAAATATTTAACGTTCACATCCAACCGCGATGGCGCCCAAAACATTTGGACGATCGCAACGAAAGATTTTTCATCTGATGCTCCTTCCTATTCGATGAAAAAAATTACCCATTTCACCAATGCGGCTTTTGATCCCTGCTGGTCCGACAAAGATGAAATTCTTTTTTCGGGATTTGAAAATTACAGTTTCAAAATTTATCAGCTTTCGAATGTTTCGGCGACAATTGATTCGACAACAACAACAGCGCAATGTGCTCCCCCGGCAGTTTTGTCACGATGGAAACCGCAATCAGTTGCCGGAGATACATCGGTGAAATTTTTTCAGTATCAGGGAGATTACTCTCTGGATATCGCGCAAAGCCAAGTCTCCACTGATCCGGTATTCGGCACATACGGCGGTGCCGCCATGGCCATCAGCGATCTGCTGGGGAATGATCAGTACTATTTTTTGCTGTATAACAATGCGCAATCGTCGGATGAATTTTTAGAAAGCTTTAATCTTGCCGTGACCCGCATTTCACTCGGCCAGCGGATGAATTATGCGACAGGGATTTTTCATTTTGCGGGACGTCGGTACGATTTAACCGACCCCGATCTATACTATTATGAACGCGCTTTCGGCGGTTATTTTGTACTTAGTTACCCTTTGTCCAAATTTGAACGCATCGAGGGGACTACCAGTCTCAGCAATTCCGACAAGGATTTACTCTACGGCCTTCGTCCTCGTAAAGCACTGATCTTTTCAAATTCAATCTCTTTCATTCACGATAATTCTCTGTGGCTGCAAACCGGTCCGATTGATGGTTCTCGATTTTTAGTGACAGCGGCGTATACCACCGATGTTCAATACGGCAACGTTGGTTACTATACATTCATCGGCGATTATCGAATCTATAATCGCTTGAGCACACGGACCGCGCTTGCGTCGCGTTTTACATTGATGTTTAATGAAGGAAAAGAAGCTCGACGGTTTTTCATGGGAGGCAGTTGGGATTTACGAGGATGGCCCCGCTGGGGGATTCGAGGGAAAAAATTATGGATCATGAGTCATGAATTACGTTTTCCCTTTGTCGATCAATTGGCAGTTCGTTTTCCGTTTGGCGGAATGGGGCTCGGGTCCTTTCGCGGTGCGGTATTTTTTGATTCGGGCGCGGCGTGGGATGATACGTACCAAGAAACAATTGGCAGCATTGGAGCAGGATTACGGTGGACACTGTTTAACGTGTTGGTCTTCCGGTACGATGTAGGCAAACGAATTATCAATGATTTCAACGGAGTACAAACCGGTTTATTCTACCAATTCTTTTTTGGATGGGATTTTTAGTGAAGAATCTTATTTTTTTTGTGATCACTATTGCCGGAGGTATCCTCCTTACTGATTGTTCGGGGAGAAAATTCCAAACGACCCTTCGGCCGTTACCAACCGATATTGCAATGTACGGACGCGTTGCCTCGCATGAATTTTATGACTCATCTGTTTTTTCTTTTCCTCTTAAAAAAGTTTGGGAATACGATGCTTCTGCCGGCTTCGGCACAGGCACTCCGGTTATTATCGGAACAACAATGTTCTTTGGCACATTACAAGGCGAACTGCACGCCATCAATGCTGAGACCGGAACGCGTATCGGCTTTTTCAAAACATTTTCGCCCGTCCAAGCATCACCTATTCTCTTCCATTCTCTTCTTGTGTATGCGACGGAATCCGGGAAAGAAAATCTTGTCGCCTACCGACCTTCCGACGAAGAAGAAATGTGGGTAAAAGATCTCGGTGGTGTCGTTGCATCGCCTGTTGTGGCAGACAACCATTTGATTGTTGGCGGACTCAATGGAGAACTTGTGTCCTATGATCAATTTGGGAAAGAAGAATGGAGTGTAGATACGAAAGCTCCGATTCGCTCATCACCCTGTGCGTGGAAAGATACGGTGTTTTGTGCTTCGACCAACGGCATCGTCTATGCAATCAACATAGAAAAAGGAGAAGTGAAATGGAAATTTTCTACGGGTACCTCAATCTATGCGGGACTCACCGTGGCAAATGGAACAGTCATTATAGCGTCGCGTGATTCGTCGGTCTATCTTGTTGAAGCATCTTCGGGAAAATTAATGAAAAGAATTCAACTTCGTAATAAAATTATGGCAACCCCGTCAGTATCAGACAGTACGTTTTACGTTTCGTCGCTTGATGGATTGGTGACCGCATTTCGGCTGCATGACGGCGAAAAAATTTGGCAATTCGCCGCAAAAAGTGTCATTAATACAACACCGTTTGTAACCCCTAAAGCAATCTTTATTGCCTCGTTGGATAAATTTCTTTATGCCCTTTCTCCAAACGATGGAAGCATTATGTGGAAAACCGAGATTCCAGCCCGAATAAAAACGACACCGCTTGTTTGGAAAAATTCTCTCTATCTTGCTGCGGAAGATAAAACTATCTACTGCTTTCGGTCAGAGTGACGGTATTTTGTCATTCTCTCAATCTTGACTTTCATCACAACCTACTCTATATTGAACCAGCTTATTTACCGCGGTTTTGTTTACTATCTATTTCATAACGTGCCATGACCAACGATATCGAAGTACTGCGTAACGTCCCAATTTTTGGCGAACTTAGCGACAAAGAACTTGAACGTATTGCCGCACTTGGAGTTCGGAAAAAATACAAAAAAGGCGG
Organism: Bacteroidota bacterium; assembly: GCA_028749215.1. Taxonomy (GTDB): domain Bacteria; phylum Bacteroidota; class Ignavibacteria; order UBA10030; family UBA8401; genus JAQUOA01. The sequence continues at coordinate 7,487 of JAQUOA010000052.1, forward strand.
GATCATCCTTCTTGAAGAAGAAACCGGCGCAGCCTTATTTGTTATTATCTCAGGCAAAGTAAAAATAGTTCGCATGGATGATGATGGAAGAGAAGTGATTCTCTCCATTCTTGGCGACAGTGATTTCTTCGGCGAAATGGCGATTCTTGACGGATCAACGCGCTCTGCAAGCGTTGTCGCAACTTCCAAATCGGAATTATTTATGATTCATCGCGGTGATTTTCTTAAATCGTTGAACGATTACCCGTCGGTTGCCATTGCGTTGCTGCGCGAATTGACAAATCGCCTCCGCAAAGCTGATGCTCAAATAAAAAGCCTTTCTCTTAAAGATGCCGCCGGACGAGTCGCCACGGTTATTTTGCAGCTCGCCGATGATGTTGGAGTGTTTCGCAAAGGCAAAGTAGAAATTGATGAACTTCCTTTACAACAAGACCTTGCCAATATGGCGGGCACATCGCGCGAAACCATTTCTCGAATGGTTCACAAGTTTATTAAAAAAGGTCATCTGCAACTGCAAGGCAGCAAACTAATCATCAATGACTACGAAGGATTTAAATCTCTTCACACATGATGCCGTATTGAGTTGGAAAATCTATGAGTTTGAAAGCTGATCTTCACATGCACACAACATTTTCGGACGGAATGCTCTCTCCGTATGAACTTGTGAAGAAGTGTAAACAATCCGGTCTCTCCATTATTGCCATCACAGACCATGACAGCGTCGGCGCGTTTCCGGATGCTGTTGAATATGGAAAAGAGTTTGGCGTGGAAGTGATTGCCGGCGTTGAGTTAAGTGCGATGGTAGAAGAAAAGGATGTCCATATCCTTGGATATTTTTTGGATTATACGAATAAACATTTACTTGAGTACCTGGAATTTTTTCGCATCGAAAGAGTAAAGCGTGCACAACGCATCGTTGCGAAATTAAACAGCATTAATGTACCTTTAAAAATTGAATCAGTGATGGAGCGTGCCGGGCACGGATCTGTGGGCAGACCGCATATCGCTTCAGCGATGGTTGATCATGGATACATTCACTCGTACCAGGAAGCGTTTGAAAAATTTATCGGTTCCGGCGGACCGGCATACGAAAAGAAATTTAATTTGTCACCGGTAGAAGCCATTAAATTAATTTCCTCCTCAGGCGGACTTTCATTTTTAGCCCATCCCGGCCGATACACCAGCGATGAAGTTTTGAATATCTTAATTAAAAGCGGATTGGATGGAATTGAAGTCACTCATCCGTCCCACAGCAGTGTTCACACAAATCATTACCGCGGTGTGGTCAGTGAATATTTCCTGCTGGAAAGCGGCGGCTCCGACTTCCATGGCGGGCGAAAAAATGATGATATTCTTGGCTCATATTACGTTGACGAGGCAAAGGTGAACATGATGAAACATCGTCTCTTCTCAACAAACAATTCTCGCTAATGGAATTTGCAATGCAGGATGGTTCGGAATATGCCACAAGTCTATGAAGGCGGCGTCAGTGCTGCCGGAAAAAAAATTGCGATTATTGTCAGCAAGTTCAATCATACAGTAACAGAAAAATTGTTGGATGGCGCGCTTCAATGTTTGCAAAAAAACGGCGCCGACCTGAATCATGATGTTGATGTTTTTTATTGCCCGGGAGCGTACGAGTTGCCGCAAGTTGCTTCATATGTAACGGAGCAAAAAAAATATCACGCCGTAATCTGTCTGGGGGCTGTCATCAAGGGAGAGACACCGCACTTTGATTACATCTGTCAAGAATGTGCACGTGGTATAGGGCAAGTGTCGCGCGAAAAGGGAGTTCCGGTGTTGTTTGGCGTCTTAACAACGCTGACGTTTGAACAAGCCATGGAACGTGCCGGCGGAAGCGTTGGCAACAAAGGATACGATACAGCGCTCGGAGCAATTACGATGGCAAACTTGTATTCACAAATCAGTTCTCAATAGAAAGGGGGAATACGGTAGATCCTTTTGTACGGTTGATGGTACTCATAACTTGAAAGGAATCTTTCGTATGTCCGGTGCAGCTGAAATGTTCTCACGTTGGTTACTTTGCTGGTGGATTTTTGGGGAGGTTGTTCTTCCGATCAAAAGCAATGCAGGCGTTGGCGATTGGAAAAACTTTACGAATATGAAAACAGTTCGTGCCGTAGTTTCAGATGGAGCAACTCTCTGGGCGGCAACCTCCGGTGGACTTTTCCGTTTTCATACTGCCGATTCCACCTATCAAAAATTTACAAACTCCGAAGGACTCACGTCAAACGATGTCACCGCATTGTACCTTGATCAATCAGGCAATGTGTGGATTGGTCAACAATCGGGGGCAATCGATGTCTACAATCCAAAGACACACGTGTGGCGATATATTACCGACATCGTAGGCTCGTCAAACAAGATAAAAACAATTAATAGTTTTTATCAGGACGGTGATAAGGTATATATCGGTACGGGATTCGGCGTAACGGTTTTTTCAATTCAGAAATTTGAATTTGTTGATACGTATAATAATTTTTCCAGCGCGGTGCAGCCAAATGTTAAAGCTGTTCGCATTTTTCAAAATAGAATTTTTGCGGTGACCGATCGAGGAATTGCCACGTCAAATAGTGGGGCATCAAATCTCGCCGCACCTGAATCATGGACAATCACCTTGGCACTTCAATCAGGTAATTCACTCATAGAATTTAACGGAACACTCTATGCCGGCTCTGGATCAGGATTGTTTCGCTTTCAAAATGAAAATTGGCTGGCGGTAAACAATGCAACAACTCCTTCAATAGTTTTTAGTGCAACAAATACATCCCTTTCATTTTTAGAAGTATTTGCCGGCGGGAACCTCAAATCAATGGATGCTGCCGGTTTCATTACTGCTATCTCGCCGCTTCCCGACATTGCAACAAGCGGGTGTGCAACATCCAATAATGCGATGTATATTGGATTTACTTCGAACGGAATCGGCACTGTCGATTCAATCCACCAACAATGGAATTTTTATTTTCCGAATGGTCCGGCCGCCAACTCTTTTGCAGCAATCGCTGTTGATGATCAGAGCGTGGTATGGGGTGTTGCCGGCAGATCGAGCAACACAGGATTTTACAGCTACGATGGAAAGAAGTGGAGAAATTATAGTTCGTTTACTGATCCGCTTATTCCACTCAACTATTGTTTTGCGGTGGAGATAGGTCCAAACAACACCAAATGGGTGAGCACGTGGGGGCGGGGTTTAATAGTTTTAAATAGTGCCGGAGAAGTTATTAAAGTATTTAACAATAGTGATCCGGGATTCATCGGCGTCAGCGAAGGTATTACGTACGTTGTGCCCGGGAAAATAGCCGTCGACCAACAAAATAATGTGTGGGTGACAATTTTCCGTTCCGCTGATCAGAACAAGGTTGTATGGAAGATGAAACCGGATTCTTCATGGGAGGCGTATAAGGGGTCTCCGTACGGAATTGGCCCGGAATTTATGTTTGGCATTGTGGTTGATCAGAACAACACGAAATGGTTTACCAATACCGTTTCTGATTTTACTCGATCATCGACAATTGTTTTTTTTAATGAATCCCAGAATGTTTCAGGCACAGTTGATGGATGGGGAACCATTACCGCTAATGACGGAGCCACCAGCACACAAGTTCAGTCGATCGTTCTTGATAAAGGCGGTAATTTGTGGATGGGAACCGGAGCAGGCGTAACAATCATTACGAATCCGACTAACCCGACGAATAGGGTGAGCAAAGTTTTTCAAAGCTACATTAATGACCAATCGATTAATTGTATCGCCGTGGATGCTCAAGATAATAAATGGCTCGGTACAAAATCCCGCGGCGTCTTTGTCCTCTCTTCGGACGGCACTCAATTACTGCAAAACTACACGGCGGAAAATACGAACGGCCAATTGATCGATAATAACATCCTTTCACTCGCTTTCGACAAGAAGAAAGGAATAATGTACTTTGGAACTGAAAAGGGACTGTCAAGTTTGGAAATTGCCGCCATAGCTGCAAAGCCGACACTCTCCACCATCGACCTGTCGCCAAATCCGGTGTACCTTCTTACCAATTCAAGCGTAGAAATCCGCGGGCTTGTTGATGAGAGCTTCATAAAAATTTTGTCAGTGAACGGAAAGGTCATTAAACAATTTGCTGCTCAAGGCGGCGGCCGCGCGTTTTGGGATTGTAAAGACAGCGATGGAAGAAATGTTTCATCAGGAATCTATATCATTGTTGCCCATGATCGGACGGGTGCACAGGTGGCATCGGGAAAGATTGCTGTCATTAGAAAATAAGTGTGGTATTTCATGTGCAGAAAGCACATTTTTGCAGTATCAATAATCAATTAATAAAGGGAGGGGTTAGAATTGGAAACTTCTACAGCGTTACCAGTGGAGAAACGAGAAGAAGTGTTTACCCGGCGCGTACGGGCAGGAAAGCGGACATACTTCTTTGATGTAAAGGCAACAAAATCTGAAAAAGATTTTTACATCACCATAACGGAAAGCAAAAAAATCGGCGAGGATGAATTTAAGAAACATAAGATTTTCCTCTACAAGGAAGATTTTGAAAAATTTGCCGACGCGTTAGCAGAAGCCGTCGACTTTGTGCACGATGAACTTCAAAAGCAGGGCATTTCAATGTCTGCCCCACATCAACACGAACCAGCTGTGGTGGAACAAGTATAAATTTTTGATACTATCGTCGTACAACGCACTTTTACGAAAAAAGAAGTGCGTTGTATATTTATTTTGTCGAACTTGATCAGTCCCGTGACAGGTAAGTTGAGAATGTACGCTCATTCTTGACTCTCTCTGCTATATTGGCTATATTATTGCCACGATTGTGTGAAAATTTGACAATTTAATGGATTTTTCCCCTCTGAGGGAGGGATTGTAGCGATGCAGATCAATATTTCAAACCTGTCAGAGGGTGTTTACAGCTACGATCTTGTCGAAAAAGCAACGAACCTTGGGTTTGATGATCAGTTCGATGAGATAGTGGCGGCTCACGTAACCCTTGAAAAAAGCATCAACCAATTGTTGTTAACGGTAAAGGCTTCTGTCAAGGGCGTTTTTGTCTGTGACCGTTGTGCTGATGAATTTGATGAAAATGTTGAAACATCATTCACAACCGTCTATTCGTGGGAAAACGACGACGTGACGGAAGATGATGATGATTTTCACGTTTTAAGTCACGACCAAAATATTATCGATGTTTCCGACAGCGTCCGAGATTATTTACTGCTTGCCGTTCCCGCAAAACACTTGTGCGGCAAACGGACGTGCGAAATACCGAAGCAGAGTGTGGTAGAAAAAGAAACCGTTGATCCGCGGTGGGAAAAATTGAAAGAGTTAATAAAGCCAGATCGCAATTGAATTAATTATTTTTTGAAGGAAAGAGACAATGCCAAATCCAAAACGACGACATTCTAAAACTCGTGGAAGAAAACGCCGCACGCATTATAAGGCAGAGCTGCCGACGGTTGCCATTGATAAAGCTTCCGGTGAACCCCATTTAAGTCATCATGCCGTATGGACAGCCGACGGAAAATTGATGTACAAGGGTCGTGTTATTATGGAGAAGAAACAGGCGTAAGCTTGTTTGATTTTTACATGCCACAGCGGAAATTTTTTGCTGTGGCTTTTTTGTAATACTACATCCACAAATATCGCATCTTTTTTGAGTCAACCCCAAAAAAAATTACGCATTGTATTAGACGCTATGGGCGGAGATTTTGCACCTGCCAATGAAGTTGCCGGCGCCGTTGAATGTCTACGTCAATGTGATAATCGCTTCCATGTTGTCTTGGTCGGCGACGAACAGAAGATTCGTGAAGAATTGAAGAAGACAAAAAGCGGCGGCTTGGATTTTTCCATTGTTCATGCGCCCGAAGTTATTGATATGCACGACAGCCCCGTCGTTGCCATTAAGACAAAACCCAATTCTTCTCTTGTCAAAGGCATTACTCTTCATAAAGAAGGAACGGGTGACGGTTTTGTGAGCACAGGAAATACCGGTGCAGTAACCGCTGCGTCAACACTCATTCTCGGAAGAATTCCCGGCGTGAGCCGTCCGACCGTTGCAGCGATTTTTCCAAGTGAAACCGGCCCGACATTGATTGTTGATGCTGGTGCTGTTTCGGATTGCAAGCCGCATTTCCTTTTTGAGTTCGGCGTGATGGGGAGTATTTACTCTGAGTACATGTTCAAGAAAAAAAATCCGCGTGTCGGGCTGTTGAACATCGGCGAAGAAGAGTCGAAGGGAAACGAGCTGGCGAAGGAAACATTCAAGTACATTTCCGAACGCAAAGGAAAATTTAATTTTGTCGGCAACATTGAAGGGCGCGATATTCTGAAAGGGCATGTGGATGTGGTAGTGTGCGACGGATTTGTCGGCAACGTGCTGTTGAAATTTGCCGAAAGCATTCCCGGCTTTTTGAAATATCAATTTAAAAAGTTTGCAGCAAAAAATATTATCAATACGCTGATTATGGGTTCATTGCGCGGTTCGTTGAAAGAAATTTTCCGCGATATGGACTACACCGAGTTCGGCGGAATTCCTCTGCTCGGTGTCAACGGCGTGACGATCATCGGCCACGGCGGTTCACCGCCAAAAGCAATTAGGAACATGCTCTTCCGCGCGGAAGAAGTCGTTCAGTACAAAATTAATCAGCACATTCAAGAGAAATTACAAGAGCATTCATGAGTAAAATAAAAGCTGCCATCACTGCGGTCGGACACTATGTGCCGGAAAAAATTTTAACCAACGCCGAACTCGAAAAAATGGTGGAGACCAACGACGAGTGGATTCGGACACGGACAGGCATCCGCGAACGCCGCATTCTTGAAAATGGTGCAACATCCGATCTTGCCGTTCCTGCCGTGCAAATGGTGCTGAAGAACCGCGGCATTACTGCAGATCAGATTGACGTCATCATTTTCGCTACGGTAACGCCGGATATGTTCTTTCCGGCAACTGCGTGCGTGCTGCAGGAAAAGATCGGCGCAAAAAAAGCATGGGGATTCGATGTTTCTGCCGCCTGTTCCGGATTCGTGTATGC
>JAQUOA010000250.1 GCA_028749215.1 Bacteroidota bacterium
GGTGCAACAAGATAGTAATTAAAAAGTGCCAGTCTCGCCTGTACATTGCTTGGGTCAAGTTCTGATGCACGAAGAAATGCATTCTTAATCTTTGGTGCAAGAAAACCTTGAGAGATGACATTTGCCGTCATCGCTTTTTGCCCAAGAATTTGTCCGCGCAGAAGATGATACTTGGCGATGTTTTCATTAATGTCAATCGCTTCTTCAATGGCATCCTGTGCATCATCGCCTTTGTTTTGGGCGAATAAGCTATACGCAAGGTAGTAGTATGCCTCAGCATCTTTCTTATTATTCTTGACGGCAGATTCAAAGAACGTTTGCGCCTGTGAAAATTTTCTCTGTTCAATCAATTTAATGCCGGTGCTGTCAACCTGCGCCAAGAGACAACCGACGGCCATCAGCGAAATAATAATAAGTTTTGAAGAGATTGTCATTGCACAGTTGTATTATTTACTTTCGCCCGGTTTTCCGATAGCAAATTTGCGCGCAGAATTTTCAACTTTAACAACCGATCCGTCTTCCAGATCGCGGTTGATGGCTTTGTAACTTCCACTGACAATCTCATCTTCTTCTTTTACGCCGGAGGTAATTTCTACATATCCCGCATCGCTGATGCCCCGTTTCACCGGCACAGATTTGACTTTGCTTCCCTGCACGATGAAAACAACCTCAACGGCACGGTCTGCCGATCCAAATCCACCGCCCTGATTTCCTGTTTGGGGCTTCTCCTGTTCCTTTTGTTCGCCTTCAGGTTTTTTCGGAGCGCGCGTTGTTACACTTTGGATTGGAGCCGATAAAACATTCTTCTTCGTCTCTGTTTCAATATCAGCAGACATCGACATGCCGGGCCGAAGAGCAACATCTTTATCGACGACGCGAATCTTTACTTGAAAATTCGTCACTTCATCCTGACTGCCTAGATTTTTTGTTGTTGCTGTGTTGGCAAGTTCGTACACAACACCGTTGAATTTTCTGTTTGGATACGCATCAATTTCAATACGTGCGGTATCACCCACTGAAATTAAGATAATATCGTTTTCACCGACATCAACGCGGGCTTCCATCATCGAAAGATCGGCCACGGTCATAATCTGAGTTCCTTGCGTAAAACTGCTTCCGCTGACACGTTCGCCAAGCTCTGAAAGCAATTGCGATACCGTTCCATTCATCGGAGCATAGATAGCGGTCTTTGATAAACTCTCTTTGGCATCACGCAATGACGCCAATGCCGATGAGTATGACGACTGTGAAACGTTAAAGTTCGTTTTGAAACCAATAAATTCCTGTTCGGAGAGCAATTTCTTTTGATACAATTCTTGTGAGCGTTTGTATTCAGATTCTGCTTTTTCAAGATTGGCCTGCGCCGATACCAGTCCTGCCTGTGCACGATCGACCTGTGCTTGGTACTGGTCCGGTTTAATGCGAACGAGCAGGTCACCTTTCTTCACTTTGTCGCCTTCTTTCACCGGCAACGAAGTAATTTCACCGCTCACCTCGGCATTAATCTTGACCATCGTTTCAGGCTGGATTTTGCCGGAAGCGTTCACAATTTGCGTGATTGTTCTTTTCCCTATTTTTTCTGTTTGGACAGTAATGACATTTTCTTTTTTACTGCCCAAGACCACTACAAGAACAAGGATGACGACGACAACGCCGATTCCCGAAAAGATAAAAATTTTCTTTTTGTTCTTCTTACCATTGGTTGCCATAAAAACTCCATGAAATTTATATTAATATTTCTCTTTCCCGATTGCTACTTTGAACTGTTGCTTTGCGTACAGATAATCGTACACAGCATTGACTTTATCGCTTTGCGCTTTTGTGAAGTTGGATGTTGCCACTAATAAATCCAACAATGTATTGGAACCAAGATTGTATCTTTCTTGTGCAATTCGTCGGTCTTCTTCTGCTGACACAACACTCTGTTTCGCTACGTCGTACCGTTTACGTGCTGTTTCAAGAAACAGTAGCGCCGTTCGCAAGTCTTTCGCTACTTTGCGTTTTGTCTGTTCCAGCGATTGATCGGCAAGTTCAAGATCCAATTGGCTTGTCTGCACCAGTGTACTGACTTGAAATCCGCTGAACAAAGGAATCGAAAGTGATAATCTCCAATTCCATGTTCGTGTATCGGATACATTTGAAAAATCCGTGCCCGAATATCCATACCCTGCACTGGCACTCAAACTTGGCAAGTGACCCGCCCGTGCAATGGTTAAATTACTTTGTGCAACGCTCTTTGCAAGGATTGATGATTGATAATCGGGACGTGCCTGTAAAGCCTCTCCCACTAATTTGTCATAATCCGAATTCTCTGATTGGAGGGAATCAAATTTAAGATTATCCACTTCTACCGAAACAGTTGAATCTTCAAAAACGTAACCTTTTGTCACGTCAAGAGACAAAAGGTATAACAGGTCAAGTTTTGAATTATCAAAGTTACTTTGAGCGCTAATCAGCGAAAGTTCATCGTTAGCGGTTTGCACCTGTTGCCGATACACATCTGCTTTGGCAACTGCCCCGACTTTATTTGATTCAGAAATACGTGACAATTGTTGCTGGCTGCTTTTCAAATTATCTTCATTTACTTTCACCAATTGTTCATTGCGAAGCACCGTAAGATAGGCTTGTTGAACAGCAAGCACGATATCTTGTTTTTTCTTTTCAAAGTCATAGCGTGCAGCATTAGAAGCCGCCCCTGCTTTGCTAAAAGTTGAAGTATTACGAAAGCCATCAAACAATGTGACGGAAGCATTGAGCGATGCGCCCACGCTGTTATTTGCAGAACTTCCGGCTGGGCTGAAAAAAGTAGCAGGATAATATGTAGCACTCCGTCCCATGTTCGCTGATGCGTTGAGACTCGGAAGAAAATTTCCATACGCTGCCGTTACATTTGCATCTTGTGATTGCACGGTATTTTTCGACCGTATGACATCAATGTTTTTTTCCAAAGCGATATCAAGTGATTGCTTTAAAGTAAGTTTTTCTTGGCTGAAAGCTGTAACAACTAAAAGTGTTGAAAAAAGAAGAATAAGTGGGATTTTTGTCATGAATTTCTCCAAAGGTTGCAATAAACTATTGTGTTTAACGGCTTCCGGCGGTAAAAGTTACACCACAGAATGAAAAATGTGGTGTGAACAGAGGGTTTATTCAGCTATGGCTGAATGATATTGAGCGACGACTTCATCTTTTATTGAGAGAAGGTATGCCAAAGCCGGGTCATGTTCATTAGGAATCTTTCCATCTAAAATAGCCTCTTCTATTTTTGATTTCAATATCCCTACAAGCTTACCGGCAGGAAGATTACATATCTGCATGATCTCATCACCCCGAACCGGCGGCTGAAACGCACGAAGTCGATCCTTTTCTTCTACCTCATGCATTTTCTGAAACACGAGATCATAATTTTCCGAATATTGTTTAACCAACTTCGGATTTTTTGATGTGATGTCTGCACGGCACAACATCATCAGGTCATCAATCTCCTCTCCCACTTCAAATAAGATTCTACGGACAGCAGAATCAGTCACCGTCTCATCGACTAATTGCATCGGGCGCTGGTGCAGACGGACAATTTTTTCTACATAGAGAACATGTTCTAACGGCAATTTTAATTTCCGGAAGATATGCTTCACCATCCGCGCGCCAATTTCTTCATGTCCATGGAACGTCCACCCTATCTCTTCGACAAATTTCTTCGTTCGAGGTTTAGCAATATCATGAAGCAAAGCTGCCATTCTTAAATAGATATTGTTCGTCGTGGCGGAAATATTATCAACAACCTGGCATGTATGCAAAAATACATCTTTGTGATGATGATCTTTTCTCTGATCAATACCGGCTAAATCGGCAACTTCGGGAAATACAATGCGCAT
>JAQUOA010000251.1 GCA_028749215.1 Bacteroidota bacterium
CGACATCTTCCGATGAACGAATGTCAGCCGGATGTTCCCGTTCATTCTCCAAAAACTTACTCACGTCATCATCGGTTGTAAAATTATATCCTAACAAAGAATTTATCGTTGTCCGATTGATCGGCATAGGTACATTCTTTCCATGAACTGAGGCAAGCACGCGGTGCTCATACGGATGCCATTCGGTAAATTGCGAAAGGTAATCAACCACTCGTTGGTCGTTCGTGTGGAATAAATGCGGTCCATAATGATGAATGCGAATACCATGTTCGTCAACACCATCGTATGCATTCCCTGCAATATGCGGACGGCGGTCGATGAGGAGAACTTTTTTTCCCAGCTGTGTCGCCAAACGTTCGGCAAGAATGCAGCCGGCAAATCCGGCACCGACGATGAGGTAATCGTACTTCATGATATAATCTTTTTCAGTATTCCGATACGGTTATTTGAAAATATTTTTTGCAGGTTTAATTCGTTTGCCGACTCAAAAATGTCCTTAATCTCTTTCCACCCTTCATTGACATCATCTAAAATTATTAAACCTCCTGTGGCCAAAAGTGATTGTACTAAAGATATTTCCTTCATTAGATAATTCTTTTCATGATTCCCATCAATCAGTACAAATGAAAAATTTGCCTTGGCAATTTTTTGTAATGCTTCCAACTGATTCTCACAAGAATATTCGTCCGGAAAATGTGACAATGGATCGTATTCTGTATAATCTTTCCCATCATTGCTTAAATTTTTCTCCAGTGAAAATCCCGTAAGGATGGAAATATTCTTAGCCAATCCAAATTTATTAATGAGGAAAATAGTTTTTTCCTGCGGGTTTCTGATTCCACGATGCGGCACATTAGGGTCAATTGAAAAAATATGATTACTGCTATTAAGACTTACACATAAATGGGTAAGATACACCAATGAAACTCCAACAAAATTGCCAATATGCAGTCCGAGAATTGAGGAATTTCCATAATTCGTTTTTAAAGAGTCATAGATGTCTAGCAGCGAATCTTCTGGAATGCTTCCGGCAATTATTTGGTCTCGGTCGACTCCTAAGGAGACAAGTGAATTAATTAAAGCTGAATAGGGAAAGTCTTGAGATGCCGCTGATTGATATTTTCTACTCGTTTCAAACCTTTCTTTTCGAAGAATATTTTGTTTTCTCTCTTTCTGCTTCCGATAATATTCCACAAGGATATGAGGTAAGGCGTAGCCAATATATTTTTTAATTTTTGACATTACTATTCTTTCATGAACGCATAAAAAAGGATTAATTCACCCATCAGAATACATTCACTTACAACAATAGCCCATGCCGACCCGGCATCACCGAACCATGAGGTAAGGAGTGAAAGAAGCAAAATAATAATAAATATATTCAATAAAGTCGCAAGGTTAACGACCCTTTCAAGATTTTGAGAAATAAATATATTCAATATACTAACGCTGGCAATAATAAGTGGACATGCCAAAACTAGTATTTTCAAGACAGAAACACTTTCACTAAAATCTTTTCCTAAAAGGAATACAACGATATCGTTTGCAAAAAGAAAAACAACACCCCCGTAGAGAATGCCGAATAGAATATTTAAGGCAATGATTTTTAATAGTTTGTACTGACGGATAAACGGAGTTTTCGCGTCTACAGAATATGACAGATTAGGATATAATGCGTCCCAAAACGGATTGCCAACCGCTAGCATCAATTGCTTACTTAACTTGAACGCTCCGGCAAAGATTCCAACAAAATGTGCGGAGGTAACATAGGAAATAAAAATTAGCGGGGCATTAGAATGAACCGTTGCCAAACCTTTAAATGTAAATGTTTCCCAACTTTCTGCTATTTCTTTCCACCCTTTTGAAAGATTGACGGTTAAAGATTCCACGTATCGCTTTGTTATAAAAAAGCTAACTATTGTAATGAAAAAAAGAAAAAAAGATTGCAATTGAAGTACACGAATCCCATCATTTTGGTGAACGACAAATATAAAGATTGAAATAGTAAAGAATATCTTGTTGAAAAGTTCAAGGGCAACCAGGTAAAACATTTTTTCAACACCGCGAAAGAACCAGCTAAAGTTCCATCCAGTTAGAAGCGATAAAAGGCAAATTTCAACCGAGTAGTTTTCAATTGTATAGAAAGCATGACTTTTTACCAAAGCGATAAATAAGACCACAGTTATAACTGATAAAAATATCTTTGCACTTATTGTATTTGATACTGCATCAGACAATTTTACTTTTTGATTTCGACAGAGTGCAAGTTTTCTTGTCGTCGAAAGCGCAAATCCGTACTCTATTAGAGATGAACAAAATATTGCCGCAGTTTGCGCTAACACTACTTTTCCAAACTCTACGACGCCTAGAACCCGGGTTAAATACGGCAAGGTAACAAGCGGAAATAAAAAATTTAAACCTTGAACAACATACAAAGAAGAAATATTTTTAATCAGCGTATGATGAAATAATTCTTTTAATTTAAAGTTCAGCATATCATTAAAAACCAAAAGCCTTTGAAGAAAATTCTCCAAAGGCTAAATGGCTGAAATTCAGAAAGATTTTTTTTAGATCAGTTGAAATATTACTCTTCCCCGTGTTTCGTCTTTTCGTATTCTTGAATAATCTTGTCGGCAACCTCGCGAGGTATTTCGTCGTAGTGCGAAAATTTCTGGCGGTGAATTCCCCGCCCCTGCGTCATCGACCGAAGTGTTGTGGAATACCGGTACAGCTCTTTCAATGGAGCCGTTGCACGAATGATTTGGTGAGAGCCATCCGTATCCATTCCGGCAATTTTCCCGCGCCGGCTGGAAAGATCGCCCATTACATCTCCCATGTACTCTTCAGGTACAATTACTTCAACTTCGTAAATCGGTTCGAGCAGGATCGGACGCGCTTCTTTAAATCCTTTTTTAAATGCCTGAGCACCGGCAATTTTAAACGACATTTCATCCGAATCGACATCGTGGTACGAGCCTTCAAGCAGGGTCACTTTTACGTCAATCACATGGTACCCGGCAATAACGCCATGCTCCATTGTGTCGATAATACCCTTTTCAACGGCAGGAATAAATCTGCCCGGAACAACGCCGCCGACGACCGCATCGACAAATTCAAATCCCGAGCCGCGCTGCATCGGTTCAATTTTCAAATGAACATGGCCGTACTGCCCGCGTCCCCCCGACTGCTTCTTATGTTTGTATTCCACGTCGGGAACAATACCCCGAATCGTTTCACGAAAAGGAATTCTCGGTTCAACCAGTTCAACATCAACGCCGTATTTTTCTTTCAGGCGTTTGGTGATGATGACCAAATGCAATTCTCCCTGGCCGGAAACGACGGTTTGTTTAATTTCCGGATCAACTTTATAGACGAATGTAGGATCTTCTTCATGAAGCGTATGCAATCCCTGTCCAATTCTATCTTCATCCCCTTTTGATTTGGAAATAATAGCCGACGTGATGACCGGTGACGGAAACACGATAGGCGGATAGATGACAGGAAAATTTTTTGCCGAGAGTGTGTTGTTCGTGTGAGTGTCTTTCAATTTCACCACAGCGCCAAGATCGCCGGCATGGAGTTTTGCCACTTCCTTCCTGTCTCGCCCGTTCATCACAAAAATCTGTCCAAGCCGTTCTCCTTTTTCGTTCGCTTCATTCACTAAATCCATTCCCGGTGCAACTGCGCCGCTGTACACTTTAAAGAACGACAATTCGCCGACGTGATGTTCTGAAATTGTTTTAAAGACAAAGAGGGACGTTTCTCCGTGCGCCGATATGCTCACTTCGATATCTTTTTTTGTCTTCGCATCCATCGCCTTCACTTTCGCAAATTCGCTCGGCGGCGGACAGAAATTCGCAACAAAAT
>JAQUOA010000053.1 GCA_028749215.1 Bacteroidota bacterium
GAATTTTCCTTAGCAATGTAATAGGCGGTGTTAAGAATCTGATGATCGGGTTTATTGGGACTGAAAATGGATTGCAGATCTTTGTGGTAATTCTGTTCAAGGCGCACCGACAGCTTTCCAAGTCCGGTACCGATTTTCACTCCGCCGTTAAAGATATGATCGCCGCTCATAGCATCGACGTTGCGGGCAAACTCACGTGCATGAAAATTTATCGACTCGTTTCCTTTTTTAAATGCGTCCAGTTCCTCCAGTACTGTTACCGGTAAAACAACATCGTGTTCCTTGAATTGATAAAGACAAGAGCTATCGTGTAAAACAACGTTGGTATCGAGAACAAAAATTTTTTTCTGAGGTTTGAGCCCAATTTTTTTTGCCATTGCGTTGTTTGAACCCCAATTGGTGAATGGATTTTGTGAATTAAGTGGAAGAGATATCTGAAAAATACCGTTGAAATTGTGTCCGCAACCTTCATGGTTGCGAAAATATAAAATTTGATGTCTGGTAACGCATGCATAAGGCGTGCGAATACATTTTTCAGATGTCTCTGAAATGATAAAAATTTACTGTGTCTTACAGATACAGAATTGGTAAAGAAACAGAAACCACGTGGACGTAGGGATAAAGATATTGGGAAAAGAAAATAACGGAGAAATTTGACCGGTTGTGACTTTATATGCAAGCTTTTCCTTCGCTTCAAGAATAACTTTAAGTAAACATAACAAAGCGGATGAAAAGACGCAAGGGAAAGAATGTAAAATTTTAGTTAAAGAATTTCGCCTTTCCTCTCATATATCCCACGAAGTTCCTTTACCTCTGTATCGAGGTTTTTTTGTTATATAGCGCGCAATAAACCATGAGTCTCAATTCTTTTGCTTATTGAGAACGGATTTAATGATGATCTCGTTCAAGAAAAAATAATTTTTAATACTTTGGTGTCACTCCCATATTCCACCACGTAAACGAATACATGTCCGCAGTTTCTTCTATTATCTTCGTTAACGATTTTCCTCCGCCATGTCCGGCAGAAGTTTCTATACGAATCAAAACAGGGTTCGATCCCTTATATTTTTCCTGCAACATAGAGATATATTTGAAGGAATGTGCCGGTACAACACGATCGTCGTGATCCGCCGTAGTAACAAGTGTTGCCGGATAATTTATGTTGTCGCGAATATTATGAATAGGAGAATATTTGTAGAGATACGAAAATTGAATCGAATCGTCGCTCGATCCGTAATCATTCACCCATGCCCAACCGATGGTAAATTTTTGAAACCGAAGCATATCCATCACTCCGACAGCAGGAAGCGCTACTTTAAACAAATCCGGACGTTGATTAATTACTGCGCCGATGAGCAAGCCGCCATTGGATGCACCGTTACAGCCCAACCTGGACGGCAATGTGTATTTGTTTGCAATAAGATATTCTGCCGCTGAAATAAAATCATCAAACACATTTTGTTTCTTCAAACGCATTCCTGCTTCATGCCACTGCTCGCCGTATTCACTGCCGCCCCGAATATTTGCCAGCACAAAAATCCCTCCTTGTTCGAGCCATGCCAGTCTCGCGGCGCTAAAGTTAGGATTCATCGCTGCATTAAATCCGCCGTAACCGTAAAGCCACGTCGGATTTTTTCCATCCAACTGAATATTTTTTTTGTGCACAATGAACATCGGGATTTTTGTGCTGTCCTTGCTCGGATAAAAAACCTGTTCAGTCGTATAGTCGTCAGGATTAAAATCAACATCGGTTTTTCGGTACAGTGAGGAAGTTTTTGTCTTGATATCATATTTGAAAATGGTGGAAGGATGCGTGAACGATGTAAACGTATAAAATGTAAAATTATCTTTCTTTGTCCCGTTAAATCCATCCACCGTACCAAGTGTCGGAAGGGTAATTTCATTCTCAAGCTGTCCGTCAAAATTGTAGACATACACGCGATGACTGACATCTTTCATATACACGGCAATAAGTTTGCCGCCGACAGAGGAGACTGATTCCAGCACATCTGTTTTCTCCGGCAGGATAATTTTCCAATTTTTTTCTTCGGGATGTGCCGGATCAAACAACACCACTTTTCCATTGGGAGCGTTTCGATTTATAAAGAGCAGCAGCTTATCCCTGATATTATCGACAAAGGTAATATCATCATCAAACGTTTCGATGATCGGGAGAAATCCGGTTCTCTGTATCACATTTCTATACAACATTGAATTGCCGTTCGAACCGCGCTGGCGAGATGTGAGGATCACGCAGCGTTCGTCCTTCGATACTTCGATGAAATGCAGCCTCTGAGGGTGCTCTTTGTCCTCGCGCACCATGATGTCTTTTGACTGCGGTGTGCCGAGCACGTGGTAGTACACTTTATGGAAAGAATTCGACGCAGTCATCTTTGTTCCATTATCGCTTGGAGCAGGATACCGACTGTAATAGAATCCATTGCCGAACCATGCAATGTCGGTGAACTTTGCCCATTCTATTTTATCAGCATACATTTTTTTTGACGCCACATCCATCGCATATATTTCGCGCCAGTCGGAACCGGCTTTGGAAATAGCATACGCAAAATATTTTCCTTCATGATCGAATGAAATCCCCGCAAGGGATGTTGTGCCGTCAGATGAAAGTTTATTCGGATCGAGAAAGATTTCCGGCTTTGCATTCAGCGAACCGCGCAAAATGTATAGCACGCTTTGGTTTTGTAATCCGTCATTCTTATAAAAAAACCAGTTGTTTCCCGCACGGAACGGAGCTGTGTACTTCGGATAATTCATCAACTTTTTCAACCGCTCTTTTACTTGATTGCGAAAAGGAATTTTTTCCAAATAGTCGAACGTCACTTTGTTTTCTTCCGTCACCCATTCTTTTACATTTGCAGCGGTATCATTTTCCAGCCAGCGATACGGATCGGGGACAGCAACGCCGAAATATGTGTCAACCTGATTTCCCTTTGCCGTCTGCGGATAGTGCAGTGATTGAGCAAAAAGAAGTGAAGAGAACACCCCCGCGACAAAAATAATTTTTTTCATCATTCCGCCTTGTTAGTGAGAGAAAGAAAATGTTGTTCCATTTGCGATGCTAAGGTAATCGTTGGCTTGCATAATGATTGAATCGGTCAATGAGCCTGCATTGAACGCGATCTTTTCATTTTCAGAAACCGAGGTATCAAGATACAATTCAAAATTTAAAATAGGAACTCCAAATGGAGGGACCGATCCGGGTATAAGTCCTGTCAACGCCAGCAATTCTTCCGGTGTGGCAAAACGAACAGACTTTGCTTTAAAATGGTCCTTAATTTTTTTTGAATCAATCTTCAATGCTCCGCTCAGCACAAAAAGTTTGAAGCCGGCATCTATTTTTAAAACAATTGCTTTACCGCCGATGCGAATATCCTCTCCTCTCGCCCGCGCAGATTCTTCGGAGGTTGCCGTCGGCTGATGTTGCACTGTTCGAAAAGAAATATTCTTTTCTTTCAAAAGCGTGCAAATGGATTCAAAGACTGTCATGAAATCAACACAAATGTTATACGATGAACACGTACAACGGGTAATTAGTGCCTTACTATGTCAAGCCAAAGGAGGAAGAAGAATGAAGTACAATTTATTTTTTATAAACGTTTGGGTTGTGAATTTCCATCCATCGGTCGGGATGCTTGATCTCGGTAAAACCAAATTGTTTGTACAATCCATGAGCGTCGCGTGTGGCAAGGATAAAACGCCGCAATCCCCGCAATTGTGGAAAGGCAACAATTTCTTTCATTAACATCTTGCTCAATCCTTTACCACGATATGTTTCTAGAATAAAAACATCGGCGAGATACGCGAAAGTGGTAAAATCTGAAATGACTCGGGCAAAACCAACTTGACGGGTGTCATGATACACACCGAAGCAAAGAGAGTGTTCGATGCTTTTTTTGATGACTGAACGGGGAATACCTTTTGCCCAATAACTTGATGAGAGAAACTGATGGATGACATCAACATCAAGTTTTGTTTTGTCTGTGCTGACAAAATAATCAAGGGGTATGGTCATATTTGTTTTCTTCAATGAAACTCAATCTGTCTGTTTCTGTTTCAACTTAGGGGAGAAAAACAATACCACCGATTACCCAGATTTTCAAAAAAAGCTTTTGAACCGTTCATCTGTGAAATCTGTGGCAACAATGTATACAACATTACTCAAGAAACCTTCTTATTTCCCTTTGATCCATTCTTCTGCAATTTGCACAGCGTTGGTAGCGGCACCTTTGCGAATATTGTCCGATACAATCCAAAGATTCAAACCATTTTTTACGGTCTCATCACGCCGGATGCGTCCGACAAACGTTTCATCTTTATCGTACGCATGGATGGGCATCGGATACACTTTGTCCTTTGGCTCATCTTGAACAACAACGCCGGGAGCTTTGCTCAAAATATTGCGCACATCATTTACTTCAAACGGTTTTTCAAATTCGATATTCACCGATTCGCTGTGACCGCCGATGGCTGGAACGCGCACACAGGTTGAGGTGACTTGAATGGAATCATCCCCCATAATTTTCTTCGTCTCATTCACCATTTTTATTTCTTCTTTAGTGTAGCCGTTTTCCAAAAAATCGTCGATGTGCGGCAGACAGTTGAACGAAATTTGATATGGGAATTTCGGATTCTCGACTTTTTCTTTCTTCCACTCTTTCATCAACTGATCGAATCCTTTTTGACCTGCGCCGGTCACCGATTGATATGTTGAGACGATTACACGTTTAATTTTATATCGATCGTGCAGCGGCTTCAACACCACTACCATCTGAATGGTTGAGCAGTTCGGGTTTGCAATGATTTTGCTTTCCGAAAATATTTTTTCTCTGTTCACTTCCGGTACCACCAGAGGAATATTCGGTTCCATGCGCCACGCGCTGCTGTTGTCGATGACGAGAATTCCGTACTTCGCACAGATCGGTGCAAACTGTTTGCTGACGGAACCTCCGGCAGAAAACAGAGCGACATCAGCTTTACTGTTTTTAATATTTTCTTCGTTCAGTTCTTGCACCTTCCACGATTTTCCCGCAAACGTAACGGATGAACCGGCTGAGCGTGCCGATGCCATGGGAAGAAGTTCAGACGCCGGAAATTTTCGTTCTTCCAAAACTTGAACCATTTTTCGGCCAACCATACCGGTTGCGCCTGCAACGATAACTCTATACTGTTTCATTTTATTCTTTCGATAGCTTTCAGCTGACGGCTTTCAGCCATCAGATTTTTTTAATGTGTTGATTAATGATGACAACATTTTTTTTATTTCGATGATTTGATTATCAAAAGAAACTGCTTCATCCTGTGATAAATATTTTAATTCCTTTGAAATCAAAATCAAATATTCAGTTTCACTTGCCGATCCAAAAGCAATATGTAAAAAACGCTTAAAGTCGGCATCACTTCCTCTTCCAACGCCTTCTGCAATGTTGGTTGGAATAGAAAGTACAGCTCTTCGTAGTTGCGAAGTTACTCCGTACAATTCATCTTTGGGAAATTTAGATGTGGCGAGATATATCTCTTTCGTCAACACATGCCCCTTTTGCCACACCAATAATTTTTTGAAATCTTGCATCGAATATCTCTGAAATCTAATAGCTGAAAACTGAAAGCTACATAAGATCTTCTAATCTTTCCCGTTCTCGAATGACCCGCACTTTGTCTCCATTCACCAGCACTTCGGCTAACCCAAGCCGCGCATTATAATGCGATGCATTCACAATTCCGTAGGCGCCGGCAGTTAACACGGCAAGAAATTCTCCGCGTTCAACATGCTGCAGTTTTCTTTCACGCGCAAGGAAATCTCCTGTTTCACACACCGGACCGACGACATCAACTACTTCCGGTTCACCTTGTGTTACGGTGAGCGGAACGATTTGATGATGCGCGTTATACAAACTCGGACGCAGTAAATCGTTCATTCCTGCATCTACAATCACGAATTTTTTTACGCTGTTCTCTTTTCGGTACAGCACTTTGGTCAACAAAATTCCTGCATCAGCCACAATTGATCTTCCTGGTTCGATAATCAATTTACATCCTGTCTGTTTCAATATCGGCACAATCGATGAAATGAACATTTCGCGTAACGGAACCGATTCTGCATTTTCTTCTACCAGTAAAAAAGGATGTTGAATTGCATTTTTATATGCTACACCGAATCCGCCTCCAAAATCTATGTGGCGGATATTGATACCAACACCGCGCAGTTCGTTTACCAATTTCACAATGGTCGTTGCCGTTTGAACGAAGGGATCAATTTTGAGAATCTGTGAGCCGATGTGCGTATGGATTCCTTCCACCTGCAAATGAGGAAGCGATGCGGCATGTTTGAATGCTTCAACAGCCACAGAAATGTCAATGCCAAACTTATTGGTTTTTAATCCAGTAGAAATATACGGGTGCGTAGAAGCGTCAATATCAGGGTTGATACGAAGTGCGACGCGCGCGGTCGTCTTGAGTTTCGCGGCAATGTCGTTGATGATATCGAGTTCTTGAATGGATTCGACGTTGAACGAAAAAATTTTCTGCTTCAGCGCATACTCAATTTCATCATCACGTTTCCCCACGCCGGCAAATGTAATTTTTGACGGCTGGAATCCTGCTTTGAGCGCAAGGTACAACTCGCCGGAAGAAACGACATCAGCGCCGGCATTTTCTGTCGCCAGTAATTTCAGCAACGACTGATTACTGTTGGCTTTCAATGCATAGCACGTTACGTGATCAACATCAGCGAAGGCCCGATCGATTGCGCGAAAATTATCGAGCACCTGATTTTTGCTGTAAAGATAGAGCGGCGTTCCGAATTCTTCAACTATTTCCTGAACAGAAATCTCTTCACAGTAGAGTTGATTATCTTTGTAATGAAAATAGTTCATGGATTTGACTAATTAGAAAAAATTTCAGGAAATTGATCGGCATTACTAAAAAGCTCTTTGTGAAGCCGCAGTACCACATCATCCACTTGTTCTTCATCAATCACAAAACTCAAATTGATCTCCGATGCACCTTGCGAGATCATATTAATATTGATGTCAGCAATCGGACCAAGCATTTTTACAGCAAGCCCCGGACTGTTGCGCAAGTTATCGCCGACAATGCAAACCATTGCCTTCTTATCAGTAATCGTTACGGTGGCAAATTCCTGCAACTCATGAACGATGTGCGACAGATTTTTCACGTTATCAATTGTTGCTGTCACACTCACTTCGGATGTTGCCACGGTATGCACCACCGTTTGATACTTATGGAAAACATCGAACACATTTTCCAGAAATCCTGTCGCCAAAAACATTCGCGTCGACACAATGCTAACGAGAGTAATGCCTTCTTTGTACGCTATGGATTTAACGATACACCGCTTATCGGTCTTTGGCGTTGAAACAATCAGCGTTCCCGTAGCGTTCGGATTCTTGGAATTCAACACTCGAACAGGAATATTCTTTTTCACTGCCGGTAAAATTGTTTCAGGATGAAGCACGCGCGCGCCGAAGTACGCAAGTTCCGACGCTTCGCTGAACGACATCACTTTAATTTTCTTCGCATTTTTTACCACGGTCGGATCAGCTGAAAGAATTCCGTCAACATCGGTCCAGATTTGTATATCTTCCGCATTTAACAGTGCGCCGATAATGGCGGCGGAATAATCCGAGCCGCCCCGTCCTATAGTGCTCGTTATTCCAGAGTGTGTTGAACCGATGAATCCCTGCGTCATTACTACATAGCCGTTGTCAATTTTCAGCTGGACGATTTCCTTGAGTAGCTGTTCGGTTGCGTCAAAATTTACTGCCGCTTTGGTGTACTGCTCATCCGTTTTCATGAACGAACGTGCATCGACCCAGAACGATTTGATCTTTTGCGATTCAAAATAATGATGGATGATGAACGAAGAGAAACGTTCGCCGTACGCTGCAAAGGCATCCAGAGAACGCGGGGTCAACTCACCAAGAACGACTACTCCATTGACCAAGGCAGAGAGTTCTTCCGCTTGCGATGTGATGTGTTTGTTAATGAAGCGTTCCGTGTCGCCGTCAAATAAATCCCGAGCAATTTTTTTGTGCCTGCCTTCAATGGCTATCACCACCTGTAAAGCTTCTTCTTTTTTCCCCTGCGATGCTAACTGCGCGGCGTTGAGCAATTGATTCGTGATGCCGGCGCAGGCAGAAACAACCACAACCGGTTTTCGTGGAATTTCTTTTTTTACAATATCGGTAAGATTGCGAATGGCAGCGGCATCTTCAACCGACGTACCGCCAAATTTCATTACGATCATAATTTTTAAGAATAAAGAACCCGAGACAAAGCTCGGGGTCGAGAGTCGAATTTCCGTTATTTAACCTACTTAATGATAAAAAAAATCCCGCTCAAATTAAAGACTTGAGCGGGAAATCTTTTTAACGATATTTTTTAATAGTTAAAGATACTTCAACAACGCTTCCGCTAACTTTTCCCCGCCAAATCTAAAGGCATCAATTGCAGGCAATCCGGTCTTGTCTTCTAATTTTTTTGCTTCAGCTTTGCTTTCTGCATCAGTCAACCCGATCGAATTGATGCCGATACCGACAACTTTTGTGGGACGAAAAACATTGATTGTCTCTTCATGAAGTTTGATCAGCCGATTGAGATCGGGAATAGGCAGGCCGTAATCGTCGTGCGTGCGCATCGGCTGCACACACATGATCATTGCATCGGGCATTGTTCCATGCATAAGTCCAAGTGTTACTCCACTGTACCCTTGATGCGTCAAAGCACCCTGTCCTTCCACAAAAATATATTTATAACCTTCACCATTTGAAGCATCGATACATTTTTCAATTGATCCCGCAATGTAATCGCTGATGACTGCGTCAACCGCGATGCCTTTCCCGGAGATCATAATGCCGGTTTGCCCGGTGCCGATAAAATCGCTTTTCAATCCGCGTTTTAAAAACTCATTGTACACCTGAAGCATCGTCGTCATCTTGCCGATGTTGCAATCCACGCCGACAGTAAGGATGGTTTTTGCTTTCCTCGTGCGATAGTTTCCTTTTGAAACAACTTCATATTCTTCGGGAATTTTTCTCCAATCGGTGATTGTCACGCCATTTTCTTTAGCAATCTGAACAAACTCATCATCATCGGAAAGAATCGTGTGGAGCCCGCTTAAAATATTCATCTTATGCCGCATTGCAGCTTTAATCCACGTGCGCCATTCGTCTGGAAGCCGGCCGCCGCTGGGTGCAATGCCGATGAGAAGTGTATCGGGCTGGAATTTCAATCCCTCTTCTATGGAAGGGACAACCGGAATTGCGCCGCCATACCCCAGCACTTGTTGAGCAGTACTTCCGGATTTTGTGCTGTCGACAACAGCCACAACTTGATTCGGCAAATAGATAATGGCGCCGTTAGCGGTTTTTGATTTTAATGGACTGAAGCGTCCTTCGGCAAGAGCAAGAATTCTGTGCATAAAGCAATGAATAATTTATAATGGATAGTTGATAATGAATAAACAACTGACAATGAGTTAAAAATGTTTTGGTCTTAGTGCCTTTGTGGTAAGGATTTTAAAGTGAATTGCGTTCCCAAAATATTCCGTCGTTAAAACCTTGGATCGCCATATTCTTTTCTGCCACGGCCAAACGTTTCTCGGCAAGACAGGCAAACTTCTCGTCTATTTCAATTCCCACATATCGGCGTCCAAGTTTTTTTGCAACAACCGATGTAGTTCCGGACCCAAGAAAGGGATCAAAAACAACATCGTTGTGATGGGAACAGGCAAGAATAATTTTTGCCAATAATTTTTCCGGCTTCTGCGTAGGATGTTCGGTGTTCTCCGGCATAGACCAAAATGGCACTGTCAAATCAGTCCATAAATTTGAGGGATGCGTGATCCTGAAATTTCCATCGGATGCTTTGTGCCAATCTTTCGGCTTCCCATTTTCTGTGTACGGTGCAATGACTTTGCGCTTTACTTTCACAGCATCAAGATTGAATGTAAACTTGTCCGACATCGTGCAGAACCAAATATCTTCGGAAGCATTTTTCCAATTCGCTTTTGCACCGCGCCCTTTTTCGCGTTCCCACGTGATGCGATTGCGGATGATAAAATATTTTTCTGCAACTTCTTGAATGGCCGCCGACGAACGCCAGTCACCGCAAATATAAATTGCCGCTGTTTTTTTTAAGGTGCGGACAAGACGGGAAAGCCACGAATCCATCCACTCGGCATACGCATCGTGTGACGTTGCGTGAAATGTGGTAGAGCGAAATGTTTTCGTAAGGTTGTACGGCGGATCAAGAAAAAGAAGGTCGACAAACTCCGACGGAAGAAATTCTGCAACATCGTCAAGGCTCTGGTTCAGTGTACGGTTGAGAATTTGGTCGACCGATGCCGGTTTCTTCAACGTCAACAATCTTTTTTTATACCGTTGAGTTTCGGTATTGGTTAACCTGATCGTTCTATTTCTTGGGGCTATTACTTTCATTGTTACTTTACGCTCGCGGATGAAACATTTTGTGCTGCTGCTTCAACAGTTCGCGATCGATGTGTGTATAAATTTGTGTGGTGGAAATATCGGCATGCCCGAGCATCTCCTGCACCGCACGCAGATCGGCACCCCCTTCCAATAAATGTGTTGCAAAGGAATGACGAAAGGTATGCGGATGAACTTCTTTTTCAATGCCTCCTTTGCGTGTATAGGTTGAAACAATGTTCCACACACTCACACGCGAAATCGGTTTGCCGCGAAAATTCAGAAAGACCGCGTCGTTTGTCCTTTTATGCTGAGCAAGTTTCTCACGCACATGCCGTTTGTACTTATCAATCCATTGCAGCGCCGGTTCACCAATCGGCACAAGACGTTCCTTCGATCCTTTACCGAACACGCGCACAAGCCCCTGCTCTTCCAGCACATTCGATTGCGTCAGCCCTGTCAACTCCGTTACACGCATTCCCGTAGCGTAGAGCGTTTCCAAAATTGCGCGGTCGCGCCACACCAAATCACTCGCAGCTTCTGCCATCGGATTGGCAGCTTCTAAAATCGAATTGATTTCATGTATATCCAGCACATCGGGCAAGTGTTTACCGGCCTTAGGCAGTTCAACATTTTGCGTTGGATTGTTCGTTGTCCGTTTTTCTCCGAGAAGAAATTTATGCAACCCTTTGATCGCAGAAATATTTCGCGCAATACTTTTCGCTGAAAGTCCAAGTTCCCGAAGTGCTTTGATATATTTTGAGACGTGATCTTCGTTGACGTTTTCAAACTCTGAAAGATTCCACTCAGAAAGGAATTGCACATACCGCTCAATGTCCCGGCGATAGGCTTCAACAGAATTGCCGGCGAGAGATTTTTCCAGCATCAAAAATCGAAAGTAGGAATCTTTGTCAGACTTCATCACTGATCGATATTTTCAATGGTGCGTTGAAGTCGTTTGTCGGGAGCGGCTTTGGCAGGCGTGGAACGTTTTGTTTTAGATGGTGCCGGCTTTTCAAGTTCTTTGACTGCACTGTTGTTTTGAGGTTCTATTTCAGGATACTGAAGACGCGAATGGTGAACGCCGATAAGAATTTTAAGGAAACTTTCTTTAATGCGGCTCAGATCGCGCATATTTAAAGTGCTTTCGTCAAGCTCGCCTTCAAGCAAGCGAAGTTTAATGAGCGATTCAATATTCGCTTCAATTTTTTCTGCCGTGGGGTCCTCAATGGCGCGCGTCGATGCTTCAACACCGTCCGCCAGCAAAAGTATGGCAGTCTCTTTGGTGTTGGGTTTCGGACCGGGATAACGAAAATCGGATTCGTTCACCTCATTTTTATTTTTTTTCTGCCGCAACGCTTTTTCATAAAAGAATCCGATGTGCATCGTGCCATGGTGCATTGGGATAAAATTGATGATTGATTCGGGTAGATTTTTTTTTCGTGCCAATTCAATGCCGTCATCAACATGGGCGGCGATTACGCGTGCACTCTTTCGCGGACTCAACACGCGATGTTTATTTTCCGTGCCAAGCTGGTTTTCAACAAACAATTCCGAGTTCGCCATCTTCCCGATGTCGTGGTACAATCCTCCGACACGCGCCAGTGTTGCATTCGCGCCAATGGCTTCAGCCGCGGAAGCGGCAAGCGTTGCGACGCTGACGCTGTGATGAAATGTACCTGGAGCTTTATGCGCTAATTCTTTTAAGATCGGATGATTCAGATCGGACAAATCCACGAGGGTCAATTCCGTGGACACTTTCAGGAATCTTTCAAAAAAGATCAACACTCCGTACGTAATGATTGGAGAAAAAATTGCATTGAACGATGCCACCACCAATTGATTAAGGACGGTGTCAAATGTTTCGTACCGTTCCAGACCAAAGGCAACTATGACAATAGCGTATCCTAAAAAAATGTATACGATAGAACGGAAAATTTGTGTACGCTTTTTAATGTCACGCGCCGTATAAATCGCAAAAGAACCTGCAACCAGCGATGCCAATGCAATTCCGTAATCATTCCCCCGAACGCCGGCCACAAGCAATGAACTTACCACGGTTCCATAAAAAGCGACACGGGAATCAAAAATAATTCCCAAGAGCATGGAAAGCACCGGCACAATAATAATGAAACGAAGGGGAAACGATGATGGAACAATGACCGATAAGTACGCAACAAATGCCACGGCAAGAAAAAGTGAAAAAATCAGCAACAATCGTCCGTTGTCGTGATAAATACGTTTACGGAAGAGATAGAAATACATCACCAGCAGCCATGTGATAGAAAAAATATGGAGCATTTTTCCGGCGAACGTGATGTAGGTGTTAATGCCTGCCCCGCGTTCTTCCTTGGCTTTTCGCATGGAATCAAGTTTCAGTTTTATTTCGGGAGTCACGCGGTCGTGTTTGGAAATGATCCGCTCTCCTTCACTCACTGCCCCTTCGGTCCGGGGAACAAGATCAACGGCAAATTGAATTTCGCGGTCTGTCTGTTCTTTTTGATAGATGATGTTCGGCGTGAGGAATGACAGAGCAATTTTTAGGGCGATAGAAACAGTGTCATTTTCTCCATTGAAACCGGCAATAAATGTCTGTTGAACAACTTTTCCTAATTCCTCTCTGTCTAAGAATCTGTTCACAGGAACGATTTGCTCGATGGTCTTCTTTCGTTTGGCAATAACCTCATCCGGT
Organism: Bacteroidota bacterium; assembly: GCA_028749215.1. Lineage (GTDB taxonomy): Bacteria > Bacteroidota > Ignavibacteria > UBA10030 > UBA8401 > JAQUOA01. The sequence goes on from JAQUOA010000053.1 coordinate 13,159, forward strand.
TTCAACTGCGACTTACGAACATCAAGAATTCCTTGGAGGTAGATTCCATTGACCACCAATAAAACATCGCGGCGTAATTTATCGAAAGAATATTTAGACAGCTTACCTCGCTGCTGTTCAACGTTGCGCAAGATCCACAGGGTTTTCCATTCACTGTCGCGGAACTGAAGAGGAAAATTTGACAGAGCAAGATCGATGTCTTTTGCATCACTCGGACGGCGGTCTATAATTTTCTGAAGCAGATCAAAGAATCGCTGCAGTGAATCAATCTGTACTTCAGCAACATCCTGATTCTCTTCAAAAACTTTGTACACTTTATTGGCTGAAAGTTCGCGTTCGCGTTCATAGTCATGCACGTCTTTGTAAATAGGAAATGCAAACGGTGCATACAAATCCGCTTCTGTCCATACTGTTCCGACGGCATGATCCGATTCAACAGAAAGTCCCTGGGGAAACATCAGCGCAACGGCAACAACAAATCCGAAAAAGACGACCCATTTCGCGGAAAGACTGTCGCGTTCGGTGAGCGCTTGGAAGAGATATGAAAATCTTTTCAACATTTTGTGTCAATATGAAAAGAAAATGAGGGAGATGCAAGAAAGCTGCGTCTCCATTGAAATACGATGCTTCATTCAGTATATTCATACACGTAGCTGTGTCTTTCTTCACTTATGTTCATTGGAAAATTACAACGTGCATCATCCCAAAAAATCTCTCGGCCAAAATTTTCTTCACGACGCCAATGTCACAAAAAAAATTGTGCGTCTTTTCAATCCCCAGCCTGCTGATTGCGTAGTGGAAATAGGCCCCGGTAAAGGAGCGCTCACCTCCCTGCTGTTGGAGACGCTTTCACATATGACGGTCGTGGAGTTGGACGATGAATTGGTAAAGGAATTGGAGCTTCAGTTCGGTGAAAAAATTTCAATCATTCATTCAGATATCTTACAAGTTACATTCTCTGATGTACAAAGCGACCCGAAAAAAAAATTGAGAGTGATCGGAAATATCCCTTACAATATAACGACACCGATTCTTTTCCATGTCATCGATTCCGCGGATGCGGTGCAGGATTTTACAGTGATGATGCAAACTGAAGTAGCACAGCGGCTTGTGGCAAAACCGAGAACAAAAGAGTACGGTATTCTGTCAATATTTTTGCAATACTACTGCACACCAAAAATTTTATTTTCAGTTTCGCGTAATTCTTTTTTTCCAGTACCGACAGTTTCATCTACCGTTGTGCATCTCGATTTCGATACTCCGTTTCCTCTTCGGGCGGAAAACCATA
>JAQUOA010000054.1 GCA_028749215.1 Bacteroidota bacterium
ACTATCATCAAACATTTGAAGCAGGAGTCGCTTTATTTAATGGAGGGCAGACTGATTCGGCATTTACCGTTTTTCAAAACCTTCGTTTATTGGACACATCTTATGCAGGCGTACATTTTTATATAGGCCGGTGTTATGAAAAGAAAAACAATACTGGTGAAGCATTAAGGGAATATATTCAAGCCCGGGACTATGACCAGTTACGCTTCCGAGCAAGTTCAGACATGAATAATATCATTCGTACCAGTTGTGACAGAGAAAATGAATTTTTTGTTGACACTGAAAAAATGTTCAAAGATAATTCTCACGATTCGCTTATTGGACATGAGCTCATTGTCGAACATCTTCACCCAAATTCGCGCGGATATTTTTTGATGGCAAAACAATATGCTCATGAAATGCGAGCACACCAATTGTTTGCATCTGCTGAAGAATGGAATAATGCTCATCCTTTTAATGAGGACGAACTTTGGGAATCACGCCATGTTACAGAATTTGACGAACAACTTGCTCACCGAAAGACTGAAATTCTAACCTCATCCTGGCCATTCACAAAAACAACGTCACATTCTCCACGTTTAATCAATCCGTCTGATACACTTGAAAGTATTGTTGAAAATGTGATGCGTGGAAATGGAAATTGGTTAGATGGCCACGAACAGTTTGCTAATTATTATCTGCGACGGGGGGAAAGAGAAAAGGCAGCAAAGGAATTTGAAGTTATCATTAACCAAGCACCGTATGATGTGCAGCCATACCTAAAATTAGCACATATCTATCTTGAGATGGGGAAGATTGAAAAGGTACAAAGCACTTTAACCGCATCCCTCGCGGTAGAAAAAACAATTCTCGCAAATCGAGCGCTCGGTGATATTGCATTACGACAAAATAAGCCGCTTGATGCAGTATCCTATTATGAAAAACTGGCAATGTTTAGTCAAACTAAAAATGAACAATTGCAGAATGGCTACATGCTGGCTCTCGCCTTAGTCCGCGCATACCAAAATGATGCGGCACGCAATCAATTGCAGCTTCTTTTACAAATCAATCCCAACTTTACACCTGCCCGTGAGCTTCTTTCAAAAACCCCTGCAAAAATAAACTAACAAACCTAAGGAAGTATTTTCGTTTTTGGGGGATCCACATTAAGCCAATCTAATTGAGGATCAACGAATGGTACTTCAAACATCTTTCCCCCAAATCCTAATATCCGAAAAGTCATCATAGGAATTGGAGTCACTGAAATGCTTTTGAGGCGATCTTCAAAAATTGTGAATCCGCGATCTTCACCCGTTTGCGCAAGGAAAAGATTAAGGGTTCGCTTGTACTTTAAATTCAACAATTTATTTTTTGCACTTTCGAATTGAGAAGCAAACGCCGTATCGTTTAACGGCGGTTGTTTTGTTTTATCAAGCACTTCAAAAAGAAGATATCCATTGTCTACTGAAACAGGTCCATACACTTGACCAATGTTCATCCGCCACGCTAAGTCGCCAACAGGAGGATGCATGGTGATTGGAAAATACTCAGTCTTCCCTCCTTGATTACGCGTCAGCGTATCGATTGACCAGCGATGTATTGCATCCTCAAATGTAACTCCTTTTTGAATTGATGCCATTGCCTTCTTCATGTCATCCAACGTCGATGTAACAAGTTGGCGGACTTGCACCATCGGAACTTCAACATTGTGTTCACTATCTTTCATGAAGGCATAAATTTCACTCTCCGAGGCACTAATTTTCTGGCGAATTATTCCTTTCATGAACGATGCAAGAATCGCTTCTCGCCACATTTCCATCTTCTCTCTTACTGCCGGCTGTTGATCCAGTCCTCTGCGAAGTGATTCTTGTTCAAGCAACTCTTGTTGCACTAATTCTCTCATTTGATCGTTAAGGAGATTCGGAATGTTTGCGCTGTCTTTCAGATCAATTTGAATATATTTGTTTCTTAATTTATCAATCACATTTCCTACTGTCCATGCCGAATTCCCAACGATGGTCATGCTATCATTTAAAAAACTTTTGCAACGCTGCTCAACTTCATTCATAATTTGAGATGAGAAAAGTCCATCATTTTCTTTCCCTCTCTCGTAAAAAACTTCCCGTAAACATTTCGCTAAATGGATAAACGTGCGCGGCAATGAATACCCTATTTTATCTTTAAAAATCTCACCCATGAACTCATTAAAACGCTGACGTTCTTTTCGAAGCCGGATAATGTCGACTGTGCGGTCGCGAAGCACATTGGGCTGTAATGACGAAAACTCGGTATTCCTTCGTATCTCATTTACTTTCACAATGTAAAAACCTGATCCGGCCTTTATGACCGGCGAAATCTCTCCGGAAGTAAGACGATAAACAGCATCTTCAAGAGCAGGGTCAGCATCGCCCCAGATAACCGTTGCGGTATCTCGCAAAACATGGAAGGTCGAATCAATTTTAAGTGCATCAAAATCTTTCGATTTTTTCATTTGCTGACGGATAAAAACGGCTTCTTCTTCTTTCGCAAAATACAAATACGAAACAAGAGGGAGAGATTGAGCACGAGCCATTCCTCGAATAATATCTATGTCAGAAATTTTTACTTTTTGACTGATCTCGTTACGGTATAATTCATCCCTCGATAATTTTTTACGAATCGCGATTAATGATTGCACCACGATGGTATCTTTGTCATAATTTCGTGCGATAGCTTCCTGCGCCAGAAGTTTTTCAGCGATCATAGTATAAAGAAATTCAGCTTTGGCTGTTTCAAGTTGAGAACGCCTTTGACGGCCAAAACCGGGAAGCAGTTCAAACCGTTGAACAAATTCACGTTCACTAATAAATATATTCCCGGCTTTAGCGACGTACGTTATATTTTTACCCTTCTCTTGACCATAGAGTAAGCCGGTAGAAAATAAATATGTCAATGAAAAAAATAAACCTTGCGTAATGAACTTTTGCATAAAAGCTATTTTCATGAATAGATTAAAACTATGATGAATGTACGAATTTTCATACTCAATGGAACGGTAAAAGTGTGCTAAATGTGAAATCCAATTTCTTGCACATCAGCGTGGTTCTTTCTACATTTTAGACAGCAAAATTATTCGAATAAATATCGGTACAAGATTATGTTGACATCAAAAAAGAGATTTTTATTTACTGGTATAACCCTATTTTTATTTTTTAGTACCATTGCCATCGTTGAAATTTTACTTCGTATCGTTGCCCCCAACCTTGAAAATCCTCTTATTAAGCAAACAACGTACAATGGCCGTGATGCGTATGAAGTAAACACCGATTATCTAAAAAAATATTTCCCTGTTGGATCGCCAATAATTCCAGGCATCAAACCCACAATATTCAGCAAGCAAAAAACGGACAATGTCTTTCGAATTGTTTGCTTAGGAAGCTCTTCGATGTTTGGAACACCATATCAATTAACAACCAATATTGCTTCGATTGGGCGTAAGCAACTCCGTCATATTTACCCCGACAAAAAATTTGAAATCATTAATTTAGGGGCATCCGCAATCAACAGCAATGTCGTTCTTGACATATCAAAAAAAATTATCGATTACGATCCTGATCTCGTTCTTGTGTACATGGGACATAATGAATTTTATGGACCAGATGGCGTAGGTGCCTCATGGATACAAAAAGAATTTCCTGCCACAATTCCCTGGAAATATGAATTTCAGGATTTGAGGCTAATACAAGCTGTGGATCGGTACGTACTTGCATCACCAAAAAATATTCCAACTTCTGATATGAATTTGATGAAACAGGTATCGCAAAAGAATACCGTGTCGCTTCATTCTGCAGCGGCGGATCGTATTTTCAATCTTTTTGAATCAAATCTCAATGACATCATTTCTCTTTTCTCGAAACACAACATACCAATTATTATCAGCGATCTCACTTCAAATCTCATGTTTCCGCCTTTTGTGTATGATACATCAGCGCAGCTACAGCCATATTCATCACAATTACAAATGATAAAAGAAGATTATGAAAAAAAGGATTTTGCCCCGGCGCTGACTGCAGCACAACACTTATACCTCCTTGATTCCACAAACGCATTTTTGAATTTTTGGATGGGCAAAATTTATCTTGCAAACAATAATTTTAATGACGCTAAATATTTTCTGACTAGAGCACGAGATGAAGATTTATTAAAATTTAGAGCACCAAGTAAGATCAATGAAATTATTAAAAGAGTTGCACAGAAGCGCAACGTTCCATTCATTTCAGCTGATTCACTTTTTTCTTCTCTTTCCGCAACCGGCATTGCGGGCGATGACCTGTTCCGTGAACATCTCCATCCCAACGCCAGAGGCTATTATGAAATTGCATCTCTTTTTGTAAAGGAAATTATTAAACAGTGCATTGTCTCCCCGCAAAATACCCAATCAAATAACCTGCTTCCATTCAATGAAGACAGCTTAGGTTTACCATGGCTTGATTTGGCATACGGAGATATTTCCATTCGACAGTTAACCAAACAGTGGCCGTTTCAAGAGTACAAGCCGCAAATGTTTGTGATGACCCATGATGCGGATAGCGTGTTAAAACAAATAGCTTTGGATATTTATACCTACAGAACATCGCTAACAGAAGGATGCTACAATACGGCATTGCGCTTTAGACAGTTGCATCAATACCAAAAAGCGTTGACAACTTACGCTTCTCTCATTGATGATTACCCTGATCTATACTATCCATATTATTTGTCTGGTGCCGTGTATAAAGATATGGGTAACTTAAAACAAGCTGCACAGTACTATGAAATTTCCATTCATCTTAATCCTGAATATCTTTTTGCGCGAATTGATCTTGGATTGGTTGATATTAATGAAGGGAAAATTGATGAAGCTATTGTTCATCTTGACACTGCAAAGCGGCTCGCTGAGAAAGAACATGCTTCACCATTGATCTTAGCAAGCATTTATTACGGCCTTGGCGGAGCGTATGCAAATAAAGGAGATATACAACACGCTCTTAGTTTGATGGATCAAACTTTACGGTTAGCACCAAATTATCAAGCAGCACACATTCTGCGAAACAATCTACTGCGGTACAAAAAGTAAAGATTTTTAGTACACTTGTAACCTCTCCGCCAAAAGAGTACCGACAAAGTTCGGACATGAGATCGGACCTACACGTACCTGTTGGAAACGGCGCACTAACCATTTCAGGTACTCAAAAACATAAAGTAAATTTAAAAAGAAAATCCCATCCTTTTGCAAGGACGGGATTTTCTTTTAACTCTGTTCAAGAAAGACTATTCGTCCATCTTCAACATCAGTATTACTTCAACAACATCATCTTCTTAATGCTGTTAAATTGACCTGCATTCAATCTGTAGAAATACACACCGCTCGAGAAACGTGATGCATCGAACGTTACAGATTGTTTACCGGCTTTCATCGGTTCGTTTACCAATGTTGCAATTTCCTGACCCAACACATTATACACTGTCAACGTTACGTTAGATTGAATTGGGAGTGCAAATTCAATTGTCGTTGACGGGTTGAATGGATTCGGATAGTTCTGATGGAGAGCAAATTCTTTCGGAATCTCAAGACCATCTTTTGCAACACCTTGCGGCTTATTATTGGTAAAATCCCATGCCCAATAAAACTTTGGATTGATACTGCCCCATTGGACATTGATGGTAAATGTTGAGTTGGCATCATCAATGTTATCTAAATGGTTAAGACCAAAACCAGTTTCATTGTCGCCACCTTTAATACCATATTTGGAAATTTTCCCAGCATTGGAACCAGAAGGATAAACAAACGTAATGCTATATAATGTATCGCCGGCAGTAGCGTCACCACCTTTTAGGCCATTATCCCACATTTTTCGTTTAGCTGTATCAGCAGTCATAAACGGAGCACTCCACGTTGCCCAATCACCAACAGGATAAACAGTAGGCAAATTAGTAGCTGGTCCGTTCATTCCAACACCAACAATTTTAATGCTGTCGATGTTAGAAAGCTTGAAGTCAGCAATTCCTTGGCCATCTTTTAAAGTTGCACCCTGTTTAATCTGAGCGTATGCAGGACGTAAGTCGAGAACCCATTTTACGGTCACATCTTGTTTCAACGGTGCTTGACTCGGGAACAACGGTTGACGACGAGCGTTATCATTGGAAAGAATTGTATCAAGTACAGTGGACTGAGGAGCTGCCTTTGTTCCTGCCACTTGAGCTATTTGACGTCGTTCTTGCTCGCTGTTATTGATTCCCGCATAATCAAAGTTGAAATAGTATTCGCGGACGCGATTACCATTTTTAACAAGGTAGTACTGGTAGTTCAACGTTTTTCCGAAGGTCGTTATAATTGTATCGGTCACTTGGTACAGTGAGCCTACGACCTGTTTTAACTGCTTTTCTTTTCCATCGGTTGCACCAGTTTTAAAGAATCCTGATTGAACAACAAGTGTGTCACCTGAGGTAAATCCTTTCTTGTCAATAGCATTCTTCATATTGACTCGGAAAGTGATGATTGCGGTATCTGCATTAACACGCGCAATTGGTGCGGCGTTATCGTAGTACACGTACGCCAATGTCGTATCAACTTTACCAATTGGAATTGAGAATTTGCGGTTTGGTTTACCCTGGAGCTCATCACGACCCCATAAGTTTCCAAGTCTGAATTTGAATTCAACTTTTTGAGTATCTATAACAGCAGATTTTTTGACTCGGATACGTCCAGAGAAGAAAGCTGGATTCTTTTCTTGCTTAAGATAATGAGAAACTCCCCAGTCAAGGTCAGCACTGATACCGCTGCCAGCACCCATAACAACAACGGAGTCTTTATCGTTAGGCTTCCAGCCAAAGGTTGCATTATCAATTACAGCCTGCATATTTACACGAACCCAAACGTTTAACGAATCAGATGATGTTGCAGGCCACGGTGTCCAATACTGTGGCGGGCCTGACGCATAGATACCATCATAGTAATATTGCACCGGAAGAGTCGTGTCTGCGTTACCAATTTGAAGCTGACGATCGTTCTTTACTGCGAAATTAGATTCCCATCCGCCATTAGCACGGAATTTGAAGCCTTTGGGAGCCTGAGTCTGGTTCATCTTGATCGTTACTTTCCAATAATCGCCGCCAACATTTGTTAATGCAACACCACCGCCCCAATTTGTTAACTCCGGAAAATCACCTGTTACGGTCATCTTCGAAGTTTTTGCCAAGATGGTATCTGGGATAGCTGCGGTATTTAAAATAAAAGTTACGTTAACCGGAGGCGCGTAATACGGTTTGTCATTGTTAAAGTATACGTACGGTAATGTTGTATCTGCCGAATTCAATGGAATCGTAAACGAGCGTGTCGGCGTTTCATCGCGTGCAGCTAATTTACCAAGACGGAAATGGTAATTTACAGTTTGTCCGCCGGTAGCGACACTCTTTTTATATCGAACGCGTCCTGAATAGAAGTCTGTCGTTCCTTCACGTTTTAGGAAATTTGACGTCGCTGCATCAATATCACCCGTTGCACTTAAATTGTCGCCAACAATTGCAACTGAATCCACGTCAGCAGATGTCCAACCAAATTTTGTACTGTCTTTGGCATTTTTCATATTCACGCGGAACCAAACATTTAACGAATCAGTCCCGGTTGAAGGCCATGGCTTCCAATATGGATCTGGTTTTGAAGATAGCGTGTTATAGAACATGACCGGTAACGTCGTGTCGTTTGATCCAACTGTGAGTTGGCGATTGTTTTTTACGGCAAAATCATTTTCCCATCCGCCATTAGCACGGAATTTAAAACCGTTGGTAATTACTTTACCAACAGGTATTGAGTCGCTTCCCATCCAATAGTCTCCGCCGATATTCGTCATCGGAACATCTGACCAGCTATACGGTGCCGGAAAATCACCCTGAATGGCAAGTGTTGATGTTGCTCCTTTGATGGTATCAGGAATTGTAGAAGTATTGACGATGAATGTCACTTTCACTTTCGCCTGGGCGTCTGCTACATTCATCACCATTCCTGTTACTGCTAACACCAACAACATAAAAAGAAGGAATCTTTTCATCTGTACCTCCATATAAATTGAAATTGTGGATTATCTAATTCTTGTGCTACTCATTAAATTTTTTACTCCCAAGCACCTCCTTTCGAAGTACACATAAGTTATAAAAAAATAAGTTCATTTGTATAACCGGAAAAAAATTAAAAACTGATTGAAAGAGCCATTGTATTAAGGTTACCGAATACCCCGAATTTAGTGTAGGCGTAATTTACTTCCACTGCCATAAGACCTTGCAATCCGTACTTTACCCCGGCACCGAGAGAAAGACCTTCTTGCTGTAAATCTTTTGAAAACACCGGCTCTTGAGAAATTAAGGATTTGTATCCACCACGCACAAAAAGCATATCCATCCAACCGAGCTGGGCTCCCATATTCACTGATTCATTGTTATCGCTTGGCCGTAACGCATCCACGGCAATGGTACCACGCAGCATATCGGTTTTTATGACATCCATGGCAACCCCAACACGAAACAACAACGGCATCGGCCACGGATCGGTTTTCAATTTCCCTGTTAATGTTTTATTAGAACCAGAATGAGCAGGATCAATATCAACTCTATTGAAAAGATCTTTTCCGTCTAAGGTAAGATCGCCGCCAAAGTTTGACATCGACATTCCTAAACGCATTCCGTTAAAGTCAGTAACGTACAACAAACCGATGTCAAACGTGATATTGTTTGCCGATTCATTCCAAATTCTCTGTGACACATATTTTGCGGTTCCCCCAATAGAAAACTTATCCGTTAAACGGCGACTGTACGAGAACCCGGCGGCAAAATCGTACGCTGACCATTTCTCACCCGTTCCATCCGGCATGGAAACCGTTGTTACATCATCTTCACCATAGTCCAATTGTGTAATGGTTAACCCTATTGCATTTTCGTTGTCTAAATTTAACATCAGGCCAAACCACCGAAACTTCGTCCCAACAAGCCAATCAGAATTTGAAAAAACAAACTCCGATTTTTCAGCTTGAACGAACGCTCCCGGGTTCCAGTAAATTGTTGTTACATCTTCATTCGATGCTACAAAGGCGCTGCCCATTGCCATGGCTTTGGGACCGATGGAGTTACCCAAAAATTGCGCAGCAGTCGTACCGACTTTTGACTGTGCAAAGAGTACTGATGACATCATGACCATCACTAGTACCACGCAAAATAATTTTGACTGTAGTTGTTTCATAGGATGAATACTCATTATTTAATAATTGCAAATTTTCCGGTTTGATTCCCCGCCGGCGATTCTACCACATAGAAGTAGATACCAAACGCAATATCAAGATTTTCTTTTGTTTTTAAATTCCATGATACTGACCCATCGTCAATATTCCCATCCTGGTAGAGAGTCACGACATGGTCACCGCGAGAAGTAAATATTTTAATATTTGCCCCGGCGGGTATATGGATAAAATCAATCTTCCGGTTACGTCCACTAGAAAGCCCCGGATTCAACGGCAACTCAAACGATGAAGCTGTGACATAGGGATTCGGTACAACCCTTACCCGTAGAGGATTTTGCTTTGCCATCTGAATATCTGACTTCGGCAAACCTGTGGCAAATTCAAAGAGATCGCTGCTGTTGAACGGCTTAATTGTTTTAATGATCAATTTGCTTCCTTTGGTCAAAAGATACGCCGTCGAATCTTGCGGTTCGAAAGTCCACGAAGGGACATACTTTCCGTTCGGTCCTTTTTCAAGAAAAATAATTTCGTCAGTTTGATTTATGATTCCTGAACCTCCCGAAGGAATATAGTAGAACTTGATGTAGGTGCTTTCGGATGAATTAAAAATTCGAAATTTCGTCCGCACCGGATCAAAAGATCCAAAGTTAGGAAGAAACAAAAGCGCTGAGGTGTCGACAACCGTAGTATCAAATTGGATTTCATAATCGCTTGGTTTTCGATACAACTTCATGTCACCGGCAAATAAGTCTTCTCCTTGAATACCAAAACTATACTGTTGAGGAACATTTTCCCATCGACTATTTTTTCTGTCAACAATAATCGACCATTCATTCTTAAAGACCAATTGAAGCCCGTCAAAATTATCCGCATCCTGCGTTTCTTTTGTATAAGGGGATTGCTGAATATACGGGCTGCGCCAAACCGGATAATATTGGTAAGAAATAGTGTATTGACCTTTGGGTAAACTACCATGGGATGAACCGTGAATAGTCCCCCTTGATATATCGACACTGTACTTAGAGGTCGGAACGATTACATTTTGATCATTTCGAACGGCAATCGTAGTACTGTCAAAATTTTTCCGTTGAAGTGAAACTAACAGTGTATCATCGGCATTAAATGTTTCGGAATATGAAGATAAATCTTTGACGTTGTAGAGCGAAGTAATACGGGTCCACTCAGTAGAATCGGCGGCATCCTTAAGCCCATTTCCATTATTATCCAACCCGTCATTTTGAGTATCAAAAAAAGAAACTTGGTATGAGTGTCCGGTAAGTTTTGATTGGTCAACGACTTTGTACGAAATTGTCCCGTTTGAAGACCCAGCTTTTCGTATTAACAATGCCGAGTCGGCTGCAGCCGTATATCCCGAAGTCTTGGCATTAGGTACAACCACGGCAACATTCACATCATGGGAAATTTCACCATTGGCTTGAATGTTAACTTTGAACTTATTCTCACTCGGGGACAGACCTATCGTTTCATCACCTTTATCATAAGCAACAAGCCCGTAATAATAGCGACGACCATTCTCTACATCATTATCAACAAAGGTATGTTGTAATCCTGATTCATTTCCTAAATAATAAGAAATCCCGGATGTCTGTTGATATAACGATGAGCCGCCATAATAATATCCTTGTATTCCATCTTTTAGATCGAATTGTGCAAGTGGTTTATACATTTGAGGGACTCCTGCAGCGTCAGTAATTGTAAAGATATCACTAAAATCAGGATCGGTTGATTTATAGATCTTGTACCCTTCAAAATCTTTTGTTAAAAGCACGGGATCAATAGATTCTTCAGACGCACGATCCCAATATAAAGTCACTTTTTTATCTCCGGGAACCGCCTTCAATGTCGGTATATCGGGAGGCTTTGGAAATTTATAATTTGCATCATAGATTTGCTGTACAATTTTTTTGTTTTTCAAAAGATCAGCAATATCATTGTCAGGCCATTTGCCCCCATATCCGCCACCGAACACCAACGCAATTGAAAATCGTTCGGTTGATTTTGCAAGGAGCGGAAAATATCCGGACCCATAAATAAAATCACCATCCGAACCCGCGACCGGTTCGTTATTGAGAATATTATCAGGAACCGCAAAATAACCGGGCGCAAGATATCCCCACATAATTTCTTTGTCAGCCATAGTAAAATTATTAGCCGGAGAGAAATAATAGAAGCTTGTCAACCCTATTTGATCGGATTCATTGACATCTGTTTTATCGATATGCGGTTCTCCAGGAAGACCGGTGTCAAATCCATTAGCACCATATCCTGACGTCGGTTGGCCGTCTCCTTCACCAAAATCACCGGTGTTCGGAACGCCATCTCGTCCAACATCATCAAAATTAATATTCCAATTTTGGTTGTTGTCGATTCCGTCGTTTCGCCTTTCATCAATCATGCTATACGCATTTTTCCCCGCGCCAGTAAGATAATTGACATACCGTACAGCATGTGGTACATCAATAAGAACTTCCCCCTTTTTCGATTTTTTTACCTGACGAAAATGGAGATATTGGTTTTCATCAATAAGCCCGTTGTAGTTATTGTCCACCCCATCGTACGCGTTAGGATTAATAAAATCGTCAACCGGCGAGTTGGGACCTCTTACTACATTCCCTTCCTGGACATACGATTTCTTTCTTGGGTACACCCAACTTTTATTCCCTTTTGTTGGAATAATTACCGAATCAACATCCGGAACCGTGTACAACGATCTCGTATAATCATCATTAATAATGACGACTGTTTTCCCAACCGAAATCTCCGTAGAGTCGGTAAACATTTTTTCAGTAAATTTAGGTGCGGTTCTTCCTATTGCGGAAGAATCAGCATCTGCATCATTATCGATTCCATCGAATGGATTGCCGGGACTTTCAAGAAATGCGTACCCGATCATTCCAACCTTCCCTACCCAAAGAGGATTGCGGCTGGGTCCGCCATGTTTGTAATCACCGGTATACGTCAGATTATTGTACGGATCATAAAATGACCAATCGTCATTCCACTCATCAGTACCACCATCGCCTCCTCCCGATACACCAACATAAGTTCCAATCAACATGCCAAATGCAACTTTATCATAATTGGTGGTTCCCGTGTTAGTAATTTCATATAACCAAAAAATATTATCTTTCGCTAAGAAATTGCTCCACTGCATGGCACGGACACGAACTTCAAGCCCCAATCCGTTTCGTGACTGTTTTTGTGCATCTGGTCTAAAATCGATTTTAAAAATATTATTTTCCGCTTTGTTGAATCGTTCATCGTTATTGTCATCCATCACGAAGTATGTTTCTAAGTCTGCAGTAATCTGCTTGCCAAAATAACCATTCCATGAACCTTTCCAACCTGGATCTCTGTTGTCATTCATTTTATCGGGCCAAAAGGATGGCCATGAATTACGATTGTCGGTTATTGCAATTTTCTCTTGAGTCGGATTAAAATATCCTCCCACGGGTTCAAACGTCCACGGCTTGCCTGTATTCGGATCCTCATCACGTCTTTGCGTTGGACGACTCGTAGGACACGTTTCAACAGAATGAAATATGGTCCCTTGCCAATTAACCTCAGCTCCCACAACCAAACTGGCATCGCCCAGATAACCATTGTTATCATTCTTCCACGCACCGCGGGGACCATCACCTTGGCCAATCACACCCCAGTTTCCAAAAACAGTTCTTACTTGATTGCCATTCATGATTGCGGATTTCCGGTATTCTCGCCCGCTTTGCCCCCATAAAATATTCGTGAACAACAATATGATGGAAGCAAAGTAAACATATATCTGTATTTTTTTCATAGTCATCAAAACTCCAAATTCATTCCAATTTCAATCCGACGTGGTTCTGAGTAGTTAAGTGGTACCGCATACCATTGATCGATAGTATTGACTCTTTGTGTTGATAAATTTTGATTTTTAGCATACGTTTCATCTGTTGAAAACCCAGCCCGTCCTGTATCATCAAACACGCTTGTCTCATTGCGGAAATCAAAAAGATTGAAAACACGAGCAAAGAGAATGAATTTAATCGCGTCTACATCAAATTGATAATATGTCCGCAAATCTACATTAAAAAAAGTTGGCTTAATTTCGCTGTTTGTAAGGAGAGTTGAAATGGCTGGCGATTTACGTGGAGTGTACGGTGTTCCTGTTCCAAATTGCCCAATGGCACTTAATCCCCAATTACTTCCACTGTACGCAATAGTCGTATTTAATGTATGACGCTGATCCCATCCTAACGGAGTGAGCTGAATATCAGGCTGTGCTCCACCCGCAATTGCATTTCGAGCTTGCTGTGGATCTGAAGCAGTACCTCGCGCAATTTGAAATGTATAATCGGCGGTAGCGGTAACTCCACCAGAGAATCGTTTTGTTGCCGTCACTACAATTCCTTTTACAAATCCGAAATCACTATTGGTGTACATGCTATATCTTGAAGCACCCCCAAATACAATAATTTCCTCTCCTTGCGTTCCTGTAAGACCGCGGATATCCCGAATGTACGTGGTGACATCGAGTGAAATATCATCGGTCAGCTGTTGTTGAACACCCAGTTCAGCATTGATTGTCTGTTCAGGCTGAAGATCAGCATTACCGATAACACCTTGATTACCTGTACCTAAACCAAGTTTAAAACCAGGATTTTCATAAAGACGTTCAAAACGGGGAGTCTGGAAAAAATGTCCATAGGAAAAGTGGACAATGCCCCGCGCCGTAATTGGAAATGAAACTCCCAACCTCGGACTAAATTTTGCTTTTGGAGTCGCCTTTTTGTACCAATACTTCGTTCTGTCTGCAATTGTTAAAACATATTCACCGGGATCTGGAAGACCATTCTGATTAGTATCAACAAATCTATTTTCCACTTTAATAGGATTATAAATGTCAGGATCAGAAGGATCTGACAGTACTTTACCATTAGGTTCAAAATAATCGTAACGAACTCCGATATTCACAATAATACTTTTAAATTCCATCTTGTCTTGAATGTATCCCGACACCGCATATGGAAAATGTGAATATTTATTGTGAGTGGGTGCCGAGGTGGGAAGAATCTGCGTTTGAATATAAGGATTGTCTTTTGCCGGATTAAAGGCTGTCTGCCCTTGAACAGGCTGCAGCGTTACA
>JAQUOA010000252.1 GCA_028749215.1 Bacteroidota bacterium
TGCGCCAAAAGACAAATGTAGAATCTCCTGAAGTAACAACATCATTGTCGTTTTCATCTCAGCAAAATATTCAGCCGGTGATTGTCCTTTCCAACGGCAATCCATTTCTGTGGCAGAGGGAATATCGATCAGGAAAAATTTTAGGATTTGCCGTCCCCGCCACGGTCGGATGGTCTAATTTTCCGTACAAAGGAATTTTTGTTCCGTTGATGTACCAGTCTGCATTGTTTCTTGCGTCGCAGATAAATTTGGCGGAAGCTTCGAATACATTTTTTGCTGGTGCGCCGATTGAATTTTCTTCATCGCAGTTAAAGAGATCATTCAACGAACCAAACATTCCACTCCATCTCGCGGATGCACAGAATCAGATTACGCCGGTCCAATCAATTTCACGATCCATCGGCGAAGGAACCATGCAAACAATGTACACCTCTGCTGCTCTGAATGAATTGGGACAGTATGGCGTACTTCAGAACCGCGATACCGTTCAATTTGTTTCTGTGAATATGAGGCGCGAAGAATCCGACGGCACATTGGCGACAAAGGATCAATGGACTTCCGTTTTTGAAAAGGTCGGAATTCAAAATACTGCTATCACCGCACTGTCACCGGAGAGCGATATCACCCAAACTGTTTTGCAAAGCAGGTTTGGTGTTGAACTGTGGAAATATTTTTTGCTTCTTGCCGTCATCATCGCGCTCATTGAAATGATTGTTGCCAGAGAGAAAAAAGAATTATGATTGAATTATTCAAAGATAAACGGGAACGAGCCATCACCGTTGGCGTTGCCGCTAATAACTCGAAGCGCCGACAGTCGGAAGAATATTTGGATGAATTAGTACTGCTTGCCGACACCGCCGGCGCGGATATCATCCACAAAATTTTGCAGGTGAAAGATCGCATCGATCCGACCTTCTACATCGGCAAAGGAAAAGTTGAGCAGATTGCCCAGCTTGCCGAGGATGACGATATCTCCCTGATTATTTTTGACGATGACCTCTCTCCTGCTCAACTGCGCAATCTTGAAAAAATTATAGATCGAAAAATTGTTGACCGCAGCGGATTGATTCTCGATATCTTTGCATCGCGCGCGAAATCCAACGAGGCAAAAACCCAAGTGGAATTGGCACAGTTGCAGTACTTGCTGCCGCGCCTCACGCGCATGTGGACTCACCTTTCAAAACAATTCGGCGGCATCGGCACACGCGGCCCGGGTGAAACACAAATTGAAACCGACCGCCGTTTGGTGCGGGAGCGTATTTCACATCTCAAAGAAAAACTTGAAAAGATCGCCACACAGCGTCAAACCCAGCGGCGGGGAAGAAAAGAATTTCACAGTATCTCTCTCGTTGGATACACTAACGTCGGCAAGTCGACGCTGCTCAATACATTGTCCGATTCAACGGTCTTCGTAGAAAACCGATTGTTCGCAACACTCGATCCGACCACACGGCTTGTTGCGCTGGATGACAAAACACAGATTCTCGTCACGGACACGGTCGGATTCATCCGAAAACTTCCTCATCATTTAATCGCGTCATTTAAAAGCACGCTGGAAGAGACGACCGAAGCGGATATCCTCCTTCATGTCATTGATGTATCGCACCCGCAGATGGAAGAGCAAATTGAGGTCGTTCAAAAAACCATTTCCGATTTAGGCGCGGCGAATAAACCGGTGGTGTACGTTTTCAATAAAATTGATGCGCTTGAAGACCGGTCGATAGTAAAACAGCTTCAAACACGCTATGCGCCGGCTGTCTTCATTTCGGCTCACCGCGGTATCAATATTGTCGCTTTAAAAGAACTGCTTATTTCAATGGTACATTCGTCATTTTCCGAAATGACGTTTACCATCGCAAAAGATGATTACAAACTGCTTTCCACTATTCATACATTAGCCGAAGTACTCAAACATTCGTATGAAGAAGACGGCATTACCGTGACAATAAAAGTGAGCGAAAAAAATATCGACCATCTGAAAAGAATTTTAGCGGAGAAAAAACAAAAGTAGCATTTAAAGTTCAGATAGAGTATTTTTGTATCACTTTTGCCCCATCGTCTAATGGCAAGACAGCAGCCTCTGGAGCTGCGTAAAACCTACCTAAACACTTCAAATAGAACATTTTTACCATCACCCGTTAGTAAAGTCGTTAGAATGACCGCACTTTTCAAGGAGGCTTCCGTATGTATCTCTCCAAAGACAAGAGTGGTATTTGGTATGTGTATTATCGGGGTGAAGATGGTAAGACAAAAAGAACTTCAACACGTTCTAAACTCAAAACTGATTCACTCCGGTTTCTTCTCTCATTCAAAACCTCAAAAGTGGTAAAGCCAAAAGTAATTTCTTTCATAGATTTTAAGAAAGAATTCCTTCAATTTGCAGATGTAAACTACCGCAAAGGAACTGCTAAAATATTCCGATTATCCCTTACCATGTTTGAAAAAATTATTGGGAATCTTCCTCTTGCTTCCATCACCCCTCTGCATTGGGATAAATACAAAGCGGAACGATTAAAAACAATAACGAACGGAAATCCCATTTCTCCGGTAACGATAAACATTGATTTACGTTCATTACGTTCTGCATTTAATACCGCTTTACGATGGAAACTTATTGAAAGCAACCCTTTCTCAAAACAACCTTTTTGCAGTGTTCCTGAACAAGCTCCGGTTTTTTTTACTCGTGCCGATTTTCAAAAACTTATTGATACGGTAAAAGAGGGTTGGCTGAAAGAAATGATTATATTTGCTACGCTTACCGGAATGAGAAGAGGTGAAATTCTTAATTTGCAGTGGTCGGACATAGATTTGAGCAGAAAAACAATCACTATTCAGAGCAACTTGAATTTTAAAACAAAGCAAGGGAAACGCCGGACAATC
This sequence comes from Bacteroidota bacterium, assembly GCA_028749215.1. Taxonomy (GTDB): domain Bacteria; phylum Bacteroidota; class Ignavibacteria; order UBA10030; family UBA8401; genus JAQUOA01. The sequence goes on from JAQUOA010000252.1 coordinate 2,881, forward strand.
CCTCTTAACGATACTGCTGTTTATATCCTTCAACAAAAAGCAATAAAAACAGTAACGGATTATGTATTTACTCTTAACGGAAAACCGATATTTTCAGATTGGCTTTCGCACAAATTCAAGTTTTACGTTTACGAATGCAAATTCAAAGAAGATAGATTGCATTTTCACTCACTAAGGCATACCTTTGCATCGTGGTTAGTGCAAGATGGAGTATCCCTCTATGAAGTGCAGAAACTACTCGGACACTCCAATATAGCCGTTACTCAAGTCTATTCTCACCTTCAACCTGAGCAACTGCACAACACGGTGAATAAAATACAAATACCACTCAACTGAAAAATATATTTATGAGAACTCAACATTTATTTATTTTTTTGTTTCTTATTTCTTCAAGTTTATATTCTCAATCCAATATTTCTTCTTTTTCAGATACAACCATAGAGCGGTATGATATTCAAATCAGAACTGTTCAGGGCGTTACCTATTTGGGAAAGTTTATTAGTGCTGATGATAGCTGTGTGACTTACAAGACTTTGACGGGATTTATAAAAATACTAAAACATGATATTTTGAGTGTAACAAAAATAGATATGAAAAATCGAGAAGCAAATCAAATTACCAACCAAATGACAAAAAAAATAGTAATAAAAGAGTACGATAAAATCGGGTTACTTCTTATTACTGTTGTTGGAGGGATTGGAACTTATGCACTAATAAAAAAATCAAATGATTACGATGATGAAGCCAAAATATATGACATTATTCGTAATCCCTCTTCAGCTGATGCTGCAAGAAATAATTCTAAAGAGTATTTGTATGTGGGTATTGGAACTGTGATGTTGCCCCGATAAATCGGACAGTAGGTTAAGTAAAAGATGATTCTAGTTCATATTGCATCGGAGATCGATAACCGATCGAAGAATGTAAACGGTGTTGATTATAAAACGATTCAATGTAATC
>JAQUOA010000055.1 GCA_028749215.1 Bacteroidota bacterium
ACTCGGAGAATTTGTCTGTAAAAACAAATAATTTGAAACACATTGGCTTGATAGAAGCCGTACACACAAATTTTCAAAGAACATTCGTCTAAAGGTTTTCCAGACGGGTTTCTAATATACCAAAAAAAATTCCCGCTGTCAATAATCTTTCTACTTTTTTCTTTAACAGATCATTTCGAAAGAGCCATTAATATAGCATCAAAATATCCCGAAGTCAAGCTTTTCACTCTCACAAAATGTTTTTTTCTGATCTTAATGCACCAAAATAAATATCCGTATTCAACTGTAATTTTTCCGATGATTCGAGACATAACTGCTTCTTAATTGAACTAGTCTATTGTTCTTTCTATCTTTGACACACTATTTACTCACGCGAAAATTTCCAATGAATTATTGGCAGTTGGTTTATAACATCACCGCTGTTCCACTATTGTGGGCTGCTTTACGCATTGCCGGAATATTCAATAAAAAAATCCGAATGGGCATCGCTGGCCGAAAAAATCTTTTAAACAATTTAAAACTTGAACTTACTCAGCTGCACTCCACTTACCGATTGTGGTTTCATGCTTCATCTCTGGGGGAATTTGAACAGGCAAAACCAATTATCTCCGCAATAAAAAAAATGAATCCATCGATTGATATTATCGCAACTTTTTTTTCGCCATCAGGATACGAGCACTCAAAAAACTATAAATTGGCGAACATTATTTCGTATATACCTTTTGATTCTTACTATAACGCAAAAAAATTTATTGACTGCTTACAACCAACAACCGCCATCATGGTGCGATATGATATCTGGCCTAACATTGTGTGGCAGTTAAGGAAGAAAAACATTCCCATACTGATTGCCAATGCGACGATGAAAAAAGATTCTTTACGTACATGGCTTTTTCTAAAACAGTTCCATCAATTGCTATACAATAATTTTAGCTATATTCTAACGGTATCAAAAAATGATCGACAGGCATTTCTTGACTTCAACACTTCAAGCCCAATGATTATTGATATTGGCGACACTCGATTTGATCAAGTAGTGATGCGAAGCAATGATGCCCAAGCAAAAAATTTGCTATCGCAAAGTATCGTGCAGAACAAAAAAGTATTTATTATTGGACAAAGCTGGGGTGAAGATGAAGAAATTATTTTACCAGTTCTCCGAAAGATTCAGGGGCAGGAAGAATCTCTATTAACAATCATTGTTCCACATGAACCGACTCTCGAACATCTTGAACGGTTAGAAGATGCATTTTATGGAAATAATTCTTTCATAAGATTTTCTGATATGAACAATTACAATGGGGAAAAAATTATTCTCATTGACAGTGTTGGAGTTTTAGTTGCATTATACAAATATGCTCACGTTGTCTACATAGGTGGAAGCTTTCGACAGGGCATCCATAACGTTCTTGAACCGGCAGTATTTGGTGTCCCAATTATCTATGGTCCAAAACATACTAATTCTCAAGAAGCTGTTGAACTTGCTCGTCTTGGCGGTGGATTTGTTATTCATGATGAGAAAGAGTTGTATCGGACGTTACGAATACTTCTTGACGATACTCAGACCCGGTATCACGCTGGTAAAATTGCTCAATCATTTGTCCAATCTAACTGTGGTGCTACGGATCGTTTTCTCGGTTACCTCAAACCATACCTGAAACAATGAGTCATAAACTTGCGAATGTTGCGATCCCTATCCCTCTCACGCGACTATTTACATATTCAATCCCCGATCATCTTACAGAAAAGATTCACCTCGGTTCCATAGTCACTGTACCTTTTGGAAAAAAAAAGTCCATGGGTGTTGTATTCGAATTCCCAAACAACGCACCTACTATTTCGCTCAAACAAATCATTGACGTCTATGATGCATCTCCTTCCATTGATGAAGAAAACCTTAAATTGACTGAATGGATTTCTGATTATTATGCAGCACCGCTCGGGGAGACAGTAAAACTTTTTTTTCCGATTGGACTACAGCAATCAAGTAAAAGAATTATTTCGCTTACAGCCAATAACGAAGATGCACTGGGTTCCTACATCAATAAAGCATCTCAATCAAAAAAAATTTTCCAGCTTCTGCAACATCATGGATCACTTTCCATACTTCAAATCCAAAAGAAGACTGGATTAAAAAATATCTATGCTATAACCAACGAAATGGCAAAGGCCGGCATTGTCTCTATTGATGAATACGTTAGGAACAAGCCAAAAGCCAAAAAAGAATGGTTTTTTAAAACTCTTGTCAGTGCAAGCGCAATTCATTTCAGAGGAAAAGCCCAGCAAGCAGCCTGGAATGAAATACAAAGAGGAAATGTATCCGACGAAGTTTCTGTTACAATTTTTTTGAAATCAAACAATATTGCTCTTTCAACTTTAAAATCTTTTGCACAGAAGAACTTAATTTCACTGTATCAAAAGGAAGTACCTCGAACAGGTTTATATTCGATTGACAGCCATACTGCCAAAAGCCTTTCAATTGTTCTCAATACATATCAGCAAGTAGCACTTGAAAATATTACTACTGCCATATCGACAACAAAACACACGATCTTTTTACTGCATGGCATCACCGGAAGCGGAAAAACGCAAGTTTATATTGAATCAATTCGACATGCACTTCAACAAAACAATTCCGCAATTGTTCTGGTACCGGAAATTTCTCTTACTCCTCAAACAGTGCGGCGGTTCCAAATTCATTTTGGTGATCTCGTTGTTTGGGTGCACAGCAAAATGTCTGCGGGAGAGCGGTACGAAGCATGGAGGCTAACCAAAGAGGGAAAGTATAAAATTGTGATCGGTCCTCGGTCGGCATTATTTATGCCGGTTCAAAACCTTGGATTAATTGTCGTGGATGAAGAGCACGATTCATCATATAAACAATTTGATACTGCACCACGATACAATGCTCGTGACGTCGCCGTTGTGAAAGGTTCATTACACAATGCCGTTGTCATTTTAGGATCAGCAACGCCTTCAATTGAATCGTACGCAAATGCTTTATCGGGAAAATTCTCATTGCTTACATTACCGGAACGGGCGGATCATGCAGTGCTTCCTCCTGTAAAAATTGTAAATATGGTGGAGGAACGGAAACAACAATATGCCGAGATGAAACAAAAAGCAAAAACCGTCGGCCGGAAAGCATTCGTTGACGCCGGAAAAAGTATTTCAAAAATTTTAGGGCAGAACATTGGGGAACGTTTGCAAAAAAAAGAAGGAGTGATCCTTCTTCAAAACAGGCGCGGTTTCGCACCGTTTTTAGAATGTCACGACTGCGGATTTGTTGAGCGGTGTGATCGATGCAGTGTGACCATGACATTTCATTCCACTCAAAATCACTTACGATGCCATTACTGCGGAATGGTGAGACAACTTCCAACCGTGTGTCCGCAGTGTCACGGATTTCAATTTGAGCTTCACGGATTCGGAACTCAACGGGTAGAACAGGAACTTGAAACTCTTTTTCCGGAAGCAAAAATTTTACGGATGGATCTAGATACCACAAGCCGAAAAAATTCACACGATAAAATACTTCAAAAATTTGGGAACGGAGAGGCTGATATTCTACTTGGTACACAAATGGTCGCCAAAGGATTAGATTTTCCACGTGTCACATTGGTCGGCGTTGTTTCTGCCGATACGCAAATGATGCTGCCGGATTTTCGATCCGCTGAAAGGACATTTCAGTTATTGACACAAGTGGCCGGACGTGCGGGACGAAGCACTCTGAGGGGGGAGGTAATTATCCAGACATCACAACCTTCTCATTATGCGCTTTCGCATGTTCAGGATCATAATTTTATCAGCTTCTACAAAGAGGAATTAGAATACCGGCGATCGCTTGATTATCCTCCTTTTTCCAGAATTTTTGTCATCGAATTCAAAGGGCAAAATGAAAAGCGGGTCGAATCTTGTGCAATGATTTTTGGAAAGAAATTACATGAGATACATCCAGCGTTGACAATGCTTGGACCCGCGCCGGCGGTTTTATCCAAAATTAAAAACGATTTTCGCTGGCAAATTATTTTGAAAGCCGATAAGGAAAAGGATAAAAACGCAACGCATACACGGCGCAGTGTTGTTCGCATTGTGAATGAAATTCACAAACAACCTGTTTCACATGGAGTAAAAATTATAGTGGATGTTGATCCGGCGGGAATTATGTAGGATGATAGAAATTTGAACATGCCGTCCATTTTAAAAGTGACCGGCATGTTCACAAAAACATTTACATTCCAAAACCAAAATTTGCGAATACTTTTATCAACGTCCAGATCGCCCATACACTTCCAACAATCCCCAACGCTTTGACGAGCGACGTTGTCCAAACTTTAGATAAGCCGACACCAATAACATACATTTGCCAAAATTCTATGACGTTGACCGCAGCGAGAAGTTTGTGAGTTTTGTTCATCGGATCAAAATTTGATACCGCCAGTGAGAGAGCAGGTTGTGCATAGAGCGAACCCATACCGACTGCCATCCCCATAGAGATCAGTGTTCCAATGGCAACGATAAAAAATGATAATCCAAATACTTCTGTAATTTTATAATACGGCGTCGGCATTTTTAAAATTAATTTCCCTCCAAGCCAATACACCGCAGAATACACCAACAGCATTACCACCATAACAAACACCACGCCGACTGAACCAAAAATTAAAAACATGGGCGATCCCGGTTTTGCAGGATTCATCTCCATCGCTCTATCCATTTGTTCTTGAGTCATTTTTCCGTCAGCAACACTTTTTTGCATGGCTTTCAATTGTGCATCATGCATTTGATCTTGAATCGGAGGCTGCGTAAAAACAACGAAGGTGTAAATGATTGCCAAGACAGTGGCTATAATCAATGGCAGCATCCAATTTGAATTTTGTTTCTCCGGAAGCTTGGCAACGTAATCGTACACTTCTCCTGGTGAAGAAAGTATACCGACAAATTTATCACTGAACGACATTTGAGGGAAAACTTCAGGGGTTCTAAACTCTTCGGGCATGGCAAATTCCTTTCTATTGTGAGGAAAGCGATGGTAGTTTAGTAAATCGGAAGACTAATATCAAATACCATTTTCAATGCTATTTTAACGGTGCACATAAGGAAATGTTGAAAAGTTACATAAAAAGTCGTACATAGATAAAGAAATATTTCTTAACACAACACTACTTTTATGTTCATCACATTTGAAGGTATCGATTGCTGCGGAAAAAGCACACAGGTAAAACTTTTGGTGGAAAAGCTCCAACAGCAAAGCCGTGATTTTGTTCTTTTACGTGAACCGGGCGGGACACCAATTTCAGAGCACATACGTGAAATTTTGCTCGATAAAAAGCATTCAAAGATGATTCAAATAACCGAGCTTCTCCTTTTTTCTGCCAGCAGGGCACAATTGGTAAGCGAAGTGATTAAGCCGGCGCTTCAACAAAACAAAATTGTTATTTGCGACCGTTACGTGGATTCAACCACTGTGTATCAAGGATATGGACGGGGATTATCAATCGGTGCTGTAAAAAACATCAGCCGCGTGGCAACAACGGATGTGATGCCCAAGAAAACATTTTTACTTGATATTTCTGTTCACGAAATGCATACTCGCAGAGATGTTGGAAAGCATGAAGCTGATCGCATGGAGACAAGCAACGAAGAGTTTTACCAACGAGTCCGAAACGGTTATCTTCAGCTGGCAAAGGAAGAACCTGAACGTTTTGTTGTCATCGATGGAAAACAACCCATTGATGCTATTCACGATCAGATTATGAAAGTGGTGGATGAAATCCTACCAATCCCTGAAGAGTAAAACGGTTTTGAAAGCCTACAAAATTCCAATCTTCTTTTGACATTCGACGCACAACGCCGCCCCCTTTAAATCCACATCTTCAACGGAAGTCGATGAGTGCATAGCGCATTCAAAATTTTTGCAATGAATGAGCCCGTATGTATGCCCAAGTTCATGCACGGCTTCTTTCAGCACTCGTTCGAAAAAAATAATCGGATCTGCTTCCATACCATAGAGCGCATCGTCCAACCGATACGTAGACATTACCGCGATAGTACCATCTAATTGTGCCTCACCAAATACATACGTCAACACCGGGACAAAAAGGTCAACAGAAGTTATTCCTAAAATTTTTGACGTAGAATCGGGATAGACCTTCAGCAATTCACGAATACAAGAGGTTGAATTGTATTGAGCACGGGAGGAATCGTAGCTCATCTCGGTGAGATCTCGAAGTGATTGTTCAATACTCACCTCTGATTGAAAAATAGAAGTTAACGGTGACACCAACTCATTCACCACTTTATCAGACACTGGAATCAACGGCGCAAGACGAATAGAAATCATACCTACGGTTTCTTAAATCCGTATTTTGCAATTTTATTATACAGGGTTACGCGATCGATGTCTAAAATTTCTGCCGCACGGGTAATGTTCCAGTGTGTTGAGTGTAGAATTTCTTCTACATGCTGCCGTTCTACCGCTGCCAGCGTGTCGTCTTTCGGTGCATCGTGTTTCACTACATTTTGAAAAGGCAAATCATTCGGTGTAATAGCAGGGGGTTCAGCCAATACCATAGCACGCTCAATGACATTTTCTAACTCACGCACATTTCCCGGCCAATCGTACCGCACAAGTAAATCCATTGCCGCAGAGGACATTTCCTTCACCGGTCTGTTCATGACGGTGGCATATTTTTTTACAAAAAATTGAGTCAGCTGCGGGATATCCATTCTCCGTTCTCGCAGCGGCGGAATAGAAATGCTGAACACGTTCAACCGATAATATAAATCTTCGCGGAACGAACCATCTTTAATGGCTGCTTCAAGATTTCTGTTAGTAGCACAGATAACACGAAAATCGCTGGAGATCAACTCGTTGCCCCCTACGCGAGTAAATTGTTTGGTTTCTATCACGCGCAAAAGTTCGATCTGCATCTTCGGGCTGACTGTTCCTACCTCATCCAAAAAAATCGTCCCGCCGTCTGCCATTTCAAATTTCCCTTTACGGCGGTACTGCGCTCCGGTAAATGCGCCGCGTTCATGACCAAAGAGTTCGCTCTCCAACAACGTTTCGGCGACGGCACCGCAGTTCACAGTAATAATAGGAAAATACCGGCGGGCACTGTTTGCATGAATTGTTCTGGCAATTAATTCTTTTCCCGTTCCGCTTTCTCCACGGATCATCACCGTTGTATCGGTCTGTGCAACGGTGAGCGAAAGATCCATCACGCGTTTCATCTGCGGGCTTTCGCCGACGATCTCATTTGCTCCGGTCAATTCAGTAATCTGTTGGCGCAAGTGAACGTTTTCATCTTCAAGATTTTTTTGTTGAAGTGCATTTGAAACAAGATGCGACAAATGATCGGGATCGATAGGTTTTGTCACGTAATCGAATGCCCCATCTTTCAGTGCTTGTACAGCGCTTTCTACCGATGCAAATGCCGTCACCATAATCACTTGAGCAGTCTTATCAATCTCTCTCAACCTTTTTAATAATTCCAATCCGCTCATCCCCGGCATTTTAATATCCAAAATGATAATATCCCACGGCCCCTTCTCCATTAATTTTAATGCGGCGTTGGCGTGTTCCGCGGCTTCAACTCGGAATCCATCTTGTTGAAACCATTTCGTCAACGATTCGCGAACGATAAGTTCATCGTCAACCACAAGAATGCTGTTTTTTTTCGCACTGTCTGTCATAGCTGATTCTCCTTAACTTCCTGAATGTTCAATTTCATGTTCCGGTATCACCGGCAATGTCATCGTAAATGTTGTTCCGTGATTGACAACGGAATCAACTGAAATTCTGCCTCGATGTCTTTCAACAATTCCGTACACCACCGCAAGGCCTAAGCCGGTACCTTTGCCTTCATGTTTTGTGGTATAGAACGGTTCAAAAATATGCGGAAGATCTTCATCGCGTATGCCGGTTCCGGTGTCGCAAATTTTTATGATGATGGCCGGATGGTTTGAATTGAGAGCCTTAATCGTAAGCTCTCCGCCGTTTGGCATCGCTTCTACGGCATTAATTTGCAATGCAAGCAACGCTTGTTGAATTTGTTCTGCGTCGCAGTGAATGTCCGCAAGGTGATCGTCGAATTCCGTATGCAGTGAGATACTGTTCATCTTTAAATGATGATCGATCAATTTTAAACTCTGTTCAATAATTGTTCTGACATTATTTTCTTTGAATTCCCCGACTTTCTGCCGTGAAAACAGCAGTAAATTTTTCACGATGTTGCCGCATCGTGCCGTTTCATTAGCGATCATCGTCAATTCTGACGTGATCTCTGATTTCTCTCCCTCAGTTAAATTCTCGACAGCCAATTTTTTCCTTATCAGTTTTGCATATGTCAGGATCCCCTCCAGAGGATTATTCAATTCATGAGCAACTGTTGCCGCAAGCGTACCAAGGGAGACCATTTTTTCCACTTGAATAAGATTTGCCTGAGCGCGACGAAGTTCTTCGGTTTTTTTCTGAACCCGTTCTTCCAATGTTTGATTTAACTGCCGCAATTCTTCCTGCGTTTGCTTTAACTTTCTTGTCATGTGATTGAACGATTTCGTCAATGAACCGATCTCATCTTTTGTCTGCACATTAATGGTGTAATCAAGATTTCCCTTCATCACTTCTTCCGTCCCTGCAGCAAGACGCCGTACCGGAACATTAACCATACGCCACAAAAATATTCCAGAAAAACTTGTCACGACAAAAAGAAGAATCAATCCGCCGTCAAAGTACAACTGTTGAAATTCTGAAAGGTTACTGTCCAGATCTTTCAAAGGAATCATGACATCGAGCACTCCAAGAACTGTTTGCCCGGGTGAATGCGCATGACATTCTGCGGTTGAACAAGACTGCTGATTTTTAATCGGCGTAATAACCGCAATGACTCGATCACCTTGAGATTTTTTGAAATAGCGTATGAGCTGCGGATTTTTAGGAGTGACGGTAAGGCTGTTGCCGTTGGTATGACAGACAATGCACGCTTCGGCATTCATGTCAACCGTTTTACCGACTTCATTTTCGATGGTGGAAAATGATATAACACCCTGCTTGTTGTAAATGCGAATTCCCTCAATACCCGGTTCAGATCCAATTGTTTTAATGATGTTATAAATATCCTCACGTCGGTTAAGAAGCATGCTATAGTGCGTCGATCTTTTTATAATGTCACTGACCCGCATAGCAGTGGCAACAAAATAATTAGTCGATTTATCGGATTGAAAATTTAATAAAAAAATAGTGAGAGCGGTAATTCCAACGACCATAACGATGAAAATACCGGCGAGTAATCGAAAGGCAAGTAAACGAGTGAGCTTCATATGTAAAGAAAGCCATCAGCTTTCTTTTTTCTGACTAAGTAGAGGACGTGACAAAAGGTACCCTGATTTGAATCGAATAACAAGGTAAATAGTATCAATGAGGACGGATAAGTCTTGAAAGCAACTGCATGTAACGTTTTTCGCCGATGAATTGCTCAATAGTTTCAACTCGAACTCCTCCATCGTAGGATGTGGAACCAACGTTACCTTGTTGTTTTTTTAATGAGAGGTGTAAAAGTGATTTGATATGACGAAGATCGTTTTCGATACGATACTGAAACTCTTCCGCCGTATAGCACCGATTCAGAGAAGTCATTTCCTGCTGCGTTGTGATAGTCATAATCCAACCGCCCGCATATGGATCTTGGGTAATGGTTATGGGTTTTGAATTCAAGACAGGATTTGTTGATATGGCTGTGCCTGCTAAAGGATTGTAGAGTGTAAATGTTTCATCGTCGCGTATAAGCCATGCGTACGGAGAATCTTTTTCTATTTTCGAGGGAGTGTTAATGACAACAACTCCCACTAACGGATTGATCAATTCGGCAATGAAGCTGTCAACGCCAATTTTGTACGAACCATCATCCATTCGCTGCAACCATGTGTGATTTCTAAAATACATTCTATCGTCGGGCAGCGAAATATTTTGTAATGGCCGAATCAACTGCGTTACAATGACATCCTCAACTTTGTCGGTCATTTCCTGATCAACAAAACGAGTCACTGTGGGTTCACTTTGCATCACCGCACGTTCAGAAAAAGGATGATGCTGTGTTCGCATAATTTTATCGAATTCGCAGGATTCGCATTCAAAATTTTTGTCGCACAATTTATAGTTTACAAGCCCTGCATCCATCCATACGCAGTGGCTTTCACCTTCCGGTATGATATTATATGATCCCGTTCCCATAATTCACCACCTTCTTTTCATGATGAAAAAACTCTTCCCTCTTACACTATCACTTTTGATACTTTTTCAATATCCTGCTGCCATACAACACCGGCGTGTGCCGGCACCTTGCTTTCGTGATGCTCTTCAAACGTAAACACCGGGAAGAATTTCGCGATGTAATAGAATGCAATAAATCCAACGGTGATGATTGCCATCGTGATAGAAAATTCTATGAGCGACGGAAAATAACTTGTTCCAGCCCATGCTTCCAATCCTGTAATAGTAATATTCATACGATTGATGATAAATCCCAAAACCACAAGAACTGCATTGATAAATAATCCATTGGGATTTTGACGGATTTTTTCTTGCGACAAGAGCACCAAGGGAATTATTACACCAACAATTATTTCTAACCAGTACATGTACGTTTCAAACCGCGGAACAAATAGTAGCGACAATGCATCTCGATCTTTTAGATCAACAAACTTCATCATGGCATACACTGCGAGCATGACCACACATACTCGCGCAATTTCGTTGAGCAAGTGCATTTCAATGCCGCGGTTAAATGCCCGGCTGCTCAGGAATGATTCAAAGATAACCATGGCACACCCAGCGGCAATTGCCGAGACATAAAAAAAGATGGGAAGATAGGCAGAATACCAGAGGGGATATAATTTTTCAGGAACGATAAGATACATTGAACCAAGCGATGATTGATGAAGCGTTGAAAGTAATACTCCGGTAATGATCAAGGGTATGCTGATTCTTTTTAAGACTTTAATCGTTTTTGTCATTTTAAACTTTTCCAAAACAACTGGTGAAAATTCCAATGCGAGAACCGTGGTATACAACATCACACACCATGCTACTTCAAACATCACCGAGCGCGGATTCCACATGATAATAGCATGCCACACCTGAAGCGGCCTTCCTAAATCAAACATCAGTCCGACAATGACAAGGATATATCCTAAAAATGCCGTTAAAATAGTCGGGCGGATAATTGGTTCAAAACGCTTAAGGTTGAAGATATGGACAATTGCAGCGACGGTAAATCCGCCGGCAGCCAAACCGACACCGCACAGAATATCAAAACCAATCCAAATTCCCCACGGGAACTGATCGCTCAAATGTGTTGAGGCTCCAAGTCCATAGGCAAACCGAACATATGCCGAGTACATTCCAGCCGTGATAAAAACAACAGCGACTATTTTCCAAAAACCGAACGTTGAAAGAAATTTTTTCATATGCACACCTATTGACCAAGGGTTGAAGAATGTCCGTTGCTGGATGTTTTTGTCTCACGAAGTTTTGCTTCGTACTCGCGCACTTCCTGCCGTCTATTGGTAATCCAATAAATACCAAAGAGTAATACTCCGCCAACCGAAACGACTCCAGGAATTTTTGATAATGCATTCCATGTCAGTGCCGGTAATGGAGTGGTTTGAAGTTTTGTTTGGAAACCGAGATTTTCAAACGGGACAGAAGAGACATACAGAATAGAAGTACCGCCGACTTCTTTTTGTCCATACACCTTGGGAATATATTTCCCCGGCTCTGCGGCGATTCGTTCCAATGCTTCTTTTAATAAATCATCGCGATCGCCGAATTTTGTTGCGCCGGTCGGGCATGCTTCCGAACATGCCGTTGGGAGTCCCTGTTTCAAACGATCATGGCAGAAAACACATTTTCTAATCCGCGGATAGGTGCTGCTCCATTCATACCTTGGAACTTGAAACGGACATGCTTGAATGCAGTAACGGCATCCAATACATTTATCGGCGTCGTACACCACCGGTCCTTCCTGTGTTTTTGTAAACGCACCAACCGGACAAACAGAAACGCAGGTAGGATCGTCGCAATGCTGACACATACGACGGACATAAACGCCATCGTATTCCTGCAAAGCCGTATACGCCGTCGGCGAAAGAACTTTTTCTTCTTCTGCGGGAAGTTTATTTGCTTCTTTACACGCTATCTGGCATGAGTTACAACCGACGCAAAGTGTGAGATCGATAAGCAGAGCTTTTTTCTTCAACATAGTTTCCTCCGGAATTACTCGACATGAAGAAATTCATTTTCGAATTTCTTGCATTGTTCAGAATTGAGATGATTCATTACTCCGCCCACAATTTCGCCGCCATCTTGCATGAAGGCAGGAACCGGTGTCGCTAACGATGAAAAGAAATCACGAAGTCTGCCCATTTCCTCTTTCAACCATACACGCGTGTCATCACCGAGATAGAACGCTTTAAGATCTGTTGTGCGAGATGGACGAAGTGTAAAGGCCCACCCTTCGCTGAAGAGAGCTTCATTCAATAGTGCCGGGTGTTTTGCAAGAGCTTCATTCACATTCTCGACAATGCCTTCAATTGGTGAACGGACGACCACTTTATTATTTCCTTCTTCCAAACGAACGATTGGTTCGCCTTTGACGATATGATCGCCGGTCATTTTCAAAAACATAACACTTGGGCGTGTAAACATGCGTGCAAGAAAATCATCAACCCCGAGTTGAATTTTCCCCGATGGAAACAGGCTGAGCCAGGTGTGGGATTTTGTAAAGAAAATTCCGGCGGGCGTTCGCATAGTAAACGCATGCGTCTTGATGGGCTGCGATACGCGAACTGCTTTTTTATTTCTTTGAACAAAATAATCGATGGTAAGAAAAACCACGATGGTCAATATGAATACAAGTATGGTCATTTTAATTCTCCTTTCGTTGCAATCTTTCGTTACACAGATTACTTCTGCAACCTGTGTGCCAGAGATTTCAAATGGAGAAAAAATATTGCTTGTCACAATCTGTTGAAAACATTGGGGTTGTGAGTGAAAATTTTTTACCAACTTGGTGTATAAAAAACAAACGCTTGTTGAGAGTTGAAATACTCAACAAGCGTTCAAGAGGTTGACCTATAATTGGTAAAATATCAACACAATCAGCGATAGTGGCAGCGTTGAATCTTTATGCGGCAGGCGTTGAATTAGCTTACAATTTTATTTCTTTATGACGCTACGGACGACACCCATATCAATAATTTCGTTGATTTCGACTTTAGAGCCTTCAATATTTTTTCCTGCTCCGTTAAGTTTTTCATGTGCAAAAAATATTGAAAGATCACCAACATCCATAACACGGGCAATACGTTTGAAATTACCGTTACTCTCTTTCATGTATTCAAAATTGACTGCAACATCAGCAATAACCGGTGCTTTTTCATTTCCGAAAGTAAGAGTAATCTTTTCGACAATCACATCAAAAAGATTGCGAGTGTTCATCGGGATATTTTCGTAATCCGCAATAGAAACTTTTTCATACGCATTAGTTGCAATGGAATAAAGTTCGGTGAGCAACGCAACACAATTTAATTTACGGATGTACATTTTTGCAGGATCGTCTTTCCATCCTCCGGATTCTACAAGGATGGTGCTTGTTCCCCATTTTTGAACATTGTCTCCAAATGCGCGGGGTTCAAATGTATCATCGTAACGTGAAATGTTGCGAGGAATAAATTGCCTCAACGTATTGGCAATTTCAGCTGTAATTTTTTTTGCACGGAGCCGGACGGGATTATCACTTTTCTCTTTATTAAATGATGGTGCAAGAAGTGCAATGGTTGACACATCGCCCGAATCACCGACAGTATATCGCGGATCTTGATCGTGCAGATTGAATCCAATTTCGGGATTGTATTTATCACGTAAGGATTTTAAAACCTTTGCTTCCGGTGTTTGAAGGCTCAACGCATCGCGGTTCATATCAATACCTTGCGATGTTCGCCGCTGAAATCGCTCTGCGCCGTCGGGATTAAGCATTGGAATAATGAGCAACGTTGTTTCCGAAAGAATCTTTTGAATCTCCACTGAATTGCAGTTCAAACTGATATAATTCAGAATATCCAACAACGCCATTGTAGCGGTCGGTTCATCACCGTGCATTTGAGACCACAAAAAAACTTTGGTTTTTCCTTTACCCAGCGTCAACAAATTGATGGAACGATTTTCAGCTGACGTTCCAACTTGTTCCAACTTGATGACATCTCCAAGAGAAGCCTTAAAACCTTCAAGATACTTCATCAAATCCGCATGTTTAAA
>JAQUOA010000253.1 GCA_028749215.1 Bacteroidota bacterium
GCAATATAATTTTGTTCTGCTTTGTTCCAGTCAACAGGCTTACCCTCCGGTGTTGATGCAACGGCCAATGAAACCGCCAACAATGCACCACAAACAAAACGTGTGTATTTCATAACTCCTCCAAAAAAAATGTATGGTGATTGTGATCTATTCGGTGGGCTACCTTTACAAACGAATCGGTACCGAAAAAGTTTCTAAAATTTTTTTATTTGTGTTCAGGCATGTTGAAACAGTGACAAAATACGTTGCAGTTGTGACGGGAAAGCAATGGAAGTACTACCTCTGTGTAACGTTTTCCTTCAACAAATGTAAACAGTGGAATTACATCCTTGACAACTGTAGAGGTGATAGGAGGAAGAAAAAAAGAGATCCAGTTTTAAATTTCTTCTTTGGAGATTTCCCGGTACTGGCCGGGGAGTAAATTTTTAACTTCTAACTTTCCGATTTTAATTCTTACAAGCCGTAACGTCGGGTGGCCTACCGCCGCCGTCATTTTTCGTATTTGCCTGTTCCGTCCTTCGCGCACGGTGATTTCGATCCATGCTGTCGGAACATTTTTTCGAAAGCGAATGGGAGTAGATCGTGGGGGTAGCCCTGGTTCTGCACTCAATAACTTTACTTCAGCTGGTTTAGTCATATTGCCTTCAACGACAACACCATTCCGCAATCGGTTCAATGCTGTTTCATCAGGAATGCGTTCCACTTGGGCGAGGTACGTTTTTGGACAGTGAAAT
Source organism: Bacteroidota bacterium (assembly GCA_028749215.1). GTDB lineage: Bacteria > Bacteroidota > Ignavibacteria > UBA10030 > UBA8401 > JAQUOA01. Next base: position 735 of record JAQUOA010000253.1, read on the forward strand.
TTCGGATCGGTAAGGACATACTTCACTTCGTTGTCGTTTGTCAGCAGCAGCAATCCTTCGCTGTCATAATCCAATCTGCCGACCGGATAGATATCTTTTGGAAGAGTAACAAAATCAGAAAGAGTTTGTTTCTCTCCGTCCGGAGAGAACTGTGAAAGCACAGCGTACGGTTTATAGAAGAGGATGTATCGTTTCATCAATGCTAAATCAAGCGTCCAAAAATCTTAACAGCAATTATCCGTTGAATATAAGAATTATTTTCTTCCCAAGGCGTTATTTAGAAAATCTATCAACGGTGTTAATGCTTTGCACGTGGCAGAAACCGTTGAGATAAAATTCTTTTTGTAACACAAAGTTTCTTTTAATTCCACACCGGCGAAAAATTGTTTCAACTTTATCGATTCCATTAAAGGATGGTCAGCAGGGAAACCTTTTGGAGGACGCGTAAGTTTTGATCCGCTCAATGCGCCGAACATTTTTTTGAACACCGGTGCAGCGATGACGGCTGAAAATTCTTTCTCGTGTTCAACAATATACTTCCTGATTATTTTTACCTGATCGCTGCTCGGCATATAAATGCCTCCGCCGATATACACTTCACCCGGTGCGATGTGGAGGTAGTAACCGGCGCCGTCAAAAAGTTTCGGCTTGTTCCTCAATTCAAAATGAGCGGCAATGTGGGTTTTGTACGGTGTCTTGTCTTTGCTGAACCGTGTGTCACGGTAAATGCGGAACATTGAACGCTTCGGGTTCAGTTCAAAGTTCGGTGCGAAGCCGGCAAAATGCGGCTGCAGCGACGCGATCAAACTCTGCATCGGAAACTTTACGAAATCTTCATACCCGGATTTATGCGCGTTGAACCACTCTCGATTGTTGTGCCGTTTAAGCTTCTTTAAAAAATCAATTCCTTCTTTTGGAAAACCTTCGAAGGGAGGAAACAGCTGCTCGTCAAAATCTGGATGTACCATGCGTCTTTAAAAATTATGTGGAGAGAATGGGGAGCGTTACCGTCACCGTGGTGCCGGTATCTTTTTCACTCTTGATGGAAACTGTCCCGTGTGCCGCCTGCACGTATTGTTGAACAATCGTCAATCCAAGTCCGGTTCCCTGAACGTTTCCTACATTCGATCCGCGGAAAAAAGAGGTGAATAAATATTTTTGTTCATCCGCAGGAATGCCAGCGCCTTGGTCTGCAATGGTAAGAGTGAATTTTGAATCAACACGATCAATATGGATTTTTACGTCGCTCTTATTCGAAGAATATTTAAACGCGTTTGACAGAACGTGATAAAGAATTGTTTTTACCATTTGCTCATTCACGGCAATGGCATTGATATTTCCTTGTTCAGAGAGTATCACGTGATGATCGGTTTGTGCATCTGTCATTGCTTCCTTTGCAACGTTTTGTACCAATGTCTCGAGATTGACGGTAGTGATGTTCTGAGTATTGGTTTCGATTGTTGCGCCCGTTGCAGATTCAACATTGCGAAGCAAATCCATCATCTGTTTCAATGTCTCATTGATCCGGAAAAACGCATGGTAGCGTTTCTGCTCATTCCATTTCAAGACAAAACGTTCGAGTAATTCGGCATTAGTCGCCACCGTTACCAGCGCTGTGCGCAAGTGATGCGTGACCATGGTGATGAAACGAGATTTGAGATGCAGCAGCTCTTCTTCGCGCTGTTTTGCTGTTGCATAGTGTTTCTGAGATTCAAGCTCATGCGTCTTATCAAAAATAAATCCGACGAATTTCTTTTCGCATCCCGTGTTAATTTCCGTAAAGCTCATCTCAACGGAAATTGTATCGCCGGTGGATGTCATGATGCGCGTTTCGCCTTTGAATTCCTCTGCACGGTTTGACGCAGAATTCCATTGCTCTTCATAAAAGGACCGGTCTTGCTGCGGGAAAAGTTTTGAAAAATGCTTTCCCAGCAGATCGTCGCTGGCGAAACCTAAAAAATTCGTCATGCCGGTATTTAAAAATTCACAGACGCCATGCTCGTTAACCACCAAAACCGGTATGGGAGAATGAGCGATGATGCCGTACACCGCCTGCTCTAAATTTTTATTTTTGTTTTCCGCTGATGTGAGCGCCTCATGCAATTCGCCGGCAGCTTGATCGCGTTCGTGAAGTTTCTGTTCCAGCTCGTGAATGTGCGCGTACAGTTTTTCTTTGCTTTCCTGCAAGGCATGTTCCGTGGCAAGACGGCCAGTATGTTCCTCCTGAAGCTCTTCCGATGTCTTTTGAAATTCTGCCTGAAGTGCCGATAGTTGTGATTCCAGAAGCGTTACGGCTTTCTGTAATTCTGTCTCGGTGCTGTATTTTGTCTGCTCGGTCAGTTTCCGTGACGATGTTTCGTTCTGCACCTGTTCCGTCAACGATGCTACTTCGTGTTTCAATTTTGAAATAGTCGCGTGTAACTCTGCTGTGGTATGGTCGGCAGATAATTCTTTATCGGCCAGAATTTCTTCCACACGCTTACGCGCTCCGGATTCATCATGCAGTAATTGCTGCATGCGTTGAAGTTCCGCCGTGCGCTCTTCGAGAGTTGCGTGAAGCTGTGCCGTCGTCATGCTGATAAGCTCTTTTGTCTTTTGCAATTGCTCTTGAGCTTCTTTTTCTTTTGATGAATGGAGGGTAAGATCCTGCGAAAGTTGGTCTGCTGCGGTGGTAATCGATGTGAGTTTCTTTTTTGTTTCGTCTAATTCAGATGCGAGAAGTGAATTTTTCTGTTTGAGCTGCGATTCGCTGATAGATAAATCGTTGGCTCGGTCTTGTTCGGTTGCAGCTTGGTGAACATAACGTTGGCGGACAATATAAAAAGCAATTCCGAATAACGAACCGCAGACGAGAAAAGAGAGGACGAGTAATTCCATAACACAAAGATACAAAATTTACAATGTGAGAAGAAAGAAAAGAATCAGAATGCTATCCCTTCTGCACAAATTTTGCTTACCCAAACGCTGCCGATTCTCAACCATTAATTTGACATTGCTCTAAGCGTAAAACGCGGTATATACACCGTAAATTGTTCCCCTTGAGCGCGGCGCATGGTGTACGTTCCTTCCATCCATCC
>JAQUOA010000254.1 GCA_028749215.1 Bacteroidota bacterium
GCTGTAACGACAACCAGTGCAACTGATTTCACTTCGCGCTGTTCAAACTGCGGATACTTTGCAATATCTACCTGCGTAGAAAGATGGCTCAACAACTCGCTCATCTTTCGTGCATAGGGGCGGGCTGAAATTACTGCATCCTGCGCACGGCGAAGTTTTGCCGCCGCCACCATCTTCATGGCTTTGGTGATCTTCTGTGTATTTTTTACGCCGCTGATTCGCTGGCGAATATCTCGTAATGTTGCCATGCTTTTATTACATCGCTTTGAATGTTACCAAAAAATCTTTTGCAATCTTCTTGATTGTATTTGCAATATCGTCGGTGAGATCTTTTTTCTCAGCAATGGCCGTCAACACATCTTTGTGCCGAATATCCATCATCTCAAGAAATTCTTTTTCAAATTGTTGAACTTTCTCCACCGGCAATTCATCGAGTAACGCATTCACACCAAGGAAAATCATGATCACTTGTTTTTCAACCGGCATCGGCACGTATTGATTTTGCTTCAACAATTCCACCAAACGGGCTCCGCGCCGTAACTGCTGTTGGGTAGATTTATCAAGATCGGATCCGAATTTTGCAAATGCTTCAAGTTCGCGGTACTGGGCAAGTTCCAAGCGCAGACGGCCGGCAACTTTTTTCATCGCCTTGATCTGAGCATTACCGCCGACACGCGATACAGAGATACCGACGTTGATAGCAGGACGCACGCCGGCGTTAAATAAATTTGGCTCAAGGTAAATTTGTCCGTCCGTAATTGAAATAACGTTCGTCGGAATATATGCCGATACGTCGCCGGCTTGCGTTTCAATAATCGGAAGAGCCGTTAAACTTCCGCCACCTAATTCTTCGCTTAATTTCGAGGAGCGTTCCAACAAGCGTGAGTGAAGATAGAATACATCGCCGGGATATGCTTCACGTCCTGGAGGACGGCGAAGCAACAACGATACTTGACGATACGCCGCTGCTTGTTTTGAAAGATCATCATACACCACTAACGCGTCTCGTCCATTGTCTCTGAAAAATTCTCCGAGCGTTGCGCCGGAATACGCGGCCACAAACTGCATCGGTGCAGGATCACTTGCATTGGCGGCGATCACTGTTGTATACGCCATCGCTCCTTGTTCTTCCAACTTTCCAACTACCTGCGCAACTGTTGATCCTTTTTGTCCGATGGCAACATAGATGCAATACACAGGACGGATGCCTTGTTTCTTCGCTTCCTCTGTGTGAGTGAAGCGTTGATTGATAATCGTATCGAGCGCAACGGCTGTTTTTCCTGTTTGACGGTCACCGATAATCAGTTCACGCTGGCCGCGTCCGATCGGAATCATACCGTCCACAGATTTTAGACCTGTCTGCAAAGGCTGCTTCACGGGTTGACGCTGAATAACGCCAAGCGCTTTGCGTTCAATCGGTAAAAATTTTTCTGACTTGATCGCCCCTCTGCCGTCAATCGGCTGTCCGAGAGGATTGATCACGCGGCCGAGCATCGCTTCACCAACCGGCATCGAAGCAACGCGGTTGGTTCGTTTTACGGTGTCGCCTTCTTTTATTTTTGTGTCGTCGCCAAACAGTATGCAGCCGATGTTATCTTCTTCAAGGTTGAGCACCATGCCGAACACGTCATTGGGGAACTCCACTAATTCACCGGACATACATTTTGAAAGGCCGTACACGCGTGCAATACCGTCGCCAACCTGAAGCACCGTGCCGACATCGTATACGTCAACTTCTTTTTCATATCCTGCAAGTTGTTTGCGCAGTATTGCCGTTATTTCATCGGGTCGAACTTCTGCCATTGTTGTTTCCTCTAAAAATTTTTATGCGGGGATTACCATCCGCACTTTAATTGTTCAACGAACCTTCTTTTAATTTTTTCTTTAAAATTTCCAATTGCCGGGTGATGCTTCCGTCAAGCACGGTATCGCCAACCCTTGCAATGAATCCGCCTCGTAGTGATGTATCAACACTAAAAGTCGCTTCAATTTTCTTCTTCGTCATTACTTCTAATTGCTTTTGAAGATCTTTTTCTTGTTTGGATGAAAAATCAACACTGGTTTTTACTTTTACACGAACAATGCCCAATTTCTCATCCAGCAAAATAAAATACTGCGTAAGAATTTCGTGCAGAATATCCTCGCGTCCCTTCGTCACAATGGCGCCGATATAGTGCTGCACCAAATCACCGGTCTTCTTAAATACTTCTGCAAGAATGGCTTTCTTCTTATCCTTGCTGACAATCGGACTTTTGAGCACACGCTGTAATTCGTGAGAGGCATCCAGCGCATTCTTCACAATCAAAAGATCGCCGGAAATGACATCCGCTTTTTTTTGCTCATTGGTCAACGCCATCAGCGCAGACGCATAACGATGTGCGACTCGTAGAGTACTCATGCTTAGTTGTTCTGCATTTGTTGAATAACTTTGTCCACCATCTTCTTTTGTTTCGATGCATCGAGCGATTCATCAAGAATTTTTTCGGCAACAGCAATAGAAAGATCGGCAACTTCGTTGCGAAGCTGAGCCATGGCGGAATCTTTCTCGCGCGAAATTTCTTCCTTCGCCTGTTCCATCATTTTTTTGGCGCTCTCATTTGCCTTGGCAATAATATCTTTCTTCAGCTGTTCTGCCACTTCTCGGCTCTCCGCAATTAAACGCGCCGTATCGGCGTTTGCTTTTTGCATGGCGAGCTGATTTTCATGAATCATTCGTTCCGCATCTTTTCTTGCCTCTTCCGCCTGCTTCAACGCATTGGCAATTTCCTGTTCGCGAGATTGCAGTGCCTGCAGCAATGGCTTCCATGCAAATTTACCGAGCACCGCCACAAGCAGCACGAACGTGATGATGGTCCAAATAATTAAACCGGGATTAATATCTAACATAGAATTCTCTTGTTTGTTGAAAGGCCGGCATTCACCACAATAATGGTTTTACTAAATGCCGACGCTCCATAAATAAAATTACTTTGTGGCAAGAATAATGCAGATAGCAAGAGCAAAGAATGTTGCACCTTCAATGAGTGCTGCTGCAATTAACATTGATGTACGAACTTGACCAGCAACTTCCGGTTGACGTCCGCTTGCTTCCATTGCTGCTGCTGCAAGTTTACCAATGCCAATACCTGCTCCAATAATTGATATACCCGCGCCAATTCCTGCTGCTAAGTAACCAAGACCGATTGATTCCATTATAATATTCTCCTATGAAAGATAAGTTTAGATTTTAGTGTATTAAAAAAAATTTAATGACCGTGATGACTTTCGCTGTGACCTTCAGTCTGCATGCCTAATCCCATAAAAAGCGATGTTAACATGGTAAAGATGTATGCTTGCAGGAATGCGACGAACAGTTCAAGCATGTAAATGCCAAGGGCAAATGCCACCGAAATCGGTGCGACAGCAATTGTTTTAAAAACAAAAATAAGTCCGATGAGAGCAAGGATAACAATGTGTCCGCCCGTCACGTTGGCAAAAAGGCGAATGCAGAGTGCAAATGGTTTTGTAAAAAGTCCCAGCACTTCAATGGGAATCATAATCGGCCATAACAACCAATGCACACCTCCCGTAAGATGAGCCAGGTAGTGTCCAAATCCTTGCGCACGAATCGCTGAAAATTGAATCATGAGAAAAGCGATAATCGCCAAGCCGGCCGTGACGCTGACATTACCCGTAGCCGACGCACCGTACGGAATGAGTCCAAGCAGGTTCATCACGAGAATAAAAAAGAATGTGGTCAACAAGTAGGGCAGATATTTTAATCCCCCTCTTCCCATATTGGGAACAACAATTTCGTCGCGAATGAAAAA
>JAQUOA010000255.1 GCA_028749215.1 Bacteroidota bacterium
TACCGCCCCATGTAGATTGTATCAATCCGATCGGCACCTTCAACTCTTGAAATAATTTTCTTCCAAAGTAATACGCTGTGGCGCTGAATTTTGCCGCTGCTTCCGGCGTACATTCTTTCCACGAACCGATGCAGTCAAAATTCGGTACGGTTGAAATTGTCTGTTGTACCATAAACATTCTGATTTTTGGAAAGTGCGCCTGCTGAATTTCATTTGCCGAATTGGCAATCGTATCGTTTGGCGGCCATCCTTCGAGCGGTATTTCCATGTTCGATTGTCCGGAGCAAAGCCACACTTCGCCGATCAAAATATTTTTCAATACCGTTATGCTGTCACCATAAGAAAACGAGATTGTAAATGGGCCGCCCGCTTTTGGAGTTTTTATTTTCAACATCCAATTGCTGTCGGGTTGGACAATTCCGCTCCCTTTTTTCCCCCACGAAGCCGCGACAGAAATCTTCACGCCTGGTGTTCCTTTACCCCAGATTGGAACATCACTTTTTTGCTGCAGTACAAGACTATCCGTGAACAACGGCGCCAGTGTGAATGATGATGTTTGTGAATTTGAGGTTAACGACAAAGTCAGAACAAAGGTGAAGAAGAAAAAATATTTTTTCATAGTAGACAAGATTTTTCAAGTGGTGGTTGTAATTATTTTATGGTAGGAAAAATTGCCTTGAAGGTCAATTGCAGATATAGATTCACTTCATGATGTCAAATAGCAAAATTTTCTAAGACAATCATAACAACATTTCATTGACATCATTATTTCTTCATCCTCTTAAAAATCACATAGCGGTCACCGTACTGCACCGGCTTGGAAAAGTTTTCTATGCCAAGATCAGCCAGCAGATGCTGAACGTTGTCGGCATACAATTGAATATTGACTTCTCCGATGATTCCATTCTTTTCACGCGAAGCACCGACGGAGTATCGCAAAACGACTTCGGTGAAATCCGCTCCTTGCGTAAGCAAACGGTACGCTGAATCTGCATTGTCCATAGTAAGGGAGACAATTTCTGCAAGGTAGAGATTTGTCGGGTTCACAAATTGCACAACTGCGGGTTGGCGCAGCCACAACCGTACGGGCTGACCTTTGTGCAGTGCAGGCGAGTAACGCCATTGCCGAATTCTTTCGATGGCGAGAGAATCCCACATCAAATTACCACTGCTGCGTGCGAGCCGCGCATTTCGAACCGACCCGTCTTCCGCAACTTGGATTTCTAAATCTATTTTTAATTGCGACGTCAGTATCCGGTCTGGGAATGCGGGAAGGGGATGTTGAATGAGCAATCTGGGAAGTGTGAGTTCTGTAGTTTGTTCTGAGGATGAGCATGCTGCAAAAAAGCAAAGACAGAAGAGAAATAGTAGAGGTTTCATAGCGCGCCTCCTTTCGTTGGCTTGCCGTACCAATGTACCACCTTTTTCAAGATGAAGTCAAGAGAGGTCATGCTCTTGCGATAGAAGGCCGGATCGCTGATCCGACCTTCTAAAAACATCACCCATTGCTGCGCGCACCCAATTGTCTGTCCATCATCATAATGCTGACGGGTGAATCACCAACCATCTTCAATTGCTCTACAATACCGACAGCCGTTTTTTCTTCTTCCACTTGTTCGGTGATGAACCATTGCAGCATGACTTGTGTCGGATAATCATTTTCTTTGATCGCAAGCTCATATAGTTTGGTGATGGAACCGGAAATTTTTCTTTCATGTTCAACCACCTGTTCAAACATCTTTACCGGAAAATGAAACTCTGTCGGCGGCTGGGCAATGGCAAGCAAAGTTACCGCGCTGCCGCGGCTGTGGACATATTCGTACAGCTTCATGGCGTGCTTTGTTTCTTCACTGCTCTGCATCCGCATCCACTGTGCAAAGCCGGAAAAATTCTTGGCTTCACAGTACGCTGCCATGGAGAGATAGAGGTACGACGAGAACATCTCGTGATTAATCTGTTCGTTCAACGCTTTGAGTAATGGTGCGGTGAGCATAGGGGAATCCTCCTTTAGTAAAGTGAAACTAATTTTCTAAATATAGTAACTTCCCCGCATTAATCCAGAGTGAATATAAAGAGCAGTTGTCGTTACTTCACCTAATCAAAAAATCAACGACTACATCACTCAGCAACTTCGGTTTTGCAATAGGCACATGGTGCGGACTTCCGGGCACAATGAAGAGTTGTGAATGAGGCAATGCGTGAAATAATTTGAGAGTGTGGGTATCTATTATAATATCGTGATCTCCTGCCACAACCAAAGTGGGTGTTTTAATACTGGCAAGTTGTTCAATGGTAAAGTTTGGATATTTTAAATCGAGGTTAATGAGCTTATCAAAGATAAGCGGTGCACATTCGGGGAAGTGTGATTGAGAAATAATATTTTTCTGTTCAGACGAGTCAAGATTATGATACCATCGAATTTTTGTCGTATCAAAATTATCAGGAGAAAGCGCTGTTGAATCCGCAACAAAGTTTGCACCGATTGCCACCAACTTAGAAATTTTGTGTGGATAGGCATACGCAAGCTGCAGCCCGACAATTCCACCATCGCTCCAACCTACAGCATAGACACCATCAAGATGCAATTGGTCGAGCAGCTCTTTCATATCGGAAGCCATCAACTCGAAAGTCAGTTCTTTGTTCGAATCGCTTGAACGTCCCTGCGCTCTGCTGTCAACCGCAATCACTTTGAACTGTTTGGAGAGGAAAGGAATAAATTTACTGAACGACGCAATTGATCCGCTGTTGCCATGCATCAGCAAAAGAGCTTCTCCTTTACCATACACTTCATAATAGAGTTGAATATCGTTGACATGAACATAATGCCCGGCTTTCGAGTTGGAGCCGTACGGTATTTCTTTTTGTGCAAAAGCTGATAGAGTAAGAATGATATATACGAGCGGCAAGAAAAAACATTTAGCCATTTGCGATCCTTTTAACTTGTTGGCTTTTCCAAAACAACCATCATTTCTACTTCACTTGTTCCAGGAAACATATCAAACGGTTGTGCAATCACCGGAACGTAACCCGACTGCTTCCACCGTTCAAGTTCTTTGTGCATGATATCCACGTTGCAAAAGATATGGAGAACTTTTGCCGGATTTTTTGATGCGATCAATTCAATCACACCGTCAGAAGTTCCATTTCTTGGCGGGTCGAATAAAACTTTTATTTTTGCTTTGGATTGCGGTGGAAATAATCTGTGCAGCGATTCTTCGGAAATATCGGCCGGGATAAATCGGCAATTCGCTGCTTTGTTGCGCTGTGCATTCTCAATAGCGTCCTTAATGGAAGAGCGAGAAAGTTCGACACCTAAAACACTTTTTACTTTTTCAGCCAGGCATATTGAAAAAAGGCCGTACCCGCAATACAAATCGAGCAGCAAATCTTCTATCTCCAGTTCCAGCAATTCTTTGGCTTTGTCAATAAACTGTTCAAGAATAGAATGGTTTGTTTGTGAGAAGGAAAGAGGAGAATACAGAAATTTCTTGCCGCCAACGGCATGAAAGAGTTTGTCCGTACCGAAAAGTTTTTGCAATGGACGGCGGTTTTCGCCCTCATTTTTTTTAGGAGAACTGGAAAGATAATACTTTGACCGTGATTCATCTAAAAAAACAAATACCGCTTTTACCGCTTTCACTTTTTTCGTCAGCTGTTTTGAAAGCCGGTTTACTTCCTGCCGATTGCCGGAAGAAAAATGATTCATATTAAAAATAACGGCAACCTCCTGCTCTCCGCCTTTCACCACAACGTACGTGAACTCGGTTGCCAATTCTGCGCACTCCGGCCGCCGGATAAATTCCTGG
>JAQUOA010000256.1 GCA_028749215.1 Bacteroidota bacterium
GCAAGAGCAATCAATTCGTAAATGCGGACAGGTTCGGTTTTTCCCATCACAATTACCAAATCCATTTCGCGCGAAAGGACTTTGTCGTGAACTTTTTTGTACGTGTTGCCGCTCATCAGCAAACGTGTGCCGTATTCTTTGTTCACTCCTTCCAGGCGCGAAGCAAGATTCACTGCATCGCCGATGGCGGTGTAATTCAATCGTGCTTCCGCTCCCATATTTCCCACTACAGTTTTTCCGGTGTTGATTCCAATCCGTTGGTTCACAACCGGGCGCCCATAATGAATCCATTTGGTGTGAAGTGCCAACAGTTTCTTTTGCATCTTTAAGGCTGCCGCACACGAATGGTATGCATGGTCTTTGTCTTCAAGAGGCGCTCCCCAGAATGACATAATCGCATCACCGATGTACTTATCAATCGTTCCGTACTCTTCTGTGATTACATTCGTCATTTCTGTCAGGTACGAATTCAGCATCCCTACTGTATTTTGCGGCCCCATTTTTTCTGCCATGCGCGTAAAGCCTTCAATGTCGGCAAACATCGTGGTAATCTCGCGCTCTTCGCCTCCAAGTTTCAACAGTGCGGGATTATCGATGAGCTGCCGTACGACAGAACGATCCACATACTTTTCAAACATCCCTTTGATCTGCGATTTCTGCCTTCCTTCTGTTGCTGCCGTAAAACTCATCGCCGAAGCGTAGCAGAAAAATAACGCAAAGAGCGGCTCCACTAAATAGTACACTTCGCCGGAATTGGTAAACGTTGAGTACGCGAACCATAAATATCCAATGATGAGTAAAACACCGATTGGTGCACTCCATCTCAGCTTTAGTAAGATTGCAGCAATCGAAACAATCAATGCGATAATTATCAAAAGCATTAATTGCGAAGACAAAGGAGCGGTGGTAATATACTTCCCCATCATAATTTGGTCGTACACATTGGCATGGACAAAACAGTTCGGCGAAATATCCGAAAGCGGGGTCGGATTATGGTCTCCAATAGAACGTGCTGTGGGGCCAATAATGACAACAGCTTTTTTAAAGACAGAAAGTGTTTTCGTATCCTGCTTCACAAAAGCGTCCAACACTTCTTGGAGCGAGAATTGTTTGTAGATGTCATTCACGCCGGCATAATCAATTTGCAGATCGCCGTTTTTTTGAAGTGGAATTTCTAATTGTCCCGCGTGGACAACAAGTCCGGTTTCGGTTTCTTCAACAGTCACTTTCTCTAAATCAACTTGTGCGGAGGCAAACGCCAATGCCGCACCGAATGTGGGATAGTAATCACCGCCATATTCTACAAAAAACGGGACAGCGCGAATAATGCCGTCAATAGAATCGGGATGCAAAAGAATATGTCCAACACCTGCCGCTAAACTTGCCAACGAATCAAACGGCCGCTCGTCAATGTATGTTGCTTGAGGAAACGGAAATTTTTTACCGTGCAGCGGGACGGAGTAAGGATGCAAAATTTTGTACGCCTCTTTATCAATGGGGCGTCGTTCTCCCGCTTCCATATCGTTCGGAACAAACGGACCGATGGCATGATAGACATTCGGTGCATAACTATGGAAGAGCAGGAATTTTTCGTTTTGATATCGTGAGGCGCTGTCCTGTTTCACGGTAGGAAAAATTTCGTCAACTCCGATGGCAGTAGCACCATTTTGTGCAAGGATGGCAAGCAATGTCCCAAATTTATCGCGCGGAATCGGATAGTCCAACTCTTTTATGGAGTACTCGTCGATCCGAACGATAACAACATTTTGAGAATGAGGGCGTTCACCGCGCGCTCGAAGCATTGCGTCATACGCCTTTCGTTCAAGCGATTGGAAAAAATCAAATCGAAAAAGTAAGATCGTCACCGCAATGGAAAGAAACGTAAAAAGAATTCCGAAGAGAGTTTTCACGAGTTTTTTATTCATAAGTAATCACCGGAAGATAGTGGAAAGATCGGAACTTTAAAACACGTTACCCTCAATGGAGAGGGTAACGTTCAAAAATATCAGCGCACTGCTAATTACATTTTCCAGTACAGAAAATCTTTAATATTCGCTGCTGCCGTCGGATCGATACCGCGGCGGCCGCCAAAGACAAACCGGTTTTCTCCGCGTCGTACCTGTCGGCTTACAGTGCGTGCATCCTTTCGCGCCTGCAAATCCTGCAGCGCATTGAGCAATAGATTTTGCAGCTCTCCTTTATCGATCACCACATTTTTTTGTGCGGCGCGGGTTTGATTTATTTCTGCTACAATGTTGTCAATTCCAAGTTCGGCATACGCTTGTTCCTGTGAGGGAAATTTTGACACTGCATCGGCAAACGATTCAACGGTCCCTGAATGATCGCCGCCGAGGTATTTCAGCAAGCCCATGTTCAAATCAATTCCTCCATCTTTCGCATCTGCTTTTACCGCCTCGGTGTAGCTCTTGTAGGCATTCAGAGAATCGCCTTTCAACAAATAAATATTTCCCCGGTTATTGCTTGCAGATGCCGATGTAAACATTGTGATGACAGCAATGGCCTCATCATATTTTCCGGCGTTCGCAAGAATCATTGCCGCTTCGTTCGACGATTTTTCATCGTTCTTTGCTTTTAATGCTTTCACTTTTTCATCAAGCATTTGGTTGGAAGCAGCCGCCATTGTTCTTGAATCTTCCGTCAGCAGTTTTTCAATTTCAGCTTGGGCCGGAGTCGCTGAAATCTTTTCATCGCTTGCAAGATTTGTCGGGGGCGATGTTTCCCATGCCTTCCGAATATCAATCACATCCAGTTTCCCTTTTGCATCAACAGTTTTATAATACTCTTCAACACCGACATGCCATGCTTCAGCAAACGATTTGTTGATGATCGTTGTTTCAAGCGGAATCCATACAGCGTTATCACGGATAACGTACTCCCGCTCATTCAAGCTTACGCGCGATGCATTTTTCTTATTCACTCCCGTATCGAACATAATGAACACATGGTCTGCTGTCCCAAGCAGTGCGGTATGGATGCCGATATTTTCCAGACAAGCAGAAAGCAGCACGGAACTGTCATCACAATCCCCTGCTTTTTTCGCCAATGTTTGGCGCGGATATTGAATTTCATCCAGCACATCTCCTTCGGCAACAACCCAAGGATCCGTGACATAATTGATTGAGAACGCTCGCACGGCATCCCACGTCTTCATGGCATTGACCATGTTACGTGATGCATTAGGATAAACGCTCGCATCAAATTTTACATTGCCAATAACACTGCGAGAAAAATTTTCAACGGCAGGGTCTTTGTACGTTACGAATGCACCGATTTGATTTGGTTTATTCCAACTCACCGAATTTCTATTGTAGATCGTCACCGGTCTTGTAATGCTGCGAACTTTTTCTTCTCCTGCCTGGTTATAGCTGATCTCGGCTTTAATCTGTGCAAGAGTGTTTTCGGTAATCGTTAATAATTTTTCTTTATCCAATGTGGCCGAAACATTGAATGTCTGCTTCGTTCCCGCTTTCAACTCCGGAATCACCTGTTCCGATGCCATTTGCATATATGCCGGAATAAAAATCTTTGCTTTAATATTTTTGATATCTGCTTTGCCGGTATTTTCTAACGTTACTTTCCCGATCGGATTTTTGGAGTAGTAGACAAACTGAGCCGGGAAAATATTCTCAGCCGCAAATTCGGTAATATCCAGCGCGCTGGACATTGCCATGCTTGTTCTCTTAACGCCGGAAGCTTTGGTCGATATATCAAGCCTATTGCCGGATATACCTACAACCTGATATTCTGCCATGCCGGCAAATATTTTACGAAGTTCATCCA
>JAQUOA010000257.1 GCA_028749215.1 Bacteroidota bacterium
GCCGACGTTGTCTTGCCGGATTCGATAAGCATATAGGCTGTAGAAATAGCCTCTAGTCCAATTTTTTTTATGATTGGTGCCGCTGCAACCTGGTCGCCAATTAAATGCTGCGGATTTCTTCCGCTCAGCAGACTTAAAAAAAGAATAGCATCTGCTGAAGCAGAAATTTGCATCACACTTCCCGGAAATATGATGACGGGAATCGTCGAATGTTTTTTCAATGTTTGAATGCATCGTTCAAAAGAATCGTCCACAACCAAACTGCCGCCGACAAGAAATGCATCAACACCCGCTTCGGAAGCCGTTTGCGTTAACTGCGGAATTTGTTTTTCATCCATTTTATCAGGATCAATAAGGACAAGATACCCTGCACCTTTTTGTTTTGAAGCGGCCAGCAGCGATTGATAAATTGACATTATTTGAGCATTCCTTTCAGAATATCGGGAAAGTTAGCCAACGCTTCATCCAACTTTGCAACATCTTTTCCGCCGGCAGTAGCAAGGTGAGGTTTGCCGCCTCCGCCGCCATTGAGAAGCTTAGCCACTGTTCCGACAAGTTTTCCTGCCTGAAGATTTTTTGATTTGATCAGATCATCACTGACGACACACACGAGCGCCACTTTATCATCAATAACCGACGCAAGCAGTCCGACACCGCTGCCAAGCTTGGAGCGAAGCGCATCGCCGAGAGATTTGAGCGAATCCATATCGCCGGCAGAAATTTTTGAGCAAACGAGCTTAATGCCGTTGAACGTTTCCGCTTTCTGGATGTAGGAATCAATGTCCGTGCTCGCCGAACGGACAGCAAATTTTGCACGCTCGCGTTCAATAATTTTTTTCTTTTCACTGAGGGTCAAAATATAATTTTCCAACTCATGGAATCGATTGCGTTGAGCAGAGAATTCATTCTTTAATTCTTCTGCGACAATAGTATCCGGCAGGCTTGGGATGTCTTCAAATGTCCGAAGATGTTCGTCAAGCCCGAGCGCCTCTTCGTTTGTCAGCGGGGAAGAGCCATTCAGTTCTTTATGTATGTTTTGAATCGCATCAATAATATCGTACGCATGTTCAATGCGTTCACGGTATGTTTTGTTTTGCAGGACAAGATATTCAAGCGCATAGGAATGTGTCACTGCTTCGATACGCCGAATGCCGCTGGCACTGCTTCCTTCCATTTTAATTTTAAAGAACCCAATATCGTTCGTATTCTTTATATGCGTGCCGCCGCAGAATTCTTTGCTGTAGTCGCCGAACTGCACTACGTTCACTTTGTCTCCATATTTATCGCCGAAGAACATCAACGCCCCCATCTTCTTTGCTTCCTCAAAAGGAATGTTCCGATGGTGTTGAAGTGGAATTGCTTCGTGAATTTTCTCGTTGACGATGGATTCAATTTCCTGCAATTCCTGTTCGCTGACTTTGGCAAAATGAGCGAAGTCAAAACGCAAATGTTCCGGAGAGACCAGCGAGCCTGCCTGGTGCACGTGTGTTCCTAAAACTTTTCGCAGCGCGGCATGCATCAAATGCGTCACGGAATGATTGCGTTCAATAGAATGTCGGCGGATCGTATCAACTTTTGCAGAAACAAATACAGCGTCTTTTGGCCAATCAAAAGGTTTGCTGAGAATATGGATATGAGTCTTCCCAGATTTTAGTGTATCTACTACCTTTAATTCATTCCCTCCAAAAATAAATGTGCCTTGATCTCCTACCTGCCCACCCGATTTTGCGTAAAAAGGTGTATTGTAGCAAACTACAAGATCATCAACAGCAGAATGAACTTTAACTTTACTTTCTAAAACGTCGTAACCTTCAAATATAAAACTTTTGTCTAAAATGGCAGTACCTAAATTCAAAGCTCTTAATTTACTTTCAGCTATTTCCGAAGAATAATTATCTTCTGTCCCAACTTGTAGTTCTGCTTTTCTCGATCGTTCACGTTGACCTTCCATTAATTTATTAAATACATCAACATCAACACTCAATCCTTTTTCTGAACAAAGAAGTTGTGTTAGATCAAGCGGGAAACCGAATGTATCGTATAGCTTGAAAGCAATCTCGCTGGGAAATTCTTTTGAATTTTTTAAGTCGTCCACTGCTTGCTCAAAAATTTCCAAACCGCGGTCGAGTGTTTGGTTAAAGTTCTCTTCTTCGCTTTTAATGACCCGCTCGATATGTTTTTGATTCTCGATGATTTCAGGAAATACATCTCCCATAGTGTCGACAAGCGTTTGCACGAGTTGAAACATGAACGGTTCATGCAACTCTAACTTTCGTCCCCATCGCGATGCGCGGCGAAGAATTCGTCGAAGCACGTATCCGCGTCCTTCGTTAGATGGAGTGGCGCCGTCAGCAACGGCGAATGTCAGCGCACGAACGTGATCGGCAATGACCCGCATGGCAACATCAATATCCGAATGGCTGGCGCTGTATTTTTTTCCGGCAATGGCAGCGATCTTTGAAATGAGCGGTGTGAAAACATCGGAGTCGTAATTTGACGGAGCCTTCTTGAAATTCGACTTCATCGATTCCATCACCGCGCAGACGCGTTCAAATCCCATTCCAGTATCAACATGCTTTGCCGGTAGATCTTTCAGCGATCCATCCGCTTCACGGTTGTATTGGATGAAGACAAGATTCCAGATTTCAATCAACTCGGGAGAGCCGGCATTCACCAACGAGGCGGGTGCATCACCGCGCTGCGTCAGATCAATATGGATTTCAGAGCATGGACCGCATGGACCCGTGTCTCCCATTTCCCAAAAATTTTCTTTTTCACCAAAACGCAGAACGCGAGAAGGATCGATGTATTTGTGCCAAATTTTTTCAGCTTCTTCGTCCGTTTTATAGACCGTCACCCAGAGCCGTTCTTTCGGCATTTTCCAAACTTTTGTCAGCAATTCCCACGCCCACGCAATGGCCTCTTCTTTATAGTAATCGCCAAACGACCAGTTGCCAAGCATTTCAAACAACGTGTGATGGTATGTGTCGCGTCCGACTTCTTCGAGGTCGTTATGTTTACCGCTGACGCGGATACATTTTTGTGTATCGGCGGCGCGGGTGTAGTCCCGTTTTCCTGTGCCGAGAAAAATTTCTTTGAATTGATTCATCCCTGCATTGGTGAACAGCAGCGTGGGATCTCCGTGGGGAATAACCGGCGCACTGGGAACAATGGTATGCTGCTTCGATTTAAAAAAATCTAAAAATGATTGTCGAACTTCGCGTGATGTCATAATTCTATTGGTTATCTGTAAGCATCTTTTCTGTGGAGAATTCTGTAAACGGTGATTTGTTTCCGTGTATCGTTAATATTATATAATATTCTATAATCTCCAATGCGAACCCTCCACATGCTGGGAAGTCCTTTTAATTTTTTACACATGTGTGGTCTTGGGTTACTGATGAGATTATCTAACGTCGTTTCAATTTGCGCTTGAATATCCGGCTGAAGTCTAAATATATCTTTCCGTGCAGTGGATGTTACCTCAAGTGAATACATTTAGTTCTTCTTACGTAACTGCTTCTTTACTTCAGACCAAGGGATAGTCTTTTCATGCATGACCTCTTTTATTGCTTTGATATCTTCGGCGTCTTCAAGCCTCGCAAGAATTTCTTCATATTTTTTTATTGGTAACACGACATGGGTTTTTTTACCCCGAACGTCATACAAAACTTGCGCTTCTTTTACTTGCATGCTATACCTCCACTTGTGTCATTAATTCAATCTCTTCCAGCACACTGGTGACCTGTAAACACTTGATAAGTTCACCCGTAAAGACGCACGAT
>JAQUOA010000056.1 GCA_028749215.1 Bacteroidota bacterium
GAGGTGATGCAAAAAAATATTGTCAAGAAAATAGCAGCGCGGCGCTTCATAACATTCTCCTAAAATGGTAGGAGGAATGTACGCTTTACTCACGGTAAAATCACGAGAGGAATAAAATTAATTCAACAAGAAAGGAAGATTTCTTAACGCTGATTTAAAAGATACCGGGGTGTTTTCCATCTCCAAACACTGACAACAGAACTATCGCCAACAGCAATACTGTTTGGATAAGAAGGAAAAGAGAAATTTTTTTGTTGTGAAGCGCAAATTGCTTGTCAACATCGACAGGAGCACTATTTTCAGCAACCGATTTAATCAAGCGTGCGCGATTCATATTAAGATGGGGACCGACATACAAAGCATTAGCGGATAAAATCACAAACAACACAATCTTGACCATCAGCCATTGCTCCTGAGGCCATGGTGAATTCAATCCATATCGATTGACCATATTGCCGAAACCAGTTATGGCGAGAAGAAGAATATTGAATGGGGTGATCGAAGCGATGGTGCGCATGATTCCCCCAATGAACAATTTGCGTTCCCATTCTTTTTCAATTCGCGTCTTATATTCAAGAATGTAGAGAGAGACAAATACGCCGACGACAGATCCAAAAACGATCAGATGTAAAAAGAAATTGAATGAGCCTGTCATCATAATATAATTCCTGCGATAGAATTTTTTAGGAAACCATTACGCTGTTTTTTCTAAATCTAATGTTTGGTCATTATGCTCAATGCTGAACAGGAATCGCGCCTTCGGATTTTTCTCCATAGCTATGCGAAGCGAGTATTCCGATTCCGCAAGGTACACTAATTTATTATTTTTATCATAGTAAAGATGGTGCGACCGGATGTGAAAGAGTTCTTCAACATCTTTTTTATCGTCGAACTGAACCCAGCATGCTTTGTGAGCATTGATCGGTACAAATTCGCAGCTTGCTCCAAACTCGTGCAGGAGGCGGTACTTCAATACATCAAATTGCAATTCGCCGACCACGCCGATCACTTTTCTGTTCCCGACATTTTGGGTGAACATTTGCGCCAGTCCTTCGTCGGTAAGGTGGCTGATTCCTTTTTCCAACTGCTTTGTTTTAAACGGATCGCTGTTGCGAAGTTCGCGGAATACTTCGGGGGAAAACCTCGGCACTCCTTTGTACATAAAAGATTCGCCGTCCGTCAGCGTATCACCGATGGTAAATGTTCCGGAATCGTACAAGCCGATCACATCTCCGGGAAACGCTTCTTCCAGCAGACTCTTGGTCTGCGCCATAAAGCTGGCAGGATTTGAAAATTTCATGTCACGATTCAATCGTACGTGATGATAGAATGTGTTGCGTTCAAATTTTCCGGAGCAGACGCGCAGGAACGCAATTCTATCACGGTGTTTCGGATCGAGGTTGGCGTGTATCTTAAAGACAAATCCGCTGAAGTGTTTGTGGTGCGGCTCGATGTCTCCTTGCGTGGTTTCTCGTTTTCTCGGCGAGGGGGCAATGGAGACGAAGGTGTCGAGCAATTCTTTCACGCCGAAGTTATTCAACGCACTGCCAAAAAATACCGGCGC
Source organism: Bacteroidota bacterium (assembly GCA_028749215.1). Taxonomy (GTDB): domain Bacteria; phylum Bacteroidota; class Ignavibacteria; order UBA10030; family UBA8401; genus JAQUOA01. Next base: position 1,565 of record JAQUOA010000056.1, read on the forward strand.
TACTTCACCGGAAAGATATTTTTCAATATCGAAATCTTCGTACACGCCGTTGATCAACGCAACATCTTCCCGCAGTTTTTCGGCGTTTCTTCCAAAGGCATCATCAAGCTTCGGATCGTTGACGCCGTCAAAAATTTGCACGTCCTCTTCCACGGTTTGTTTGCTGCTGACAAAAAACGCGAAGGTGTTCTTGTATAAATTGTACACTCCTTTAAATAGTGCACCCATGCCCAGTGGCCAGCTTAGCGGACGAACTCTGATATCCAATTTGCTTTCCAACTCATCCAGCAGCTCAACAGGATTTCGTCCTTCACGGTCCATCTTATTGATAAAAATAATTACCGGCGTCTTTCTCATCCGGCAGACGCGCATCAGTTTTTCGGTTTGCTCTTCAACGCCTTTCACGCAGTCAACCACAAGAATAACACTGTCAACGGCGCTGAGTGTTCGGTACGTGTCCTCGGCAAAATCTTTATGCCCCGGCGTGTCGAGAAGGTTCACTTTGTATCCGTTGTAGTCGAACGAAAGAACGGAGGTCGTGACCGAAATTCCTCGCTGCTTTTCAATCTCCAAAAAATCCGAGGCAGCGGTTTTCTTAATCTTGTTTGATTTTACGGCTCCCGCTATGTGAATAGCGCCGCTGTACAACAGCAGTTTTTCCGTCAGCGTTGTTTTTCCGGCGTCAGGGTGGCTGATAATGGCAAACGTTTTCCGTTTTTGAATTTCTTTCAAAATGCTCATGTCAATGCAAAGTTCGTTGGTAAATTTTTTTTAGAGTATTCTACGAATTGTAGATGGTACTGCGAAAGAAGAAATTGCGTCGTTGCGAGGACGTTACAGATGGATGCCGATGTGGTATTTTTTCTTGAGTATCATTGCACTACAAAGTTAGCAAATTTTTATATGAATTGACAGACGGAAAAAAGGAACTGAAGTCAAAATAAATTATGAGGATATTCCTATTAAATGCTGCGCTTCTATATCAGAACCTATTCACTCTTTGGTTTCCACGGTGTCAAGCGAGGAATCCATCGCGGTACGTTGCGTTTGTATTCAAGATATTCCTCGCCAAATCTCTTTGCTAAACCCGGTTCCTCCGATAAAATAAAATAGATACTGTTGATGATGAAGAACAAAATAAACCAGGTAAACAGTGCAGTTGAGTGAAAGAATAATGACTCTCCCAGCAGCGCCCATGCCACACCCGTAATCATAGGGTTTCGCACATAGGAATACACTCCTCCAATAACGAGATTTTTTGTTGGACTCCATGGTGCCAGAGTTCCCCTGCCGATACGTATGAACATTGAAATTGTAATAATGAGAAGAATGACTCCGGCTATAACCAAAACCATTCCTCCCGCAAATTCCATATCGGCAACAATCGTAAAATTTCTTTCAATAAGAAGCGGGATGATGATTAACGCATTGATCGGAAGAATCAATGATCCGAGCTGGTTCAAAATTATTTTCATAGTAAGACTCTTACCGCCCAGGATTATTATTTCACATACGAATCAATCACTCGTTCAATCGCCGCACTGCACACGGGATCGAAGCCAACCAGACTGAGCGAAAACATTCTGCAATCGATTGAGGGACGATAAATTCCTTTTGAAACATATCCTGCCCCTTCAAATGCACCAATTTTGTTTTTATATTCGGCACTTTTCAAAATATCCATGCTTGCTTGGTAGAATGGCTCTCTTTTTTCATAATAATCAGGTGCGAGCCTATCAAGTTTTGCGCGCAGCGCTTCGATGGAATCGTACGCTGCTTTTTTCCATGGTGTGGGAAGAGGAGTGGATGCATCAATAAATGATTTCCATTTTACGTTATTCGGATCGAGCAATGCAGTAAGATTTGGCTCCCATGGTTCAACACCTGATTGATAGAAATCATTGTAGGAAACAGACGATGTGTAGTATTCATCACCAAGTCCTGCAAAAGAATGTCCTAGTTCATGCACGAAAACATAATCCGTTTGCCACTCCATTCCTTTTTTATCCGTCTGTGTGTAGCATGTACTATAGAGATTGTAAATTCCACCGCCGCCGTAACGATTATCGTTTACCAAAATAGCGATGGCATCGTAAGGAACTTCACCGGCAATGTCTCTTAGTGTTCGGTTTTCTTCGGTAAGAATGTACCGTGCAGAGCCGAACGTGTCGTACATAGTTCCCAGCACATTTTCTTTCCAGATATTTTTTCCCGGCTTATCAATGCCGGATTCTTTTGATTCTGCCTCGATGATCCACACGTTGAAATCTTTCTTTCGTTCTTTGAACGGTGAGGTTCCGAAGAGCACATCGGAATAATGTTTGGCATCGTTCCGGAATTTTTGCATATCGGCTTTTGCATATCCATCACCGATGATTAGGAGATCAACTTTTTTGTCCGGAGCGCCGTTGTCAATCAATTTTGTAAATGGAAATTGAGGTGTGTGATGCTGCGTGTTAACGGCGGTCGGATTTTTTGGATCGATTATCGTAGAAAATAATTCGTGAAAGATCATCTGCTTGTCCCGGCGCGAAATGGTCAGTTGGATTTTATTTTTGGGAAACGGAATGCGGAGAGTTTCATGAAATGTTTTGACAACCCCGGCAAGGGCTTCATCGGTGGAATGCCATTCATTGAACATAGTCGAATAGCCGTGTGAGTAAATAAGCTGAGCGGTGGCAGCGTCGTACACGCGCAGCATGTATTCGCCGTAATTCAAATGATCCAGCAATTGTGTTTTACTACCCGACCAGATTCCTTCCTCATACGTTTTATCCAACGCAAGAATTTCCATTCCCTTGGTGCCGGTGTGATAGAAATCCGTCCGAAGCGTTTTATCCAAGAAAAACTCTTGAAAAGATTGTCCGTAGGTAAGAAGCGGAAGAGCTAAAATAAAAATCCACAAAGTACGTTTCATATATTCTCCCTAATTATAATTGGAAGAATATAGAGAAGGGGAAAGATAAATGCGACAAAGTGCAGTAATACAATTGTTAAAAATTATTTTCAGCATAAAAAAAATTGTCATTGTGCGCCTTTCGAGCGATTAAAGGTAATAAAAATATTTTTCGTGTATGACAAAAATTGATGTTTCCATGCGCTTCCATGACGATGCGACAAAAAAATGTGACATAAATACAACTGTAACCCAAGTGCATCACTGTTTAATAAATATCTGTTGACATTTTTATCCTTCTTTCCTTTCTTGGTGCAGAAAAACAACTGACTATTGCATTAAACAATACGTTAGTGTTATTTCAGGGGAGAAAAAGGCAAGAGAGAGAGCGATCTCATCTTGCCTTTTCTTTTTTATTGCCGCTCGAACGTTATCTGCGTACTTTTCACGGACAAATACAGTTTCCCAAGTTTTGTTTTCTATCCTCGCCAATAAAATCAAAAAGATCGTATGAAGACCAATCGAACAATACACGCACCACGCGGTTCTCAACTTTCATGCAAAAGCTGGATTCAAGAAGCTGCCATGAGAATGTTGATGAACAATCTTGATCCGGATGTTGCGGAAAAACCACAGGAGCTTATTGTCTATGGCGGAACAGGGAAAGCCGCCCGCAACTGGAAATGTTTTGATTCCATTGTTGAGTGTTTAAGAAAATTAGAAAACAATGAAACGCTTCTGGTGCAGTCTGGAAAACCGGTCGGCATCTTTCAAACACATCTCAATGCCCCGCGCGTTTTAATTTCCAACTCTATGCTTGTACCTAAATGGGCAACATGGGATGAGTTTCGAAGATTAGAAGCACTCGGGCTTACTATGTACGGCCAAATGACTGCAGGAAGCTGGATCTACATCGGCACGCAGGGAATTCTTCAAGGAACCTATGAAACATTTGCCGAAGCTGCGCGACAGCATTTTGGAGGAACACTTGCAGGGAAATTTTTACTCACGGCCGGACTTGGCGGTATGGGCGGAGCGCAGCCACTGGCGGCGACGATGAATGGTGCGGCATGCCTTGTTATAGAAGTAGACCGCGCGCGAATTGAAAAACGGCTTGCAACAAAATACCTCGATACGATGACGGACAGTTTTGACGAAGCAATGACAATAATAAAAGATGCAAAAGAAAAGAAGCGGCCGCTTTCTGTCGGGTTGCTCGGTAATGCCGCGGAGATAGTTCCGCTCATCGCACGCGGAAAATTTTTGCCCGACATTGTTACCGACCAAACTTCAGCACATGACCCTTTAAATGGTTACGTTCCCGCCGGCATGACGTATGAGAAAGCACTCGACCTGCGAAAGAAGAATCCCAAAAAGTATATTGCGCTGGCGCAGGGATCAATTGCAGCACATGTAAAGGGAATGCTTACATTGAAGAAAAAAAAGAAAATTGTTTTTGACTATGGCAACAACATTCGCGGCGAAGCATTTGGTTACGGTGTAAAGAATGCTTTTGATATTCCGGGATTTGTTCCGGAGTATATTCGTCCTCTGTTTTGCGATGGCAAAGGTCCGTTCCGATGGGTAGCGCTCTCCGGCGATCCGAACGATATTTACCGCACAGACCGCGCCGTGATGGAAACATTTTCCCACAATAAACAACTCTGCAATTGGATTGAAAAAGCTCAGAAACAAGTGGCGTTTCAAGGACTGCCGGCGCGAATCTGCTGGCTCGGTTACGGCGAGCGTGCAAAGATGGGAAAAATTTTTAATGACCTCGTCCGCACCGGAGAAGTAAAAGCGCCTATCGTTATTGGGCGCGATCATTTGGACTGCGGAAGCGTAGCGTCGCCGAATCGTGAAACAGAAAAAATGAAAGACGGAAGCGATGCCATTGCCGACTGGCCTATTTTGGGAGCGATGCTTAATGCGCTTGGGGGTGCAAGCTGGGTAAGCGTTCACCACGGCGGCGGCGTGGGCATTGGAAATTCGATACACAACGGAATGGTGATTGTGTGTGATGGTTCAGCGGAAGCAGACGAGCGCTTGAATCGAGTATTGACGTACGATCCCGGCATGGGAATTCTTCGCCATGCCGATGCGGGATACGACCGCGCTGTTCAGAATGCGAAACGATGGAATGTAAATATTCCGATGATCCAGTAATTTTTCCACCGGTCTGATAGGTTGATCTGTTTTGATTTCAAACAATCTTTCAGTAGGTTTATTTCATTCATATGCCTTCATCACGGTTAAGGTTCGTTGATGTGAAATCACTCTTCTCCAAACGAATACTATTTGGTTTTATCCTTGCCCTATGCATTCTTGCAGCAATGGGTCTCTTATCGTTTCAAACCGTACTTCACCTGTCCGACACGAACGATGTGATTATTCGAACGTATGAAGTGAAACATAATCTGGAACATATCCTGATCAATGTTTCGTTGGCGCAGTCACAATTACGGGGATATTATCTCACCAACAACAGTCAATATTTAAATGGCTATTACAAAAATTTCGATTCAGCAAAACAATTTTTTGCTGTAGCACAAGGACTAACCGCCAAAGATTCTTCCCAACAGCAGCGTTTAAAACTGTTAAACACCTACCTTATCGATCGCGAAGACTTTGACGGGAAAAAAATACACAGCTTTCAATCGAAAAATTTTATCACCGCAGAAAAATTATTTCCCACCGCACAAAGCCAAAATATCACACGTCGTATCGACAGCGTTATTGTTGCTTCGCAGGGAGAAGAAGAACAATCTCTCGCTCAACAGTACGACGAATCGCACACCCGTACCCGTCAAATTTTATCGATCATTGGCATCGGCGGTATCATTAGTGTCGTTATTCTTTTATTGGTGTTCTTATATCTGAATAAAGAGATTGACCAACGAACGCAAGCGGAAAAAGAAATCCGCAACAGCGAAAAACAATTTTTTAATTTTTTGGAAGCCGTTCCCGCCGGTATCTATGTTCTCACTGCTGATGGAAAACCATATTACGCCAATGAGGAAGCAAAAAAAATTCTTGGACAAGGAATTGAACCCACAGCGTCGGCAGAAAATATTTCAGAAATCTACCGAGCGTATATTCAAAGTACAGACACAATGTACCCGCCGGAAAAACTTCCTATTGTACGTGCACTTTCCGGTGAACGGAGCACCGTATCTGATGTGGAAATTTGGCGCGAAGATAAAATTGTACCCCTGCTTGTCACCGGTGCACCTATTCATGACGGCGAAGGGAAACTGCGCTATGCTATGGCGGCATTCATCGATATTTCAGAACAAAAACGTGCCGAACAACAGTTGATGGACAGTGAAGAACGTTACCGCCAGATTATTGAATATGCCACCGATATTATTTATCGCACGGATCGTAACGGTAATCTTACCTACCTTAATCCCGTTGGGTTAAAAATGTTTGGATATACTGAACAGGAGGCTGTTGGAATGAATTATGTTGATATTGTTCAGGCGCACGATAAGGAAACGGTAAAGCGGTTTTATCTTCGGCAAGCAGTCTCAAAAAAGTTACAAACGTATTACGAATTTACCGCTGTGTCGCACGATGGACAAAAAATCATTCTTGGCCAAAATGTAAGACTCCTTATGCGGGGAAATACCGTTGACGGATTTCTGGTCGTAGCAAGAGATATTACAGAAAAAAAGCATGACGAAACCGCCCTCCGTAAAGCAAAAGAAACTGCGGAAACAGCAACAATTGCGAAGTCTCAATTCTTAGCAACCATGAGCCATGAAATTCGCACGCCGATGAATGGAGTAATTGGCATGACGGATCTATTGATGCAGACCAGTCTCACGCCGGAACAGCGTGAATACACTGATATCATTCGCACCAGCGGCGAAACATTACTGACATTGATTAACGACATACTCGATTTTTCAAAGATTGAATCCGGAAAACTTGACTTAGAAGAACGGCCAATTGAAGTGCAAAGTCTCATCGAAGATTCATTTGATCTTGTGGCACGGCGCGCGGTAGAAAAGAATATTGATTTGCTCTATCTCATCGATCCGTCTGTTCCGCCGTTCATCATTGGAGATCCGACTCGTTTGCGTCAAATACTGCTTAATCTTGTGAACAATGCTATCAAGTTCACAGAAAAAGGGGAAGTGTTTGTTTCTGTCAATGAACTTCGGCGGACCGGCACAGTGACGCATTTACAATTTGCCGTGAAAGATTCCGGCATCGGTATTGCGGCGGATAAATTACACGGTCTCTTTCAAATGTTTTCTCAAATTGATGCTTCGACCACAAGAAAATTTGGCGGAACGGGATTAGGGCTGGCAATTTCTAAACGGCTCAGCGAATTAATGGGGGGTAAAGTGTGGGTAGAAAGTGAACTTGGGAAGGGTTCCACTTTTTATTTCACAATTATTGTTGCAACGGTTGATACGAAAGACGCACCCCCGCGAAAATATGTGCGCGGAAAAATTCCTGAGCTTCAGGGGAAACGGGTACTCTTGGTAGACGATAATAAAACAAACTTGAATATCTTAAGTATTCAATGTACCAACTGGGGAATGGTTCCCCGTGCAACAACGTCGCACCACGAAGCGCTGAGCTGGCTGAAAGCAAACGATCCGTTTGATGTTGCCATTCTCGATTTCCATATGCCGGAAATGGATGGCGTTGAATTGGCAAAAACCATGCAGGCCGTTCGAGACAACCGATCGCTGCCGTTGATCTTGTTTTCTTCCTCACTTCGGAACGAACATCTTGAAGAAGGAAAGGCATTATTCAATGCTGTTATCATGAAACCTCTGAAGCAGTCGCAGTTGTATTCAACATTGCTGGAGGTGTTGTCAAGCCATGCGGCGGTTCAGTACAGTAAACCCACGGATAGAATAGTTTCCGATGAAAAAATTTCTGAACAATACCCCCTGACAATTCTTGTCGCCGAGGATAATCTCGTAAACCAAAAGCTGGCGCTGCGGCTGCTGCAAAAACTCGGTTACGAATCCGATGTTGCCGACAACGGAACGCATGTTCTGAAATTATTAAAAGTAAAGAAATATGATGTTATTTTTATGGATCTGCACATGCCGGAACTTGACGGACTGGAAACCACTCGCTTGATCGTCAATGCATCGGAATATTCCTCTCGCCCTAAAATTATTGCGATGACAGCCGATGCTATGGTTGGTGACCGGGAAAAATGTATTAACGCAGGGATGGATGACTATATTAGTAAACCGGTGCGGTTGGAAGTGCTGCGATCCATTTTGCAGACGTACGGTGCTCTCATTCACGAACAAAAAACCATCTTTTCGGATTCAGTTCTTGAAACGATGATGTACAACCGCGTAAAAGAATTATTGGAAGAAACAGATAAAGAATTTATCGCCACATTTGCAGAATCATTTCCGGAACAGGCAATGGAATTATTTCAAGAGCTTTCCATGGCGATGCGTTCAAAAAATGTCAAGGATTCTACCTTTAATGCCCACAAACTTCGCGGATTAGGTTTAAACTTTGGCGCCGAATCGCTTGCGGTACTGTGTAGGGAAGTTGAACAGATTAAATCCGAATCTATTCTCGGCACATCGCTCGATCAACTGACGAAGATCGAAAGTGAACTTAAACGGACATTTGCGCTGTTGTCCCGCGTTCAAAAGCGACTTCAAATATAACAGCGGGATGGAAACGCCAATTGGTTTGTGCGAACATTGTGTGTTTCATTCTGCTATTGTTTCTCAGCGAGACGTGACATTTCACCTTTGTAAAAAATCGAAAACCGATCCGGCATTTCCGAAGTATCCCAAGCTCCCTGTATTACGGTGTACCGGATTTATATCTAGCGGTAATACAAAAAAAGATACGCAGGATTCTCAACAATAAAAGAAACAAGATGAATTTATTTATTACAAATATCGGACAATTAGTGACCGTTGCTTCGAACGGCAAGCGGTGCAAGACCGGCAAACAAATGCGCGAATTACATATTCTTGAAAATGCCGCATTGCTGATCGAAAACGGCATCATAAAAAAAATAGGAAATGCGAATGAGTTAAAACCTGTGGAAGATATTGATGTGGTTGATGTGGAGGGAAAAGTTGTACTCCCCGGGTTTGTAGATTCGCATACGCATACCGTGTTTGCCGGAAGCCGTGAACATGAATTTGCCATGCGTGCCGAAGGAAAAACGTATCAAGAAATTGCTGAAGCAGGCGGCGGAATTTTATCGACCATGAATGCGACTCGCGAAGCATCCAAGCGCGATTTGTATCGGCTGGCTGAACGGCGCTTGACTGATATGCTTCGTCATGGAACAACGACCATTGAAATAAAAAGCGGCTACGGACTTTCGCCGGAAGCCGAAATGAAAATTCTTGAAGTGATGAACGATCTGAAACGCGATCACTATGCGACACTGGTTACCACGTTTCTTGGTGCTCACGCTTTTCCGCCTGAATATAAAAATGATCACAATGGTTACGTTGAAAAGATTTGCAATTACATGCTTCCATATATTGCCGAACGAAATCTTGCAATGTTCGTGGACGTTTTTTGCGAGAAGGGATATTTTGATTTGCACCAAACGGAACAAATTATTCTGGAAGCCAAAACGCACGGGCTCATCCCGAAACTTCATGCCGATCAGCTTTCATCCTTTGGCGCTGCGGAACTTGGCGCCAAGCATAACGCAATTTCTGTCGATCATCTTGAGCAATTGACGGATGCAAGCATTGAGGTGCTAAAAAATTCGCAAACAGTTGCAACAGTTCTTCCCGCCGCATCATTTTTTCTTAATCATCCGTACGCGCCGGCGCGAAAAATTATTGATGCCGGAATCCCGTTGGCGATTGCCACCGATTTCAATCCCGGCAGCGCTATGTGTTATTCAATGCAGATAATGCTTACCATTGCATGCACGCAAATGCACATGACTCCAGAAGAAGCAATTACTGCCGCAACGCTCAACGGCGCCGCTGCTCTCGGACTTTCACAAGAGGTAGGAAGTATTGAAGTCGGTAAGCAGGCCGATGTGGTGGTGTACGATGTGAAAGATTACCGCTACATCCCGTATCATTTCGGGGTGAATCATGTGTGGAAGGTGGTGAAGAATGGTGTGGTGTTGGAATTTTAGATTGGATCAATTGTAAGGAGAATTTAAATGGATTTTGATGAAATAGGATATTGGTCAGAAATCAAGTTGGATATAATAAGGGAATATGCTAAGACGTACTCAACTATTATGTCTGCACAGACAAATCCGACTTTTCACCATATTTATATTGACGCATTTGCGGGAGCTGGATTACATTACTCCAAAACAAAAGAAGATATTATTCCAGGAAGCCCGATTAATGCTTTAAAAATTATCCCTCCGTTTAGAGAGTTTCACTTGATAGATTTGGACGGTGAGAAAACAGAATTTCTCAAAGAGTTAACTTCAAACTATAAAAATGTTCAAGTTTATAATGAGGATTGTAATAAAATTCTTTTAGAAAAGGTTTTTCCAAATTGTTTGTACAAGGATTACAAAAGAGCTCTCTGTTTACTTGATCCTTATGGTTTACATTTAAACTGGAATGTCATATACAATGCCGGACAAATGAAGAGTGTGGAAATATTTCTAAATTTTCCCGTGGCTGACATGAATAGAAATGTTCTTTGGAATAATCCAGATAATGTTGATAATTCTCAAATTAATCGAATGAACAGTTTTTGGGGAGATGAATCTTGGCAAAAAGCGGCATATGGAACTGAAAGTAATTTGTTTGGGTTATTAGAGAAAACGGATAATTTAACTGTGGCTAAAGCGTTTCAAAAGAGATTGAAAGAAAAAGCAGGTTTCAGCTATGTTCCTGACCCAATACCAATGAGGAATACAAATGGTGCAGTAATTTATTATCTTTTTTTTGCATCACAAAAGCCAGTTGCAGCAGATATTGTTCGTCAAATATTTGGCAAGTACAGGAATAAAGGCAAAAAATAATGGCTACCAAATCCCATATCGAATGGACAGAAATGACATGGAACCCCGTCACGGGTTGTTCAAAAATAAGTGCTGGATGCAAATTCTGTTATGCTGAAAGAATGGCAAAGCGTTTAAAAGCGATGGGAGTGAAGCGATATGAGAATGGGTTTAAAGTTACTTTACAACCGGATTTGTTAAATACTCCTCTTAAATGGAAAGAACCAAAAATTGTATTTGTGAATTCAATGAGCGATCTTTTTCATGAAAAAGTTCCTCTCGATTATATTAAAAAAGTTTTTGAAACAATGGTGAAATGTCCGCAACATACTTTTCAAATTCTCACAAAACGAAGCCAACGATTACTAGAAGTTGCACCCGAACTTCCTTGGGCAAAGAATATTTGGATTGGTGTTAGTGTTGAAGATGAAAGAGTGATAGAGCGAGTTTCTGATTTGCAGAAAGTTCCTGCAAAAGTTCGGTTCCTGTCATTAGAACCATTAATAGGACCATTAAACAAATTACCTTTGAAAGGAATTCATTGGGTAATCGTTGGTGGTGAATCCGGACCCAAAGCACGCCCGATGAAATCGGAATGGGTTACTTCAATTTTTAGACAGTGTAGAAATAAAAAAGTACCATTCTTCTTTAAACAATGGGGTGGAGTAAGAAAAGATTTGACAGGCAGGAAACTGCATGGTACCACTTATGATGAAATGCCTTTAATCAATACCCATACTGGTAAAGCGGCATAATTTTTCCTCTTTCATAATTCATCCTTCATCCTTATATTACAATAGTTCTTTCACACAATAAGTTTATTCGTTAGGGGTGTTATTCCGGTTCGAGATTTCGAAACGGGAAACTGAGAACATACCCTTGATGGTACGCAAAAGCGTACCAGAACCACCTGATCTGGATAATACCAGCGTAGGGAAACGACCATTGATTTTTCTAAAATCAAAAAGCCGTTACTGATACGTTTGTATTTTTTCAGTTTCGGCTTTTTTCTTTTTAAATACTTTTTTATCACAAAGATTCAAAGGCACAAAGAATTATGAAAAATCAAAAAACAAAAACATTCATATTGAAATTGCTGTTTGTTACGATTGCAATTTTAACCTCACAGGGTGCCGCTCAACAACAGGAAAAGGATTCAATCCAATATCAAATGACTCCCGTGTTGGTCACAGCAACGGAAGCGAAGGAACGTGAAACACCGGTGACATTCACAAACTTAAACAAAGGTCTCATCTCTCAGCGTTACTCAATGCAGGACGTGCCGGTTCTTCTTTCAACACTTCCATCAATGATCTCCTATTCTGACGGCGGCAACGGCATCGGTTACAATTACATTGTTCTTCGCGGATTCGATCAGCGGCGTCTTTCGGTAACGGTGAACGGTGTGCCGCAAAATGATCCTGAAGATCACAACGTGTATTGGATTGATTTTCCGGATATTCTTGCCAGCGCTTCGAATGTGCAGGTGCAGCGTGGTGCGGGAAGTGCATTCTACGGCCCGCCGGCAATCGGCGGTTCGGTAAATATTGTCACCAATCCGTTTACGGCACAGCCGTACGCGAAGTTTGAATCATTGTTTGGATTTCAGGAATACGGGGACAGCTCTCAATCATTGCCGATGACGATGAAAAAACTTTCTGCTACATTTAATTCCGGATTGATTGAGA
>JAQUOA010000258.1 GCA_028749215.1 Bacteroidota bacterium
CGCATGGCTTTTTATGCACTTTCAAATTGATAAACGCCATTACTTCAAATAATTCATCTAAGGTGCCCACACCGCCGGGTAAAATTAAAAAGCCGTCCGAAAGATCCATCATTTTAGCTTTTCGTTCTTGCATGGAGGCAACAATGTGGAGTTCAGTGATATTTTTTTTTGCTGCTTCTTTTTCCACTAACAAGGTGGGAATAACGCCGATCACTTTCCCGCCGCTATTCATGACGGCATCGGCGGCAACACCCATGAGCCCGAAAGACCCCCCGCCGTAGATTAACGTGATATTTCTTTTGGCGAGAAGTTTTCCGAATTCGTGTGTTGCGTCTTTATATTTTCCGTTTGCGCCACTGCTTGAGCCGCAAAAGATAGAGAGAGATTTCATCGTGATGATAAGTTTCCTTTTTGATTATGATAAATATACGAATAAATAGAGACTACTAAAAAATTCTAAAACGAATTCATTTTCTTTTCGGCGTACATATTTATACATCGCAATGTTCACTTCAGAGTGAAATATTCTTGCTCAACAGCGAATTCTTTCGTATTTTTGTATTCCAAAGATACTTTTTAGCATCGGTACCTCAATCCCAAAGGGATTTTCGATATTGAGATGCTGCAAGTGTAAGATCGCACCGGTAGCTCAACTGGATAGAGCATCAGCCTACGAAGCTGGGGGTTAGGGGTTCGACTCCCTTCCGGTGCACACAATCCCGCACACAGTGCGGGATTTTTTTTGCATCCTGCTCGGTTTTGGTGTATGTTGCATTGCATTGGGAGAGAGAAGTTCTTATCTTGCAAATGCATCACTCGTTATCACATTACGAGGTCTGGTGGTTCTATGAAAAAAGCCTACGCTGCTGTCAGAGATTTTATTCTTCGGTACCCAGCAATTCTTGCCGCTTATTTTATTTACGGTTATTACTTTATATCCACCATGGATTTTTACATTAAGTTCAAGCACAAACATTTTGGTGCAACGGATGCGCTTCTGCATTTTGATACGTTGTTTTGGATGTGGCTATTGGCATACGCGATGGTGCGGGTCATTGAACTGCGCGAAATGCTTCACATCAAAGAAAAACAAATGATTGAGAAACAGCATGAAATAGAATTAAAGGAAACACAGATTGAAACGCTGCATGAAGTCATCATGACATTGAAGCATGAAATCAATAATCCTCTGGCGATTATTTTAGGATACACCCGCCTGCTGCGGAAGAACATCACGGACGGCGAGGCTCTTAAAAAAGTTGATGAAATTGAAAATGCTTCCCAACGAATTAACCATGCTTTAAAAGAATTTTCCGCTACACAAATCTACGAAGTTTCAGATTCTCCCGTCGGCCATCTTGTTGAGCTGTCTCCATTTAAAACAGAAAAAAAAGATAAATGACGCTGCATGAACGCTGGATGCAGTCCGCCTTGAAAGAAGCGGTGCGTGCGTTTGATAAAAACGAAGTGCCGGTCGGAGCGATTGTTGTTCACAACAACATCATCATTGCCAAAGGGCATAACCAAATTGAAATGATGAATGACCCGACTGCACATGCGGAGATGGTAGCGTTGACGGCTGCGGCAGCGCATCTTGAAAACAAATTCTTAAAGGACTCCATTCTGTATGTGACCATGGAGCCATGCCCGATGTGTGCCGGCGCGATTGTCCTTTCACGGATTCCAACGATTGTCTTCGGATGCTACGATCCGAAAATGGGAGCGTGCGGCAGCGTGATGAACATTACCGAGAATAAAAAACTGAACCATCGCATGCATGTTGTTGGAGGTGTACTGGATGCCGAATGCGGAGGTATTGTAAAAGAATTTTTTGAGAAGAAGAGGAAAAAGGTAATTACGAGTTGATCATTTTCAATGAATACTTATACCGACGTGCCTTCTTTTAATTTTTCAGCTCTATCTGCCAGACGCAATTGTTCAATTAACTGGTCAATGTCCCCGTCAATAACATGATCCAAGTTGTACAGCGTTAACCCGATGCGGTGATCAGTGACGCGGTTTTGAGGAAAGTTGTACGTGCGGACTTTATCGCTTCGGTCGCCGCTTCCTACCATCGATTTTCGCGCGGCCGCTTGCTGGGAAACCTGTTCGTTCAATTTTATTTCATACAGTTTTGCCCGAAGCATTTTCATGGCACGTTCGCGGTTTTGCAATTGCGACCGTTCCTGCTGACAGGCGACAATAATGCCCGAAGGTTTGTGCGTGATTCGTACGGCAGTTTCTACTTTGTTCACGTTTTGTCCGCCCTTACCGCCCGAACGATATGTGTCAATTTGAAGGTCAGCCGGATTCACCACGACTTCTTCCACATCATCTACCTGCGGAAGCACGGCAACCGTTGCCGCTGATGTATGCACCCGGCCCTGAGCTTCGGTTTCAGGAACACGCTGAACTCGGTGAACGCCGCTTTCAAATTTCAATGTGCCGTACACATCATCGCCCTCAATGCTGAGCGAAACTTCTTTAAACCCGCCTTTGTCCGTCTCGTTCCAGTCGAGCGTGTCAACTTTCCATTTTCTTTTTTCCGCATAGCGAACATACATTCGGTAAAGATCGGACGCAAAGAGTGCCGCTTCTTCGCCCCCCGTGCCTCCGCGGATTTCTACAATCACATTGCGGTTGTCATTCGGATCTTTGGGAAGGAGAAGTTCTTTCACCTCTTCTTCAAGCCGTTCCAATTTCGGTTTCAATTCTTCCATCTCAGCGAGCGCAAGTTCCTTTAATTCCTGATCGCCGCCGGTTTCGAGTACGGACTTGCTTCCTTCGAGATCGTAGAACACCTTCAGGTATTCGTCCGCTTTCTTCACAATCTGTTCGAGGTCGCGAAATTCTTTTCCGAGTTCGCGGCTTCTTTTTTGATTTACCAGTACGGAAGGATCGGACAGAAGTTCGTTCACTTCGGTGTACCGCCTTTTTACATTCTCTAATTTATCGACAAGTTGACTCATGCGGCTTCACTTTGTTCTTTGGCTTCATCTAATTGCAACGCGGCTTTCAATGCTGCCAGCGAAACCTCCATCATGGATTCGTCAGGCTCTTGCGTGGTAATTTTTTGCAGCCACAATCCCGGTGCAACAAAAAGTTTTCCGGCGGTGCTGTTGCTGTGTTTGGCGGAGTATTTTAAAAACTCGTACGAGATTCCGCCAAGAACGGGAATGAAGGGAAGATGTGTTGCCAAACGAATGGGGAGTGTGATATGATTAATGAACTGAAGCAAAATCGTATCCATAATACTGAACAGGACAATAGCAATAAGCATCACTTGTAAAACAAAGCTTGTACCGCAGCGGGGATGAAAGCGAGTATATTTCATCGCATCAGGAACAATGAGCTCGGAGTTTTGTTCGAAGGCAAAGACTGCTTTATGTTCAGCACCGTGATATTGAAAAAGACGGTGCACATCTTTCATCTTTGAAATGGCAAATAAATATCCGATTAAAATAACGATCCGAATTGCGCCGGCGACGAGATTAAATTCCAGCGGTTTTTGTTCGACAGAAAAAAGCCGTGTTGCTGTATACAGAGGAAGAAAAAAGAAAATGCCGATGCCGATGAGAAGTGAAACGCCAAGCGTGAATGTAAGAGCCAGCGATGTTTGGGTTTTCTTTTTCAGTTCCTTGCCGTTTTTTGCCTCTTCGTCTTCCATGGCAATTTCAGCAGAGTAGTTCAGCGTGCGAATGCCGACGAACATCATTTCTAGAAGTCCAACTGCGCCGCGAAGAATCGG
>JAQUOA010000057.1 GCA_028749215.1 Bacteroidota bacterium
GATTATCAGCAACCGCGGTTGAAACGCTGGCAATTATTGCGTACAAGCAGCCGATCACCAAAGTGGAAGTTGAATTTATCCGCGGCGTAAATGTCGATTACATCATGAAGACATTGCTCGAAAAAGATCTTATCTACATTTCGGGACGTGCGCATTCGCCGGGCCGCCCGCTGCTGTACGGAACAACGCCAAAATTTTTGGAACACTTTGGTTTGAACGAGATTACCGATTTGCCGAAACCGCGCGAGATCCAGGAGCTCATCGGAGAAACGGAAGCTGAAGTTGACCGGCGCATACTGGCTGAACAACAGCAATTGGAATTTAAAGAAGAGCTGGAAGAAAAGCTTGAAGGGCATGAAGGAGCGAAACAAAAACCAAAAGAAACGAAACAACCTCGCATCGCTTCAATGACGCCCAGAGAGATGGCTGAGCAGCAGAATATAGAAAACAGAAAAAAGAAAACAGAAGAAACAAAAGCTGATGAGACAACAGAGGTAAAAGAAGCTGAGCATCCTGCACCGTTCATTGAAGAAGAGAACATTGAAAGAACGGCTGAGACTGTTGCTGCACCGAATGAACCGGAACTTATGACGCCTGCCGCTGAAGAGGATGCACCTGTTGTTCATTTTTCTGAAAAAGAAAAAATTGAAGAAGGAGAATCATCATTAGAAAACATTGGGAAAATAAAGACAGAAGAAAAGCTTCACCAGACAATCGTCGAACAGGAGCACCTCGCTCATCAGAGTCAGACAAGCGACGCGGAACCGGTCCAGGAAGCAAGCGAAGAAACAGTTTCGACAATCGCTTCAAAGGTGCTGCCGGTGACCGACGAACCGATTCATTCGGCGATAAGCGAAGAAGATTTCCGGACGAACGGAGAGCCGGCGGAGCCGGTAAAAAGGCCGCTGGAAAGTTTGATGACCGAAGAGCGGGATGGGGAGATAAGGAACGAAGAACTTCACCAGACCGACGAAGAACGCCAAAGTTATCCGGAAAACCGAGACCGGTTCAGCGATCAGCAAACCGAACAATTCGAAGGCCGGCAAACCGGATGGAGCAAGTGGAAAAACAAAGTGAAAACGTTTTTCCAGAAACTCTTCGGTTAAACAGATTTTTGGCGATGGCTGGTGTTGCATCGCGCCGTGCGGCTGAAGAATTGATTGCGAATGGTGAAGTTGAGGTGAATGGTGTCGTCGTAAAAGAACTCGGCACGAAAGTTCATCCTCAAAATGATGTGGTGAAAGTGAACGGTCAAACGCATTCGCTTGCGCAGAGATTGGTGTACATTCTTCTTCACAAACCGAAAGATTTTATTACGACATCGAGCGACGAAAAAGGGCGGCGAACTGTGCTCGACCTTGTGAATGTGCGGGAGCGAGTGTATCCCGTCGGACGATTGGACAGACAGACAACAGGCGCACTTCTTCTTACCAACGATGGAATGCTTGCCAATAAATTAATGCATCCTTCCAGTGAAGTTGTAAAATCGTACCACGTATCGCTTGACAAGGGGCTTGATGAAAGTCATGCCAATAAACTTGCGCACGGTGTATACCTGGAGGACGGAAAAACAGCACCGGCTGAGCTGGAAATTATTCCCGGGACGAAGAGCCGAGAAATTGTGATGCACATTCACGAAGGGAAAAACCGCCAGGTGAGGAGAATGTTTGAGTCGTTCGGTTACGAAGTAACGAGGCTTCATCGAGGAGAATATGCAGGATTAACCGTGCAGGGATTGCAGCGGGGGATGTGGAGATTTTTGACTGAGGGCGAAGTGAAGCATTTGAAAAATTTGGTACACCTACAATAGAAACTCAAGGACACGCACAATCTTAATTGACTGTCGGTATAAAGGAAAATACTATGCGTTTTGATCGTAGCTCTGGAGTCTTGCTGCATCCTACATCGCTTCCCGGACCGTTCGGCTCCGGAGATCTTGGTGCTTCATCGTATCATTTTGTTGATTGGCTGATTACGGCCGGGCAAAAATTATGGCAAATGCTTCCTATTGGACCTGCTGGAATGGGAGATTCACCGTATATGGGTTTATCCGCATTTGCCGGGGAGCCGTTGCTCATTGATCTGCAGGAATTAGTGACACGGGGCTGGCTGCCAAAGTCGGAGGTAGATCACGTACCGCAATTCAATCCAAACAAAGTTCACTACGGCGATGTGAGAACATTTCGTATGTCGAAAATTCGCATTGCGGCCGAGAATTTTTTTGCAAAAGGAAGTCCAGCTGAGAAAGAAGATTTTCAAGGGTTCTGTAAAAAACAAAAAGCATGGCTGGAAGATTACGCACTCTTCATGACGCTCATTCAGAAATACAACGGGGCAGAATGGAGTACGTGGGATGCTGATTTGGTAAAGCGATCTCCCGTAGCGTTAAAAAAAGTTCGCAAAGAGATGGAAAGCGAAGTAAATTTTTGGGAATTCACACAGTGGTGTTTTTTTCGTCAGTGGTTTGCATTAAAGAAATATGCCAATGACCGCGGAGTGAAAATTGTCGGGGACATTCCAATTTTTGTAGCATACCAAAGTGCCGATGTGTGGGCAAACTCGCATCTATTTTTTCTTGATGAGAATTTAAAGCCGCTGTACGTCGCCGGAGTTCCTCCAGATTATTTCAGCGCCACCGGACAACGATGGGGAAATCCGCTGTATAATTGGAAGGCGATGCACAAAGAGAATTACGAGTGGTTTATCGAGCGCATACGAACAACCTTATTGCTTGTTGATATTGTTCGCATCGATCACTTCCGAGGGTTTGCGGGATACTGGGAAATTCCCGCGACGGAAAAAACTGCGGAGAAAGGCCGCTGGGTGGAAGGACCGAAAGAAAAATTGTTTGATGCCATCGCAAAAAAACTTGGCACACCGAAAATTATTGCCGAGGATCTTGGCTTGTTGACACCTGACGTGCTTGAATTGCGCGATCGATATAATTTTCCAGGGATGCGTATTCTGCAATTTGCTTTTGCCGGCGATATGAAAAATAGTTTTCTGCCTCACAATTATATTTCAAATACCGTTGTCTATACCGGAACCCATGATAACGATACGACCATCGGTTGGTTTAAATCTGCGACAGAGCGCGAAAGAGAATTTGTGAAGAAATATGTTGCAACAGACGGGAAGGAAATTCATTGGGATTTAATTCGGTTAGCGTCTCAATCTGTTGCCGATATGGCGGTGTTTCCATTGCAGGATATTCTCGGATTGGGAACAGAAGCACGGATGAATATGCCGGGACAGGCATTGGGAAATTGGGGGTGGAGATTTACCTGGGATCAGGTTCAGCCTTGTCACGCTTCTCATCTGTATGAAGTATCGGCCCTTACCAACCGAACAGGGACCGAAAAATTAAATCTACCGAATTATCCTTCTGACAAATCTCAACCGTAAGGATACAGCAGCCGGAATAAAAAATCTTATAAGAAAATAGCACAACAGTTATGGATAAAGAATTACAATCACAAGAATACCACGAAGAGTTAAATGAATTAATGAAGCGCCGGCGCGAGGAGTTAGATCATCTGCGGACAGCTGGTGTGAATCCTTATCCGTACGAGTTTCAGCGGAATAGTTCTGCAAAAGAAATTTTGGCAAACTTCAAAGACGACGCGCCGCAGTGGGTTGTAGCGGTTGCGGGACGAATTATGTCGATGCGGCGCATGGGGAAGGCTTCGTTCTGCCACGTATTGGATATGACCGGCAGAATCCAGGTGTATCTGAAAAAAGATGACCTTGGAGAGCCATACGACCATTTTAAACTTCTTGATATTGGCGACATTATTGGAGTAGAAGGATATGTTTTCAGAACGAAGACAGGAGAAATTTCCATCCATGCTCAGCGGTACGTTCTGCTTTCAAAATCGCTGCGGCCGCTTCCGGTGGTTAAAGAAAAAGTCGACGAGCAAGGGAATAAAGTTACCTTCGATCCGTTTTCCGATAAGGAACTTCGGTACCGTCAACGGTACGTGGATTTAATAGTGAATCCGGCAGTGCGCGAGACGTTTATCAAACGCACAAGCATTCTGCGTTCGATGCGAAAATTTTTAGATGAAAAGAATTTTTTGGAAGTAGAAACGCCGGCGTTGCAGCCTATGTACGGCGGTGCCAGCGCTCGTCCGTTTGAAACACATCACAACGCTCTCGATATTCCTTTGTATCTGCGCATTGCCGATGAGCTGTATCTAAAACGGCTCATTGTCGGAGGGTTCGATGGTGTCTATGAAATCTCCAAAGATTTTCGCAATGAAGGAATGGATCGCACGCACAACCCGGAATTTACAATGATGGAATTGTATGTGGCGTACCAAGATTATCAATGGATGATGGAACTTGTCGAGCAGATGATTCATTCCATTGCTGTAGCGCTGAATGACGGACCGAAAGTAAAACTTGGGGAGAATGAAATTGATTTTACCCCTCCATGGAAACGCATGACAATGTTTGGCTCCATTGAACATTACACCGGAAAGAAATTACGCGGGATGAACGAAAGTGATCTTCGTGCTGTTGCAAAAGAGTTTCACATCGATCTTGATCCGAAAATTGGAACCGGGAAAATTATCGATGAGATTTTTAGCGTGAAGGTCCAGCCTCATTTAATTCAGCCGACATTCATTATGGATTATCCGGTTGAGTTATCACCTCTTGCAAAAAAGCATCGTACTGAAGAAGGATTGGTGGAGCGTTTTGAAGGATTTGTGAACGGACAGGAAATTTGCAATGCCTTTTCCGAATTGAACGATCCACTCGACCAACGTGCTCGTTTTGAAGAGCAGGTAAAGCTGCGCGAACGCGGCGACGACGAAGCACAAACCATGGATGATGATTTTCTTCGCGCGCTTGAATACGGTATGCCTCCCACAGCAGGACTCGGCATCGGCGTTGACCGCCTTGTGATGCTGTTGACACAGCAAGAGCATATCCGCGATGTCATTTTCTTTCCCCAAATGCGGCCCGAAAAGTAGATTTTGTAATATGAAATTGATACAATTATGCAATTTTGTTTTGCTCCTTTCAATAATAATGCTCTTCATCGGATGTGAAGAGTTTTTACCGCCCAGAGAGCAGCCACCCGAATTGTTTACTGCAACAACAAACACTGTGTATGATTATTATTCACCTCGCATCCCTCAAACTTATAGAAATCAAATAAAATATACCTTTGTCGTAAAATATATTTACGATGAAACAATAGTTGATACGTTGGATTTTGGTGGAAAGCTCACCCTTACTTGGATGGCGCCTACCATGGATGGAAATCAAAGCACTTCTAAAACTGTGGAATTAAATGAATCATTTATTAAATACACCGGAGGATATAATAGATCAACCGGAGTAATAACATTGACTCCAAATGATTCCCTTGTGATTGAATATAATTGGAATTTTATCACCGATGATAGTACAAATTTATTGGAGTACTTCCCTTCATATTTTCGAAATGGTCAGAGTGGTTGTAAAATTAGTCCGCGACAGACGATCAGAGCTTCAGCCAGTATTCGGTTAATAAAGTTTAGATCCAATATTATTATACAACCGTTTGATTTCACGCAATGTTTTTTTACCGGTGACAATGGCACTCCCCCGTGCTCTGATTTTATTTGGGATCCATGTAAGTAACGAAATTATGGATATTCGATACCCATCTTTTATTTTTATCTCCATTTCCTTTCTTTTCTTTTCATTTTCAATGGCAGGTACGAACGGTAATATCGAAGGAAGAGTAAAAGATAAAAATACCAACGAATACCTTGTCGGTGTTACCGTGCAAATTGTAGGCACTTCCATAGGGGCAATTACCGACGAAGGTGGTTATTACCGACTATTTAATCTTCACAACGGAAATTATGATGTTAAATTTAACATTGTAGGGTACAAAACTATTGTCATGAAAAATGTTAATGTTCAGGCAGATGGCCGAATCCGATTGGATGTGGCATTAGAGCAATCTGCGGTAGAACTTGGTGCCGTAGAAATTTTTTCTCAAAAACCATTGATTCAAAAAGATCAACCGGCAACAATGTTTTCGATAAGCGGAGTGAAACTGGAAAAACTGCCCGTGCAAACATTTCAAGAGGTTCTTTCACTTCAGCCAGGAGTAACGATGGAAGGGAATGTGAGGGGAGGAAAAATTAATGAAGTAATGTATTTTATCGATGGTCTTCCCGCACAAGATTTTATTAGCGGTGGCTTAGGTACAGAGTTGCCAAAAAGTTCAATTGCCGATATGATGATTTACACGGGTGGTTTCGATGTTGAATATGGCAATGCTATGTCTGGCATTGTTAATGTGATTACAAAAATGGGCGATAACGCCTATCGATTGACTTTCCGGTTTGAAAAAGATAATTGGATCCCTTCTAAATGGGATAAACAAGTTGATCAAAGCAATGAAGGAGAGTTACGTTTTAGCGGACCATTGCTCCGCGATAGATTGTTCTATTTCAATGCTACAACAATAAAATTGAACAATTCTCGATGGTGGCAGGACATGAATAATTTTTTCCTTTCACCGAATAATAAAGAAGTTTCCGGTTTTTCAAAGATCGATTATCTTTTCTCAGCAACAACCCGTTTAACAGCTCAAAGCGTCTATTCATACCATAATTGGCGTGATTATGAATTCAGTTGGAGATATAATTTGGGCGGATTACCGGAACGAACAAAGACCGCATTGCGCGGGTCAGTTATTTTAAACCAAACACTGTCGGATCACTCGGCATATTCCATTAGTGGTTCAACGTTTTATCTGCAAAACAGAATAGGAGAGGGGAATAAGGGAGATATGAAGCTTATCCCATATCAATTTGATTACTATCTACGATTTATTATTCAGGGTAAAGAAAATTGGTGGGCAAATGCAGAACAATTTGTAAATACAATAAAAGGTGATTTCAATGAGATAGTGGCCAATATGCATTCAGTAAAAATCGGTTTTGAATTGAATCTTTACAATATTAATTCTGATCTTATAAAATATGAACCGCAGCGGACATATTTTGGCAAACCTATCGAAAATGCCCCATTGTTAAACTACAGTAATTCGTACAATTACTTTCCAAGGACTGGCAGCATCTTCGTACAAGATAAAGTTCGATTTGAGCTTGATGGATCAACGTTGAGTTTGGGTGTTCGATGGGACTTTCTTGACCCCCGTGCTAAACGACCCATTGTAGAATATATTTCTACGTCGGATAATGAATTTCACCAACAGATTAAAGGATATCGGCGAGCGACTTTCAAGAATCAATTCAGTCCGCGTATTGCTTTTGCCGCACCAATCGGGCCGGATAATATAATCTATGCAAATTTTGGCAAGTATTTTCAGTATCCACTTTTTGATTATCTTTATGCAGGTATAGATCCCGCTCAAATTTTTGCTGGAGCCAAAAATGTTTTAACAGGTAACCCTGACCTCAATCCTGAATTAACCACTTCATGGGAGCTGGGATATAAACAATCGCTTGGAGAATTTTATGTTGGATCAATTACTTATTTTCAAAAAAATATAAAGAATCAAGTCGATTCAAAAACACTCATTCCGTTTGATAGTAAATCTGCGGGTGATTATGGTTTCGCGCAATATGTCAATAATGCAGAGGCAGACGCTTCTGGATTAGAAATAGTTTTGGCGAGAGAACGAGATGAACAACTCTCCGGCGGCATTTCTTATACATACATGATTGCCCAAGGAACCAGCGAACTGGTTGATCAAACAATAAATAGAGCTCAATGGGGATTTCCTATCCAAACATCTACTTTTCCCCTGAGTTGGGATCAACGCCATGCCATCAAACTGGATATTGAAAGTAAGCTATGGTATGGCATTATCTTTAATGGTATTGTGTGGTACAATTCACCGAAGCCATATACATATTTCCCCACCAGAGACGGTTTTACTTCAGTAGATTCCACAAAAGATTTTGTTCCGAATAACGCCAGGATGAAGAATATATATTTTGTCAATCTAAAACTTTCCAAAGAATTTCTTTTATCGGATATTTCTTCGAGTAAAATAGTTTTATTTGCGGATATTCGTAATCTCTTTAATACCAAAAATATCCGTTGGATAGATTCTAACGGACGAATTGGCGGGGAACTTTCTGACCCGAGTGCGTATTATGATTATAGGAGAGTGAGAGTTGGATTTACAATTGACTTCTAAATAAACAGCCCGCTTGCTTTTCACTCCATTTTCTTGTTATTTACAATCAAATATTAGTGGCGGACATTCGTCTATAGATATAGTTTAATCATTTTTCCTTTTTAACAACCATGAGAGAAGATTTTAGGAGCGTGCTTATGAAGAAGCGTTTTTCAATTCCATTGATGTTGACTATTTTTGTGGTCGCGTTTGTCGGTGGAATTATGGTGAACCATGTGATATCGGGAGACAACATTTATGAACAACTATCAAAGTTCAAAGATGTTCTTAGTCTGACGGAAAAGTACTATGTTGAAGATGTCGATTCTCAGAAGCTCACCGAAGATGCTATTAATGGGTTGTTGGGCAATCTTGATCCGCATTCAGTGTACATTAAACAATCACAGATGCAGCGAGTCACGGAAGACTTCCAGGGAAAATTTGAAGGAATCGGCGTAGAATTTTCCGTGGTCAGTGATACCATCACCGTTGTTCAGCCAATTGGCGGCGGGCCTAGTGCAAGTTTGGGTATTATGGCAAACGATAAAATTGTGAAGATTGATGGTAAGAGTGCCATTGGTTTTACCAATGATCAGGTAATGAAGGGATTAAAAGGACCCAAGGGAACGAAAGTTGCTGTTAGTATAGTTCGTTCTGGGATAAAAGATTTACTTGAATTTGAAATTATTCGCGACGTGATTCCGCTGTACAGTGTCGATGCGTCAGCGATGTTGAATGACAAAGTTGGTTACATCAATGTTACTCGCTTTGCTGAAACCACCAATAAAGAAATGGTCGCTGCTTTGCAAAAATTAAAATCACAGGGAATGAAAGAGCTCATCCTTGATCTCCGTTTGAATCCAGGTGGTTATTTAGATCAAGCAGTAAAAATGGCCGATATTTTCTTAGATGCTTCTTCGGATGGCAGTCCGCGAAAAGTGGTGTATACCAAAGGCCGCAGAACTGAATTTAACGAAGAATATTTTGCTTATACCAACAATGAATTTGAAAAACTCCCCCTGATCATTATGCTATCAAATGGTTCTGCTTCTGCCAGCGAAATTGTTTCGGGTGCGATTCAGGATTGGGACAGGGGATTGATTGTCGGCGAGACGAGTTTTGGAAAAGGATTAGTGCAGCGACAATTTCCTCTTTCCGACGGTTCGGCATTGCGCTTGACAATTGCACGATACTATACACCTAGCGGGAGGCTTATTCAACGCTCCTATAAAGACGGAAAAGATAAATATGAAGTCGAAGCCTTTACGAGAGAAGAAAAGGAGGGAGAGAATATTGAGCATAAAGAAAGTTCTGCCGATAGCATTCATCCCAAATTTAAAACTGCGAATGGGAGAGTAATTTTAGGAGGAGGCGGTATCACTCCAGATTTTATTATTAAACCGGGAACGTTAACCAAATACAGTGTTGCATTGAATCGAAGAAACCTCTTCCTCGAATTTGTGTCGCATTATTTGTCAACCAATGGTGAATCAATAAAAAATAGATATAAAGGAAATTTATCTGAATTTATAAAAAAGTTTGACATTGACGAAGAGACGATGAACAATTTTGTTGTCTTCACAAAGGATAAGAAAGTAGAATTTGTGCAGGATGATTTTAAGAAAGATAAAGATTTTATTCAATCTCGATTAAAGGCTTACATTGCCCGCAATTATTGGGGAAATGAAGGATGGACATTGTCGAATTTGCCTGTTGATACGCAGCTTGAAAAAGCGATGTCACTTTTTCCTGAAGCACAAAAAATTGCACGATTAAATTAAAAGATAGAAAGTTAGAAACCTTTGACTATGCCGACGTTTATGAAATTGATAGCTGTCAGCGCTGTGCTTGCTCTGACAGCTATTTTTATTTTTCCAACAACATCTCACTCACCGCGTTCTTTGCTTAATGCAAGAGAGCTTGAATCGATTACGTTTGAACTTCCAGGTGAAAATGGCATCTTTATGGTCGGAGAAGAATTAGAGTACAATGTCAGCTATACCGTTTTCGATTTGGGTAGTGTAAAATTTCACATTTTGGATACCACGTCAAAAAACGGCAAAACAGCTTATGTCGTTAAAGCATTTGTCGATTCGTACAGCGGGGTACCTTTTGTAAGTCTTCACCAGGTCTTTTACAGCGAGATGACTTCCGAACCCTACTCATTGTACTTCAGCAATCATAACACTGCAAATCCAAAAGAGATGCCTTTCAATAAGTACAGTTTTGATTACGACGACAAGAAAGTAACATATCAGGCTGGCAAAGATCCTGAAAATTCTATATCAAAGACCGGTGAAGAACCAATTTCAGGTCCACAGCAAGACGGCCTTTCGCTGTTTTACTATGCTCGTGCACATTGCAGACAGGTAACAAAAGAAGCAACGCCTATTTTCGTGAATGACAAAACATTTTATACCCAGTTCAATTTCATGAACAAAATAGGGTCGCAGGAAATTGATGCCGTGAAGTATCCGATTCAAACAAATGAATTTGACGGCACGGCAGATTTTACCGGTATCTTTGGATTGACAGGATATTTCCGCGGATTTTTTAGCAACGATGATGCATCAATTCCAATTGTAGCAAAAATGAAAGTGCTGTTGGGAAGCATTCATATTGAATTGACAAAATGGAATCGTCCAGGCTGGACACCCCCTGAAGCAAAAAAATAGATGTCCATTATTACGTACAAAGGAATCACACCTAAAATTCATCCTTCTGTGTTTGTTGCGGAAGGAGCCCGGATTATTGGCGATGTTGAGATCGGCAAGGACTCCAGTGTATGGTACAACACGGTCATACGCGGCGATGTCCATTATATTCGCATCGGAGACCGAACCAACCTGCAAGACAATACCGTTATCCACGTAACAAGCAAAAAATATCCCACCAAAATTGGCTCAAATGTGACCATAGGTCACAGTGCTGTAATCCATGCTTGCACTATTCATGATTATTCCTTAATTGGAATGGGGGCAGTGATTTTAGACGACGCAAAGGTTGGTCCGTATGCCCTTATAGCTGCCGGAGCTGTCGTAACAATGGGAACAACTGTTCCGGAGGGAACGCTGGCTGCCGGAGTTCCCGCAAAAGTAATTCGAAAATTAACAGACGACGAGAAACGATCGTTAATTCAATCTGCGCAAAATTATGTTGATTACGTTGCAACATACCAGACATAATCTGAAGGGGATGCGCTGATGAAACTAAAGTTTTGGGGAGTTCGAGGGTCGATTCCGACACCCGGTAAGCATACTGTCATCTACGGTGGAAATACACCGTCTGTAGAACTGCGATTAGATAATGGTGAATTGATTATTTTTGATGCCGGAACGGGAATTCGTAATTTAGGAGACTATCTTATTTCTAAAGGCGAATCGATTCGGACATACATTCTCATCACGCATCCGCACTGGGATCATATACAAGGGTTTCCTTTCTTCAAACCGGCATTTATTTCCGGAAACGAAATTACCATCATCGGCACCGACCGCGATGAAATTGATCTTCAGCATATTATCGCCGACCAGATGAAGAGAATTTATTTTCCGATTCAATTGAGCGAATTAAAAGCACTCCTTCACTTTCGAAGTATCGGCGAAGATGAATTTGAAATTTTCGGGGCAAAAGTAAAAACGCTGTACGTCAATCACCCCGGATTTACCGTGGGATATCGGATTGATTATAAAGGAAAGTCAATTGTCTATATCAGTGACAATGAACCTTTCGATCGTGGGGTAGCATTCCATGTTACCAATTTTGAGCCGACCGTGCAGAAAAAATTTTTAGCACAAACCGGCGATCCAAATCAACGTATCGTTGATTTTATTCGTGGTGCTGATGTTTTTATCCACGATGCTACCTACACACCCGAAGAATATGTCGATAAGGTCGGTTGGGGACATTCACATTATTTGTTTACATTGCATCTTGCCGACCGGGCTAAGGTAAAGCAGTGCGTTCTTTTTCACCATGAACCGAACCGAACCGACGAACAGATTGATAAGATTTTGGAGAAATGCCAATATGAAATCAAACACAACGCACTTCAATTTGAATGTTCAGCAGCGTATGAGGGGCTCGAAATTTCATGGTAGAAGAGAAAACTTGACTTCCATACCATCCTCTCTCTATATTAGACTTGAAAGAGATGCTCATTTGACATTCAACGTCCATTATACTGCATGAGTCATCAAACCCCGATCATCACAACGGGGTTTTTCTGTTTGAGAGCTATTTGTAAAGGCAAGATATGAAAGCAACATTTACCGCATCAGAAATTAAAAAAATAGGGAAGGTGCTTGGTGTTGAAGGAAAGCTGAAAGGAAATAATTTTCGTTTTGAGTTTGCTGCAAACAGCGATCATCGCCAGCTTGCTTTGGAAGTGTATCCGCACATTGCCATCGGAAAGAAAAAAGGGAATTTAATTTCGGCGTACACTCACAACACTCACTTCCAATTACACTTTTGCAATGCCTATGTTGTCAGCACCGATGTTGGTGAGGTGACCTTCATCAGCGAAACAAAAGACAAAGTGTCGGCTATTGTGGTGGAACGAGAAGGCGGCTGCACGTTTTATTCCAATGTGGATCGGTCGATGCTTTCAGGCGATTACAGGATGTTGGCAATTGATGTGATGTTAGCAGGCATTGCACTTTCGCTGACACAAGGTTCTGCCACTCCAAAGCGAAAAATGAAAAAGCGATGATTTCTGTGTCAATTTTTCGGGTGTGTAAAGATGTTCGATTTTCTGCTGATGAAGTGAAACGGATTGTTCGGCTGGTGTGTCAAAAAGAAAAGGTTCGGCGTGCTGAATTGTCATTTGTCTATACCGACGATAAAAAAATAAAGGCGATCAATAAAAAATTTTTGAACCATGCCACAACAACTGATATTCTTACGTTTCCTTTTGAAGAGGGAACGGTGAGCGCTGAAATTTATATTAATGTGAAACAAGCTCAACGGCAGGCAGAAGAATACGATGTGACATTGAAAAACGAAATGACGCGGTTGGTTGTCCATGGAACGTTGCATGCTCTCGGATATGACGATATAAAGCCATTGCGTAAAAAAGTAATGTTTGAACGGCAGGAACGATATGTTGCAATTCTTGGACACACGCGGAGAGGATGAAGGATACAGAACAAATGCAAGAAAAAATAGTTGAAATATTAGTGTATTTAATCAGCGAGCTCCGGAAGGACACGCCGATCGGCGACATTGATCTTTCAGTGTTATCGCAGCGGGGATATTCTACCACGGAAATCAGCACAGCATTTAATTGGCTGTATGAAAAAGTTTCGCACGATGAGAACATCATTACCGATACTGCTCGAAGTTCTCCGCATTCGCATCGGGTGCTGCATGATGCTGAACGTACTGTAATTTCTGCCGATGCGTACGGATACGTTATACAATTGAGGGAACTTGGTTTGATCACCGACCTTGATATTGAAGTCATCATCGATCGTATTATGATGGGCGGATATCCTTCTGTTAATGTTGAAGAAATAAAATCTGTTGTGGTGGCACTCTTAATGGAAAATGACGATTCAACAAATTTCGGAAGCCGCAAAATGCTGCATGGAAATGACACCATACATTAAATTGTTTAGAGTAAAGAGACTGAAGTAAAAAGAAAGAATACATGGGTAAATCGTTAATCATCGTTGAATCTCCGTCCAAAGCGAAAACCATCAACAAGTATCTCGGCAAAGAGTACATCGTCGAGGCATCGGTTGGACATATCAAAAATCTTCCGAAGAGCAAGCTGGGTGTTGATGTCGAAAATCAGTA
>JAQUOA010000259.1 GCA_028749215.1 Bacteroidota bacterium
CGAATTGAATATCGTTTGAAAATATTGTCACGATTCCTGAAAATCCGATAATAATCCCGAAAATTTTTGCTGCTGTTAATTTTTCATTGGGCAAAAAAATTGCAGACATCAATGCAACGCAAAACGGGAAGACGGCAAACAGAATGGAAGTCAATCCTGAGGAAACTTTTTGCTCTCCCCAGTAGACAAGTCCGAAGGGAATGGAAAACGACGTGAGCGATACTACGATAAAAAACCAATACGTCGACGCATTCCACGGGATGGCAATCTTTCGCACTTTAATAATAGTGAAAAGCACCATGGCGGCAACGGCAAAACGAATTCCTGACGAGAGAAGAGGCGTCATCGTTTCAAGACCAAGCTTAATTGCCAGCCACGTTGATCCCCAAATAATGCAAATAGCGCTGTAGGCAAAGATAATTTTATATCGATCGCTCATTATTCTTCCATTTTATTGAGCACCAATCCTGAAATTAGTTTTGGATAAAAAAATGTCGACTTTTGCGGCATTGTATTTCCGGATTTTGCCACCGCGCGCACTTGTTCAATTTTTGTCGGGTTCACAAAAAATGCAATCTGTGATTTCCCGCTGGCTACTTCATCCACAGATTCATGGACATTTTGCAGGTAGTGAATATTCAGTTTTTTCTCCTGCGCTTCCTGCGAAATTCCGAGCAGGTTTCGCAGAATGTAATTGTGGAGCAGGACGACATCCAATCCTTTTACTTCTTGCGGCAGGTTATCTGTGACAAGCGTGTCAAGCAAGGATTTGTTCTTCAGTGTGGCAACAAAAAATTTATTAGAATGGTTTGAAACGAATCCATACACAAATTCCGGATGTTGTTTCATCGCATCCATCATCATCTGCGGCGTAGGGTATAATTGAACATCAAAGTGCTCCTGCAATGTTCCCACAAGTGCTTGACCGTCAAACTTCGTTAGACTATGGATGACGCGATGGGTCGGGAAAATCACCAATCCTTCGTCGTCAAGATTCGTAAAGAACATCATGATGTAATTGTATAATTCCCTGCCGGTGTGATTCGGGTTTTGCGACCGCATCAAATCGCGGTACGCTAATCCTGTTTCGTACCGGTGATGCCCGTCCGCGATGAGCACTTGCTTTGGTTCAAGTTCTGCGGCAACTTTTTCTATAACTTTTGAGTCAGAAATTGCCCAGAGTTGATTGCGGACATTTTCAAATTCAACATCGATAATTGGCGCCGAAGCGTGGGAAGGATTAATCGAAGCATCAATCTTTTTCTCGGGATCCGAATACAAACTGAACACCTGGCTGAAATTCGATTTCGTCGCTTTGAAAAGTTTAAACCGATCTTCTTTTGCTTTCGATAAAGTTTTCTCATGAGGAAGCACGATCTTCTTTTCAAATTCCTCTAAGTGGCAAAGTGCAATGAATCCTTTGCGCTGGATTGTCTTCCCCTCCGTCGTTTTAAATGTTTGCACCAGCGGGTAGATCGACGGTTTCTCATCCCGCTTCAAAATCTCCTGCTGCTGCCATTCTGTATACGCTTTTGCCGAGGCACCGTAGCGATCTTCCTCCTTCCCCAAAATCAAACGAACGACATTGAACGGATCTTTTGCGTAATACCCATTTTGCTGTTCAGGAGTGATAACGTCGTACGGCGGTGCTACGACAGTACTAATTTTTACTTTGGATTGATTGTAACGGATTGCGCGAAATGCCTTAATAGTTGCCATATTGTGCGACTACCTTTTCTAAGAAGATTTTTAACCACAGAGACACAGAGTCACGGTGACCAAGGAATATTTTCTTCAAAAGTCATTGAACTATTCAATGGCTTCATTTCTAAACTTTTATGCCTTTGGACCTCTGTCGCCAAAATTGTTTTTGTGTACCATGAGTTACTTGAACCTATTCGGGTTTATATCCAAATCGACTGAGCATATTTTTATCTCCGCGCCAATCTTCACGGACTTTCACATGGAGTTCCAGAAAAACTGAATGTCCTAGGAATTTTTCAATCGCTACACGTGCCAACGAGCCTAGTTTTTTCAACGCCAAACCCTGCCTGCCAATGACAATTCCTTTTTGCGATTGCCGTTCCACAATAATATCGGCGACAATAAAATGCTTTTGTAAGCCCCGTTCTTTGAATTCCACCAGATCGACCGTCGTAGAATACGGAATTTCGTCAGAAAATTGCTCAAAAATCTTTTCGCGAATCATCTCACTCACAAAAAATCTCTCCTGAGCGTCGCTGACAATTTCCGTGTCGTAGTATGCTTCATGTTCCGGCAGATACTTGACGATGGTATCGACAAGCTCTTTCGTATTGAACTCTTTCAATGCCGACATCGGAATAATTTCATCGAACGGAAACAGCGTCTGAAGTTCGCCAAGCAGAGGCAAAATTTCTTCTTTTTTTAAGAGATCAATTTTATTGACGACAAGGAAAGTCGTTTTGTTGGCGGCAGTAATTTTTTCAACGGCTTCATTGTTTTTCTTGTAGGTCTTCTGTTTTGCTTTTTCTGCATCCACAAGCAGCAACACGATGTCGGCATCGGCAACAGCTGCACTCGTAAAATGCATCATCATTTCCTGCAGAAGATATTTCGGTTTAATGATCCCGGGTGTGTCGAGGAAAACGATCTGATGATTGTCGCCGCTGGCAATACCAAGAATTTTGTGGCGTGTCGTTTGCGGTTTATTGGTAACGATTGAAATTTTCTGGTGAAGAAGCGCATTGAGCAATGTTGATTTTCCGACATTCGGTTCGCCGATTATTGCTACATAACCGGCACGAAAATGTTTTGCTTCTTCTGTCATGCGTAAAATGTACTCAAAAAAGAGGTACAATGAAATACGACCGTACATCTGCTTAGACCTCACAGGTTTTAAAACCTTTGAGGTCCACACCTGAGGAATTTAAACCACTCTCTTTGATAATCATTAAATTCTTGATACCTTGATACACTATGAGCACACTTCAGAAGCATGTCATCCTAAAAAAAAACGAAGACCGCCGATTACTGAGCGGACATCAGTGGATCTTCAGCAATGAAATCCATCGAATTGTCGGCAATCCGCAGAGCGGTGATGTGGTTGAAATACTTCGAGGCGATGGGAAATCAATAGGAATTGGTCTTTACAATTCTGCATCGCTAATTGCGGTCCGGTTTCTTTCATCGAAGATCGAAGAGATCGATTCATCATTTTTTGAGCAACGAATTCAGCATGCCAATCGGCTGCGGAAAAAACTTTTCCCTGACAGCGAAACTTTCCGTGTCGTTAACGGCGAAAGCGATTTTCTTCCCGGATTAATTATCGATAAATACAACGATTACTTTTCCATTCAGACATTCTCAGCCGGGATGGATGTGCGTTTAGATATAATCTGCGATGCCGTCGAAAAGATTTTTTCGTCAAAAGGCATCGTTGAACGGAATGAATCTCCTTTGCGGACACTGGAAAATATCCCTTTACGAAAAAACCTTTTACGCGGCACAGTTGAGCCGACGATTGTGGATATAAACGGAGTGAAGTTTTCAATCGACATTTTAAGCGGCCAAAAGAGCGGCTTCTTCCTGGATCAACGAGAGAACAGAACCGCCTTGAAATCTTTTGTGCAAAATGCCTCTGTGCTTGATTGTTTCTGTAATGAAGGTGGATTTGGCCTGTACGCAGCGCGGTTTGGAGCAAAGAGTGTTGACAGCGTTGATATTTCCGAAGAGGCAATCACCCATGC
>JAQUOA010000260.1 GCA_028749215.1 Bacteroidota bacterium
TGTTGGAATTTTTATTAAATGTTTCCACACGGATAATACGTTGAGAATTGCCGTCAACGGTGTACACTTTCCATCCTGCAAGGCTAAGAAATTTAAGGATGTAATTGTTTTGAGAAATATAAAAGCTGTCCGGCTGTGTCTGGTCGTCATCAAAACGCCGGATGCCTGTTGCCGCATCTACAATGACGTCGGGAGAAATATCAATTCCTTTCATCATGGCAAAACCGGAAGAAGTTTTTCCTTCATACACGCTGTTCTGCAGCGCATTGTAGGCAATGAAATGTTCTTTGGTGATCAAAGCCTGCCCGACGGTGATACCAAACGGCCCTTCAAGGATGATGCGAAGCGAATCAGGTTTTTTTACCGCCAGTTGAAAGCCGGCAGATTGCGATAAACGAGGCGAATCGATACTGAGAGAGCCTTCGGCGGAAAAAGTTTGTAACGAGTTCGACAAAGAATTCACCATCGACATTACTTCTGTCGACGTTGCCGAGCGGTCGATTTCTATCGCTTCTTTATGAGATGCGCATCCCGCGACATAGAGCGTTGTGAAAAGTACAAGCAGGTATATACTTTTGGGATGCTGAAAAACAATCTTCGATAGAGTCACATTCATAAGTTATCGGTGATTGATAGAACCGATCACAAATCTCCGCGTTCTACTTTTGTCCGGAGTGTTTCATTTTTCTGATCTTTCTCTAACGCTTTCGACCAGAATTTTTTTGCTTCGTCATGCCGGTTCAATTTTGCGTACACATCGCCGAGATGTTCAAGCACCACCGCACTGGCATCGCCTGATTCAACCGATTTTTTTATGTAGAGGAGAGCTTCATCATATCGTCCGAGCTGATACAAAATCCAACCGTACGTGTCGAGGTACGATGAATTTGTAGAATCCTTTTTCAATGATTCTTCCGACATTTTTTTTGCGCGGTCAAGCTGAAGGTTTCGCTCCGACAGACTGTAGGCATAGTTGTTGAGCACCAAAGGATTGGCGGGATCGATTTTCAGCGCCCGTTCGTACGTTGAATCCGAGGCAACATGCAATTTCAACGCATCGTATGTCAATCCGAGAGACGACAGCACATTCACATCGTTCGGATTTAATTCCGCCGCACGCTCCAATGCCACTTGTGCATCCTGGTTCAACTGCAACCTGCTGTACGCAATACCAAGGAGCATGTAGATGCGATAATCGTCGGGTAAATACTGTTTTGCCTTCGTCATGATTGAAACGGTTTCTCTAAAATTCTGCTTGTCAAAATATAACCAGCCGAGCTGCCACCATGCGTCACCGTTCCAATTTGCGCTTTGAGTGGCTTTGTTCAAATAAATTTCAGCTATAGAATCTTTCTTTATTGCGCGATGCAGAACTCCCAAATATAAATATTCACGCCAGTCAGTCGGGTATTTGTCTTCGTACTTTTTAAAAACACCGATAGCATCGCGTGTCAACGATGAATCTTTTAAAGACTGTGTAAAAAATGCCAGTCCAACGCGAAGATGAAGATCGGGATCAAGTGAATCTGATGCGAGGATGGTTTCCAATTCTTTGCGCGCACCGGGCCAGTCATTTTGCTGGAGGTACACATCGGCGAGTGTTGCTCTCAACACAGGATTTGAAGGATTTTTTTCGAGCACATCATTGATAATTTCTTTTGCCTTATCAAACTTTTTTGTGCGTAGATAGATATCTGCAAGATTTTGCTTTAAGGCAATACTGCTCGGATCGATCTTTGCCATTTGCTCGAAAGCGTTCGCCGCATCGTCGTAACGCTGAAGCGCAGTGTTTAACTGGGCAACATGGAACAGCACATCCCATGTCGGTCCCTGGCGTTGTAACAATCGGTTGAACAGTTGAAGCGACTCAAGCGGTCGGGCGTGCTCAAGAATTTGTGCAAGGGCAAATAAGCTGTTGGTGTGAAGAGAATCGATTTTCAGGATGCCGTAGTATTGAAACGCCGCTTGATCAAACTGACCTGATTGGATAAAAATTTGCGCTAAGAGTTCGCGGTACTCAATGTTCGTCGTATCACGTTGTATTGCTTCCTGAGCGTTTTCAATGGCAGAAGTATTGCGCTTAAGGGCTGCATAATTTTTTGCGAGAGCAAAATAGATTGCCGGATCTTTATCGTACCGCAGTGCTTCCTGGTAATCCAAAATAGCATCGGCAAACTGCCCTTTGCTTTCTTTCAGAGATCCATCAATAAATAATTGCATTGCGGCAGAGCGGTCTTTGCTCTTTTGTTCCGTTACAACATTCTTCGTAAGCTTTTGTGTTTCCTTCGTTGATGAGCAACCGCCGATGATTATCAGCATGCACACTGCACCGATAGCGATACTGCCTATTTTCATACAATCTTCCTTCCCCTTTTTCAAAATATAGAGAAACTGCGAGCGACATACAAAATAAAAAAGGCGACCTGCGTGAAGTCGCCTTTCTGCACATACATGCGGGTAATTATTTTCTGCTGTTTAATTTCGACAGCAGGCGTAAAATTTCAATGTAAAGCCAAATGAGTGTTACCATCAATCCAAAGGCAGCATACCATTCCATAAATTTTGGTGCGCCTTGTTCAGCACCTTTTTCTATGAAGTCGAAATCGAGCACGAGATTTAACGCAGCGATGACAACGACAACAAGACTAAAACCGATGCCGATCCATCCGCTTTCGTGGATGTATGGAATTTGAATTCCAAACATGCCAAGAATTGCCGTGAGTACATAAATCAACATAATGCCGCCGGTCGCCGCAAACACACCGAGTTTGAAATTCTCTGTTGCCTGAATCATACGCGATTTATACGCTACCAATAAACATCCTGCCGTGCCAAACGTTAAAGCAACGGCTTGAATGACGATTCCGCTGTATTGAGCTTCCAGTATTGCTGAAAGTCCTCCCAACGCAAAACCTTCCAAGAGCGCATAGATCGGCGCAGTAATTGGCGACCATTCTTTTTTGAAAACGGTGACAAGAGAGAGAATGAATCCTCCAATAATACCGGCCATCATCCAGATTAAAACATTGGAGCTTCCTTCTGCAAAAAGGCTCCATGTATACGCCGCACCCGCGATGAGCAGTAATAACATCACCGCCGTTTTATTCACGGTGCCGTTAATCGTCATGGCGTCGCCGTAGGTTACCGTGCCAATATTTTGAAATGTCTTATCGTTGAGTGTCGGGTTTGCTGTTCGCATCATAAACTATTCTCCTTTATCCTTAAGATTCATACTAAAATACGAAATTGTTTTGGATGCTTCAACTCTTTGAAATAGAGCAAACAAACATTTTTCGTCATATTTATACCATCTGAAAAAAATTTGGCGAACCTCTTGCGTTGCAGATGAAAAACAACTATACTCGCAGTAGCTCATTCTCACTAATTCACCATCCTCTTACTAACTTACTAAAGGAGTTACATATGAACAAAGGGTTCAAAAAATTCGTCATCGTGTTGTTAATTGCAACCATGTCCATCATGTCCGTCGGCTGCTATGGTTCATTTAATCTCACAAAAAAAGTGTATCACTGGAACGGCAGCGTGGGCGGCAAGTGGGTGGTAGAACTGGTATTTCTCGTGTGTAACATCATTCCGGTGTACGGTGTTGCAGGATTTATTGATGTCATCATTTTAAATTCAGTTGAATTTTGGACCGGCACCAATCCTGTTACATCAAAGATAACCTCCGAAGATGGAACTCAAGTTGC
>JAQUOA010000058.1 GCA_028749215.1 Bacteroidota bacterium
GAACATCGGCATGTTGAAGCAATGAATGAGAGAATCGGGAGAATTTTTCAGATTCGTTTTTTACATCATCAAATAAAAAATCTGTTTGCACTCCCTCGGAGTCGAACTCATCAAATTCCTTTTTCAAAAGAGAACTGTCTTCCAACAACAAAGTTGCGGAAGAAGCAAAGTACGATAAGAGAGACACTTTCTTTTTCTGCGGCTCTTCGGTTTCATTTTCTGGTATAGTTTTTTTAAAGACATCGGGAATGATGCTCACTGATTGCAATTCACGAATGGAGCGCTGGGATAAAACATCGAATTCACGAATCGACTCGATGGTATCTCCCCAAAATTCTACGCGGATAGGATATTCGCCGATAAAAGGAAATACATCCAGAATTCCGCCTCGCACGGCAATATCGCCGTAGGTTTCCACAAATTGTTTTCGTTCAAAACCGTATTCGGAAAGTTTTTGAAGAAGCTGTTCAAACGGATGTTCTGTCTGCGCGGAAAGTTCTATGATGGAATGCGAAAATTCTTTTTGATCCGGAACCCCGAATGCCAACGCCGTCGCATGAGTGATGTAAATTGCAGGAGTGTTGGCTTGCAGCGCTTTCAGTGTTTCAATCTGCGAAAGCGGTGAAGACATATCCATTGACTGCGATACGTGGTGTGGTTCAACAATACATAAGCGGACATTTGCATCGCCGATGATTGAAATGCAATCATCGCGAAGTTTTTCTGCCCGGTCTTTATCATCCACAACTACCAGCACTTGACCGTTTGCCTGGCGGAAAAGTGCAACGGCAGCAAATGCCCACAGCGATCCGGAGATGCCGCGAAGAAGCATCGGCTGATCGGGCGTAACATTGCACGCATTCAGCTTTTGGAATAGTTCCGATTCAAATATTTTTTGTGAAAATTCAACCATACTTTTAAAACGCACGTATCCCCGCCAAAGTCTCGAATAAAACTTCAGCAAGGGTGAAAGAAAATACCAAAAGGAGCGTACATATACAACCAAGAGAGCAATAGCAATGTTTTGTTCAGTTGTCCGACTCTTCTAAACAATGAACGGCTTTAAACATTATTATGCTTTCCAAAATTTTATCAACTATATTTCCGTCAACAATTCTTGCTAACATTATGAGCACACTTAAAAATAAGACTCTTCTTATTACCGGCGGAGCTTCGGGTATCGGTAAGTTGATGGGAAAACTTGCCATAGAAAAAGGGATCCGCACACTTATCATTTGGGATGTCAATTCATCGCTTCTGGAAGAGACCGGACGGGAATTACAATCACCATCATGTTCGGTGCGGGGATATGTTGTTGATGTTTCAAAAACGGAGCAAATAATATCAACTGCAAACCAAGTACGCAAAGAAGTTGGCAACATCGACATTCTTATTAACAACGCGGGCATTGTTGTGGGAAAATATTTTCATGAACATACACACAACGATATTGACCGGTCAATAGCAATTAATTCTTTGGCACTGATGCATATAGCGCTGGATTTTTTACCGGGGATGATTGAACGCAATAGCGGACACATCGTTACTATTTCTTCCGCCGCAGGAATGGTTGGTAACCCGAAAATGTCTGTCTATGCGGCCAGCAAGTGGGCGGCGCTTGGATGGTCGGATTCGCTGCGGATAGAAATGGAAAAAATTGGAAAGGATATTCACGTCACCGCTGTTACACCATATTACATCAGTACAGGAATGTTTGCCGGAGTGAAATCATCAATCTTTATTCCAATCACAAAACCGGAAACCGCAGCCCGCAAAATTATTCGAGGTATTGAACGAAATGCGTTGTATGTGCGTATGCCTCTGCTTGTGTACACACTGCAATTGGTCAAAGGAATTTTGCCAACACGGCTGTTTGATTTTTTTGTGGGAAAACTTTTAGGGGTGTATTCCACAATGGATGAATTTACGGGAAGAAAATAAAATGGCCATTCCTGAAGTAGTCGCTTCGCAGAGAGCTTTTTTCGATTCTCAAGCAACGCGCTCGGTTGATTTCCGAATACAGCAGTTAAAAAAACTTGAAACAATTCTGCGAAATAACGAAGATGATCTTGCTGTTGCAATCTATGCCGATTTAAAAAAATCACGATACGATATGATCACAACGGAACTTTCTCTTGTTCTTGGGGAAATTTCCACTGCAATTAAAAAACTTCCTGCCTGGACAAAAAAACAACGCGTTGCGACAAACCTTGTAAATTTTCCTGCACGCAGCTATCGCTTGGCAGAACCGTACGGTGTCACGTACATTGCCGGTGCATGGAATTATCCATATCAATTAACGCTGCTTCCTTTGGTTTCGGCAATGGCAGCAGGAAACACTGCTGTCATTAAACCAAGCGAACTCGCCGTAAACACTTCACATACTCTGGCAAAGCTGATCAATGAAAATTTCCCTTCGGAATATATTCATGTGATTGAAGGAGGCGCAGAAACAGCAACTGAGATTCTTCAACAAAAATTCGATAAAATATTTTTTACCGGCGGTGCACGCATCGGAAAAATTGTCTACGAAGCCGCTGCACGACAGTTAACACCAGTGACACTGGAATTAGGCGGAAAAAACCCTGCCATAGTTCTACCGGACTGCAATATTTCTGTAACAGCAAAACGTCTTGTGTGGGGAAAATTTCTTAATGCGGGACAATCATGTGTCGCGCCGGATTATCTGCTTGTTCATTCTTCAATCGAACAAAAACTCCTTGGTGAAATGAAACGCCTGCTCGATAAATATTTCAGTACAGAAAAGATTACTGAAAACTTTATGGCCATTGTTGATGACCGGCATTTTGAACGGTTGAAAGGATTGATTAACCCCGACAAAGTGTTTTACGGCGGCGTGACAAAAAAAGAAGACCGTTTTATCTCACCGACAATTTTACGGAATATGACATTCGATGATGATGTCATGAAAGAAGAAATCTTCGGGCCGATTCTTCCGGCCATCCGATTTGATTCGTTAGACGATGTTGTAAAAAAAATAACCCGTTACGAAAAACCACTTTCTTTTTATGTCTATGGAAAGAAATCTGAAACGACGGAAAAATTATTCAATAATTTTTCTTTTGGCGGAGGTTCATTGAATGATTCCGTGATGTATTTTGGAAACAGCAATCTTCCTTTGGGTGGAATTGGCGCAAGCGGCATCGGTGCTTATCATGGCTATGAAGGATTCAAAACTTTTTCGCACTATAAGAGTATCATGGAAAAAGGAATGTGGATTGAATTCTGGTTTTTAAAATCACCGCCGTACGCGGAATGGAAATTGAAAATTTTGCGCTTCTTACTTGAAAAATTATGAAAAGATGAATCCACCCATCACATTTTCATACGACCCTAAAACACGAATCCGAACAGCGGTATTTCAGGATGGCGTCACTGACGACGATTTGGTATCGGCGTTCACAAAGCTTTTTCAATCTCCAGATATCGATCCGTTCGCTGATGATCTCACCGATTTACGTTTGGTCAAAAAAATTGCCATAACGTCGGACGGACTGCAAAGGCTTCTTTCGCTGTTTTCAGGCATTGAAAAACCTGCTGAACTGAAAAAGCTTGCCATCGTGGGTGAAACGGATATGACATTTGGAGTCTCACGCATATATCAAATCATGGGAGAAAATATTGTTCCAAAACGAATTCAAGTCTTTCGAACGATTGATGAAGCGATGCAGTGGCTGTTGGATAAGGAAAGTAAGTATTAACAGATACGGTTGTTAAAAAATTATCACCTTCTCTCCCATCTCTCAATTTTTTTTTGCATATTCTTTTTAACCCCACTTACCCTTTTAATGACAGAAAGGTTGAGAGGGGTTTTTATTTCACCATGTTAAACTCGGAGTGACAAATGTTTATGGCTCTTCTTTTCGGTTCAATGTTATTAGTCGGTGCAGATGCACATCAGGCGGATGATTCGCCGTTCTTATCCGGAATTTCGTCAACGGAAGATTTTTCCAAAAGCCAAGCTGAACACCTTACCAAAGCAAAAACGGCGATGGAACAACTTGTCGGTGTAAAAGGAAAACGTAGTATAGAGAATACGTTGAAACCGTACGATGAAATTCTCATCCACCTTGACGCTGTTTCAAATCAAGCGAATCTCATTGAAAATGTCCATCCGACAGAAGCAATGCGCAAAACTGCCGAAGAGTTCAGCCAAAAAGCGGCCGCGTTCGGCGCTGATCTTTCGTTGAATCGAGCAGTGTACGATGCTCTTACGGCAATGGATATTTCTTCAGCCGATGCAAAAACAAAATTTTATGTTGAGAAAACTCTCCGCGACTTCCGTCTGTCCGGTGTCGATAAAGATGAACCAACACGCAATAAGATTAAAGCACTGCGCGATGAACTTGTTCTCATCGGGCAAGATTTTTCACGTAATATTCGTGAAGATGTTCGCACGGTAAAAGTAACTGATGTGAAAGAACTTGAAGGCTTGCCGCAGGATTACATCGACCGCCACAAACCGGATTCAAGCGGTGTTATCACTCTCACCATCAATTATCCTGACGCTGTTCCTGTTTTCACATATGCAAAAAATGAACAGCTGCGCAAACGAATGTACATGGAATACAACAATCGTGCGTATCCAAAAAACATCGAAGTCCTGAATACAATGATTGCTAAGCGCGATGAGTTGGCCAAACTTCTCGACTTCCCTAATTGGGCTGCATGCGTTACTGCCGATAAGATGGTGGGTTCAGAAAAAAATGCTTCGGACTTCATAGAAAAAATCGCTGCCGCATCAACAAAGAAATCTGAAATTGATTACAAACAATTACTGGCACGAAAACAAAAAGATGTTCCGAATGCTACCGAAGTGAACCCGTGGGAATCGGGATACTATTCGGAGTTGGTTCGTAAAAGCGATTACTCGTTTGATGCACAGACGGTGCGGCCGTATTTCCAATACGACAAAGTGAAACAAGGGGTGCTGGATGTGTACAGCAAATTATTCAGCGTGGAATTTCGCTCGAATAAAACTGCTCCCGTTTGGCATTCTTCTGTTGAGTGTTATGATATGTATGAAAGCGGAACGCTCGTCGGCCGATTCTATTTTGACATGCATCCGCGAAAAGATAAATACAACCACGCTGCACAGTTTGGCATCCGCAACGGTGTTGCAGGAAAACAAATACCTGAAGCGGCTCTCATCTGCAATTTTCCCGGCGGTGAAAAGAATGATCCCGGCCTGATGGAGCATGGAGATGTGGAAACATTTTTCCACGAGTTCGGCCATTTGCTCCACCATCTTTTTGCAGGACGCCAGCCGTGGATTGGTGTTGCAGGAATTTCGTGCGAATGGGATTTTGTTGAAGCCCCGTCGCAGCTGCTTGAAGAGTGGGCGTGGGATGCGGCCACTTTGCAGACGTTTGCGAAGCATTACCAAACCAACGAGCCGATTCCGGCTGCGCTTGTGCAGAACATGCGCCGCGCCGATGAATTCGGAAAAGGATTGCAGGTACGTCAGCAAATGTTCTACGCAAAGCTTTCGCTTTCGTGCTATGACAACGATCCGAAAAACATCAACACCGATCAATTGATTAAGACACTGCGCGAACGGTACACTCCTTACAAACAT
Source organism: Bacteroidota bacterium (assembly GCA_028749215.1). Lineage (GTDB taxonomy): Bacteria > Bacteroidota > Ignavibacteria > UBA10030 > UBA8401 > JAQUOA01. The sequence goes on from JAQUOA010000058.1 coordinate 5,600, forward strand.
GTTGAAGGAACACATTTGCAAACATCGTTCGGACATTTGGACGGCTATTCTGCAATCTATTATACCTATATGTGGTCGCTTGTCATTGCAAAAGATTTCTTCAGCAAATTCAACAGCGCAAACCTGCTCGACCCCGTCGTCGCAAAAAAATACCGGGATACTGTGCTTGCACCGGGAGGTTCATTGCCGGCACAACAGCTGGTGAAGAATTTTATGGGTCGCGATTTTAATTTCGAAAGCTGGAAGAAGTGGCTGGAAAACTAATTGACAATGGATAATTGAAAATGACCAATGAAGGCGCAGTCATCTGCGCCTTTTTTATTTCTGTCGAGGGTCGGGTTGACAATTGGTTGACAACTTAATATATTTGTATTACATAAAAGTTGTAAACTATTTCACAACGGTTTACAACTTCTGATTTACAAAAGAGCCAGAAAGTTGACAACAGAACATGAACGTCAGAACATATATTGAACGGACACTGCGCAACAAAAAAGAAATACGGACGTCAGACATTGTAAAAGCATGCGGTGTTTCTCGGCAGTTTGCAAATAGAACCCTTCAAGAGCTACTGCATGAAGGAAAACTGGCACGCATTGGAAATAGCAACCGCGCGCGATATGTTGTTCTTGAAAAGCAAATAATAGACTCCGCAAAACTAAAGGAATCAGTTTTCAATAGAAATTTTATTAACTACCACCTCGAAGAAGATCGGGTCCTTGGACAAATCCACCAGCAAACAGGTATTCTTCTTTCGCTCCCAGAAAACATTCTAAAAATAGTTGAATATGCTTTTACTGAAATGCTAAACAACGCTATTGAGCATTCACAATCAAAAGATATTCTCGTAAAAGTAAAACGTTTGGATGATGGTATCAAATTTACCGTGCTCGATCGCGGGATCGGAATATTCCACAATATTATGATAAGAAATAAATTGGAAAATGAATTAGCCGCGATTCAGGATATTCTAAAAGGAAAACAAACAACAATGCCCGATACGCACAGCGGTGAAGGAATTTTTTTTACATCGAAACTTGCTGATAGGTTTTCTATTAAAAGTTTTAAGAAAACGCTGCTCTTTGATAATACGATGAACGATGTATTCTTAACCGACACTACTACCTTGAAGGGAACACGTATTGATTTTTTGATTTCGTTGGCGTCAACAAAGAGTATATCAGAAGTTTTTAGCCGTTATGCTGGAGACCAATTTGAATTTAGCACTACAGAGGTTGTCGTAGATCTGTATAAAGCGAGCACAACTTTTGTTTCACGTTCACAAGCGCGGCGCATTCTTACCGGTTTGGGAAATTTCCAAAAAATTATTCTCGATTTTAAAAATACAGAGTCTATTGGACAAGCGTTCGCTGATGAAATATTCCGTGTATGGAAAAGTTACAATCTGGAAAAGGAAATTATAATTCGCAATGCAGGTGAAAATATTCAAATCATGATCGATCATGCAACACATTCCAATCGATAACTCTTACACCAATTTATAGTTGAAACTCATCCTTAAAAATTTTATCCTTATAACTTTTTATTTCTCTTTTTCACCACTTCTGCGTATTTTCATTCATTCTTCGACGCGTGATGAAAAAAACACATCAATTGCTCAGGATGACTTTTTTGCTAACACCTAATTGCTAATACCTAACAGCTGAAACAATGAACGAACTTATACTCGTCAATATCACCGGCATTGATAAGCCGGGACTCACAAGCAAAATTACCAATCTTCTTTCGCGGTACAACATACGGATTCTCGACATCGGACAGGCGGTAATTCACAATCAGCTCTCGCTCGGATTTTTGCTGGATGTTCCTTCTGAGGCCGCGTCGTACGAAATGGTAAAAGAAGTTTTTGTCAAAGCGCAAAATCTCGGCCTCACCATCCGTTTCAATCCCATCACACTTGATGAATATAATCGCTGGGTAGAAGAACAATCAAAAACCCGGTACATCTTAACACTTCTTGGGCGTGCGATTACCGCAACACACATTGCCCGCGTCGCCGATATTATTGCACATCACCGATTGAACATTGATGTCATTGAACGATTATCGGGACGAGAATCACTCAGCAGAAAGAATAGTGAACAGCGAGCTTGCGTAGAATTTTCGATCAGCGGAGAGATTGAAGATGCACTCGGCTTGCGTGCCGCCTTTTTGAACATTGCTCATGAACACGACATTGACATTGCTTTCCAGTCTGATACAATGTACCGCCGCAATCGCCGCTTGGTTGTGTTTGACATGGATTCAACGCTCATTAAGATTGAAGTGATTGATGAACTTGCAAAAGCTGCAGGTGTTGGCGAGCAAGTAGTAAAGATTACGGAATCGGCAATGCGCGGCGAAATGGATTTCATTCAAAGTTTCACTAAACGGCTTTCGTTGTTGAAAGGTCTTGATGAAGCAAGGGTAAAATCTATTGGAGAAACGTTACCTCTTACCGATGGTGCAGAGAGGTTGATTTTTACTTTAAAAAAATTAGGATATAAAACCGCCATCATCTCAGGCGGATTCAGTTACTTTGGAAAAATTCTTCAACAAAGACTCGGTATCGATTTTGTGTTTGCCAACGAACTGGAAATTGTGAATGGGAAGGTCACCGGAAAAGTGCACAGAGATATTGTTGACGGCAAACGGAAAGCGGAATTGTTGAAAACTATTGCCGCGCAGGAAAAAATTTCGCTTGAGCAGGTTATCGCCGTCGGCGACGGAGCCAATGATTTGCCGATGCTCAATCTTGCCGGACTCGGCATTGCCTTCAACGCAAAACCGATCGTGCGCCAAACGGCGAAGCAGGCAATCTCCACTCTGGGTCTTGACGGAATTTTGTATTTAATTGGCGTGAGAGATAGAGATATTTCTTAACACAGTGTCATTGCTTCGGCAAAAAACGCCTCGCAATGACCTATATTTCTTGGGTAGATAAATGAACATTGTCGTTCTTGACGGATACACCACGAACCCCGGCGACCTCAGCTGGAAAAATCTTGAATCTTTGGGAACGTGTACAATTTATGAGCGCACGGCGCACGATGAAATTCTTCAGCGTGCAAAAGATGCAGAGATAGTTATCATCAACAAAATCCATTTTACAAAAGAAATTATTGCGCAGCTTCCCAAAGTAAAATACATCGGGTTATTATCCACCGGAGTAAATGTCGTTGATGTTACCGCTGCAAAAGAACGCGGTATTGTCGTCACCAATGTTCCTGCGTACAGCACTCAATCTGTTGCACAACTTGTTTTCGCATTGATCTTTGAATTGACGCATCACGTCGGTCATCATGCACACGCTGTGCAAAATGGTCAGTGGATGGCAAGCAAAGATTTTGCGTTCTGGAATTTTCCTTTGGTAGAACTGGCGGGAAAAACGATGGGCATCGTCGGCTTTGGCAGCATCGGACAATCTGTTGCGAAGATTGCGTCCGCATTAGAAATGGACGTTGTCGTCTCTACTCGATCAAAAAAATCTGTAGATGGCCATATAAAATTTGTTGACATCGATACATTGTTTAAAACCAGTGATGTCATTTCTCTCCATTGTCCATTAACGGAAGAAACAAAACATCTTGTCAATGCCGAAAAACTTTCAATGATGAAGCCATCCGCATTCCTTATCAATACCAGCCGCGGCGGAGTGATTGACGAGCAGGCATTGGCTAATGCTCTGAATACCAATCGCCTTGCCGGCGCCGGACTTGATGTGCTTTCTAAAGAACCGCCGACGAATGCTAATCCTCTTCTTACCGCAAAAAATTGTCTCATCACACCGCACATTGCATGGGCAACGAAAGCCGCGCGTGAACGATTGATGAAGACTGTTGTTGAAAATGTAAAAGCATTTTTGGATGGAAGACCAATGAATGTTGTGGAATAATTCCTGCAACAGCTCAAGAATTTTATGGTATGGATAAAAGGAAATTCATCGTATGAAAAAAATATATTTGCCTGCACTGTTTATGATATGCTCATTCCTGCACGCCCAAAATCCTGATGGCCAAAATGCTTCTCTGCATGTCACCCCTTCGTGGTTGTGGGGAAAATCGGATTATCAGCGTGTAACCTCGGTTTGGTATCCGCCTACACAAGCAAGCGATCAGCAAACTGTTGCCACGACCGATTTGGGCAAAGTCGATCATCCATTTGCGTTTGGCATCAGCACATTGATAAAGGTACCGACAACTTCGTTTCTGACGTTGAGTTTAGCGTATTCCTTCAATCAAAATTTTTTAGAGTACGGAACAAAGAACCAGAAACAACCCTATTTCTCCCAATATTGGTCGATGAACGGACAATTGCACACCGTCAGCGTAACATTCAGCGTGTACAATTTATTTTCGATTTACACCGAGTAATTTATTTCTCGGAAGAAATTCCAACTTCCACAAGGTGAACCAGTAGCGCTGTTTGCATATCGTGCGGATTTATTTCTACAAGAAATCCTCTCTTCCCTCCGTTGATAAGAATTTTTGTAAGATCAAAAATTGTTTTTTCTGCATAGACAAGAAGCGGTGTCCGCGTTCCAAACGGACTGATGCCGCCGACTTGATATCCCGTCACTCGATTCGCCGTTGCTTCATTTGAAGGAACAACCTGTTTTACATTCAACAAGCGGGCAAATTGTTTGGCTGATACTTCACAATCGCCGTGCATCAGGATAAGAAATTGATTTCGCGGATCGGTTTCCATCACCAATGTTTTAATCACGGCATGTTCATCAACACGTAATTCGTTGGATGCACGATGTGTACCGCCGTGTTCTTCATAATCATATACATGCGGAATAAATTCAATCTTCTTCTCACGCAAAAAACGAATGGCGGTGGTAACGGGGTAAACTATCTTTGACATAAGCGTTCCGTTTGTTATACTGTACAGAAAAGTACGCATAATTTTTTTTGTGGGCATTTGCCAAATGGAGACAACACTTTCACCATCCGATGATCAACTGGAAAAAGCCCGAGTGCTCATCCACAGATTCGGCTGGAATTCAATGTCGTATCAGATTTTGAATCCCGGGATTGAGCTGTGGTTTTCGCAGCGTTATGATGCCGTCATTGGATTTGTGAGGAGTGCAGGATATTTTGTTGTTGCCGGTGCGCCGATCTGCAGTGATAATGATCTGGCATTTGTAACAAAAGAATTCAGCGAAACAGCACGAGCAGAACATGCTGTCGTCTGTTATTTCGGGGCACAAGACCGTCTGCGTCTTTCGTTGACACATACCGCATCAGCAGAAATTCTTCTTGGCGCTCAGCCGGTGTGGTCGCCGCAATCCTGGCTTGCTCATGTTACCGAAAAATCTTCACTTCGTGCTCAACTGCTGCGAGCACAAAATAAAAACATCATTGTTGAAGAATGGAATATTGAACGTGCATCAACCGATGCGCGTCTCTTACGGATTTTAGATGAGTGGATCGAATCACGCAATCTCCCTTCGATGCATTTTCTTGTGGAACCACAAACATTGCAACGATTGTATGATCGAAAAATTTTTACAGCACTGCGAAACGGTATTCCAGTCGGCTTTGTGATTATCTCTCCTATTCCATTGCGTCAGGGCTGGCTTGTCGAACAAATCATTCGCGGACACAATGCCGTTAATGGAACAGCCGAACTGCTCCTCTTTCACGCGATGAACTTTCTTCAACAAGAACAAGCACAGATTGTTACATTGGGATTGTCGCCTCTTTCCGTTAAATCGAACATTGCACAGAAAAAATTGCCGTGGTGGATACACTCCGTGTTAACAATTGTGCGGAAACATGGAAAACGGTTTTACAATTTTGACGGACTCGATTCATTCAAAGCAAAATTTTTTCCGGACACATGGGAACCGGTCTATGCAATCGTTGAACAGCCAAAACTCACACCGCGGTTTTTCTATGCAACCGCCAAAGCTTTCAGCAAAACCTCGTTATCTCTCTTCTTACTCAAAGGCTCAATAAAGGCAGTAGATCATGAAATTCACTTGGGAGCAAAGAAAATTTTTAAACGAAATTGAATTGTGCTAACTTTTTCTTATACTCTGCGTAATGTTGTATCGGACCCGATTATGCATAGACAATTACTCCTTTCAAAACTTCAGAACTACCATGCGGTTGATGCTCACGAAACAGAGATGCAAAAACGCATCACTGACTTTGTTAAAACTCATACTGATTGTTTTGAACGCACCTTGCTCGCTGGGCATATAACTGCGTCAGCACTCATTCTCAATCCCCTGCGGACTCGCACATTGCTGACGCATCATCATAAGTTAGATAAATGGCTGCAATTAGGAGGCCATTCAGACGGCGATTCTGATTCGTTGAACGTTGCGCTCCGCGAAGCAGAAGAAGAATCAGGTATCGCCAATATTCATGCTGTTTCAGAAGAGATTTTTGATGTCGATGTCCACCCGATTCCCGCACACAAGAATGAGCCGGAACATTTTCACTACGACATACGCTTTTTGCTTGAAGCAGATGATGCTTACCCTCTTACTATCAGCAATGAATCAAAAGATCTGGCATGGGTTGCACTCGACCGAATCACTGACTATACTACCGAAGAATCACTCCTTCGAATGGTGCGCAAAATTTATTCTCCGCGATGAACAACAGTAAAAAAATTTTTATCATCCTGCTCTGCATTGTTCTTCTTCCGGCTATATTCTATTCGGTGTACGAAATCTCGTCTCTCGACGAGACCGAAGAAATGCTTACGCAGATGTACACACGCCAGCTCGATGCCATCCTTTACTCGGTCAATCAGTACGTTTTAGATGTCACGTCAAGCTGGGCTTCGCAAATAGAAACGGAATTGCCGTCAAAAAATTTCGACCAATTCCTACGCTCTAACCCGTCCGTTCAATCAATTATCGTTTCCGATAGTCTGTACAAAAATATCAGAACGTATCCGCACCAAAAAGAAATAATTGGGTATCGTTCGATTTTAAAACGCGAGCAAGAAAAAATCGGCCGCCTGTTTCAGTACCGCACCATTGGGTACAGAAAACTTGAACCGGTTCTTCTCACGGATACTTCGGCGATCATCATCTTTGTGCCGACAATCGGCAAAAATGAAATTATCGGTATGGTCATTCATAATTCATCATTCATTCAAAGCGTTATCGGAAAAAAACTCTCTGATGTTGCGCAAAGTGAATTTATCCTGGCGGTTGTACGTCAATCAAACAAGGATATTGTCTATTCAACGCACTCCGTGCAAGCAAATAATCTTTCGCAATTGCGCAAACTCTGGATTTTCCCTGATTATGCGCTGGGAATTCGCCTGCAGGGAATCACCATTCAGGAAATTGCACAGAAACGTTATAGCCGTAATCTAGCTTTGATTATTTTGCTTGATGTTGTTCTTATTGCCGGTGCGTGGTTTATCTATAGAACAATTAAGCGGGAAATGGAACTGGTTGCACTCAAATCAGATTTTGTGTCGAATGTTTCTCATGAACTGCGTACACCGCTGGCATTGATTCGAATGTTTGCCGAAACACTCGAAATGAAACGAGTCCCGACAGAAAAGAAAAAACAGGAATATTACGGTACTATTTTGCAGGAAACAGAACGGCTGACGCGGTTGGTCAACAACCTTCTCAATTTTTCGAGAATGGAATCGAATACACGAAAATATCAATTTCACCTTGCCGATATTAATGCTATCGTCACTTCGGTGATGAATGTCTATGCGTATCAACTCAAAGCGCAAAAGTTTGAAGTGAAGATCGTAACTGATGATACCTTGCCTCAGATTTCAATGGACGAAGAGGCCATTGCGGAAGCACTGCACAATGTGATTGACAATGCAATTAAATACAGCGGTGAAAAAAAATATCTTCGAGTGGCAACCGCACATGACACCGCATCAATCCGAATTGAAATTGAAGACCACGGCATTGGGATTTCGCAGGAGCATCATCACAAAATTTTTGAAAAATTCTACCGTGTGTCGCACGGATTAGTTCACACCGCAAAAGGAAGCGGGCTTGGTCTGTCACTCGTGCGCCACATTGTTGATGCACACAAAGGACACATTACCGTGCAGAGCAGCATCGGTAAAGGAAGCACGTTTATCATTACACTTCCAAAGACAACAGCATAAAGAATTGAAAATTAGTTTAGACCTGAGAGAAAAATATGGCACGCATACTTGTGGTAGAAGACGATCCTGAAATGCAGCGCGGCTTGCGCGACAATCTTGAATTTGAAAAATATCAG
>JAQUOA010000261.1 GCA_028749215.1 Bacteroidota bacterium
GAGTGGAAAAAGGCGGTGAGATTTTCATCGCCTTTTTTATTGATAATTCATATTTTGTATATCATTTGCAAAGCACTATAATTTTTTTTGAATTGTAACACTATGATAACAGGTGATACTATTACTACTGAAGAAGAAAATCAACAAAACCACAGTCATCACGGAGTAGGTGAATGCGGTTTCTAACCTTTCTCGTTGTATTTCAATTCTCATCGGCCTACGTGTCAGCACAAACAGTAACTACTTCTGATTCTTCTCAAGAGAAGAACGGGGCAGTGTTTTTTCCCGTCATGTATTACACACCGGAAACACGAATCGCAGTCGGGGCAGCATCACTCTATTTTCACCAATCACTTGAACAGTCGAACACATCCCGGCCCACGGCAGTGACGACGGATATCATTTACACTCAGAACAAACAAATTACATTTGAAGTATCAAGCGATGCGTTCTTCACTAACGGGAAATATTGGCATACGGGAAGTTTTTTCTATCAAAAATTTCCAAATCAATTTTACGGCATAGGAAATTCCACTCCAGACAGCGCAAAAGAAAATTTTACCATTGAAGCCGTCCGAATTAACCCCACCTTGCTGTTTCGTACATCGCCGCATCTGTTCATCGGACCACAGATCCATTATGAACATTGGTCTTTCGTTGACCGTGAACCGGGGAAATTATTAGAACAACAAACAATACAGGGCAGCACCTCCACCACGGTCAGCGGTATTGGAACGGTTGTCAATTACGACGAGCGGGATAATATATTTGCGCCTCACACCGGAAGGTTTTATCAAGCAAATTTTATTACATCACCAAAGTTTTTGGGAAGCACATCTGATTTTTCCAGACTGAAAATTGACTTGCGTGAATATTTCAATTTCTCTTCATCACATGTTCTTGCCGCACAAGTGGTGTTTCATTCCAGTTCTGGGGCAGTGCCGTTCAGATTTCTGCCTCAGCTTGGAGGAAAAAATATTCTTCGCGGATATTTTGAAGGGCGATATCGTGACAAAAATCTGCTCGTTGCGCAGTCGGAATATCGGTCGCCGTTTTGGTGGCGGTTCGGGTTTGTTGTGTTTGGAGGTGTGGGAGATGTTGCGAGCACGATTGATAAGTTCAACATCCGTGATTTGAAAATTTCGTACGGTGCGGGACTTCGTCTTGCCTTCATTCCTGAAGAGTTTATCATCATCCGTCTTGATTACGGTATCGGACAAAATTCAAACGGATTCTACGCCACAATCAATGAAGCAATTTAGAGTGTCTTTAAAAACGTGATAGTTTTCTTCAACGCTTCTGAGCGATGACTCAATTGATTTTTTCCCACTAACGCCATCTCAGCAAACGATCGTGAATGCCCCGCAGGAACAAATAAAGGATCATAGCCAAATCCCAATGTTCCTTGGGGATATTCGAGAATTTTCCCTTCAACTTTTCCTTCAAATATCTTTTCGATCTTTGGTCCGGCAACTGCAACGACAGTCCTAAAGCGCGCATGACGCCGGCGCGCCGGAACACCTTTTAATGCCGATAATAACTTTTTATTGTTGTCGGCATACGTTGCATTCTCTCCTGCATACCGGGCAGAAAAAACTCCCGGCTGTAATTCAAGATAATAACACTCCAATCCGGTATCATCCGCAAGCGTCAGCATTCCCGTTGTGTGAAATGCCTCGCGTGCTTTCTTCAGCGCATTTCCTTCCAATGTCGGTCGGTCTTCAATTGTTTTGGGAGGATTCCGAATGTCTGAAAGACTCAATACTTCAAACAACAAATCTGATAAAAGATGTTTGATCTCTTCAACTTTGTGATTGTTATGTGTGGCGATAAGTAGTTTTTTCATTGTGGCTAGTACGAAATTTTATCCTGTTTTTTTTCCCATTCACGAAATGCCGCAAGCGCTTCATTGCGCATCATTTGCTTGGTGGGGATTTTTCTATGATCGATTTTTTTTGACAGCTCCTCGTATATGAAAAGATCATCAAACCCGACAAGAGCGGCGTCTTCACGAGTGTTTGCAAAATAAATTTTATCGGGCCGCGCCCAGTAAATCGCACCTAGACACATCGGGCAAGGTTCGCAGGAAGTATAAATTTCACATCCTTGCAATTGAAATGTTCCCAGGACTTTGCACGCTTCGCGAATGGCGACCACTTCGGCATGTGCTGTAGGGTCGTTGGTGGATGTTACTCGATTAGTTCCTCGGGCAATAATTTTCCCATCCTTCACAATCACTGCGGCAAACGGGCCGCCGTTTCCGTCATTAATATTTTGAATGGAAAGCCGGATCGCTTCCCGCATAAATTCTGTATTCATTTTTTATCGATTGGTTTCAGCTTTAACTCTTGGAAACAGCCCGTAAAATAAATTGATCGAACTTGATAGTGCGGTGTAACCGTTGAGGAGCATAAGTGGAATATTATTCAATCCTATTGCTTGAAAGAAAAGCAACAGCGAACCGAAAAGATACAATGTTAAGAAGGAAAGTTTGACGCTTACATAACCAGTTTTTATCGTTGCAATAGTTTGCGGGATCCAGCAAATTGCCAGAAACACCAATCCGCCAAATCCAAGAATGTCGAACAATGAAAAGCTTCCCATGAAAAATTATTCCAATAAATGTTTGATGGCTTCGGTAATTGATTCAACGCCGACAATTTCAATTCCGTTATTTCCTTTTGCCTTTTTTGCATTCCCCTTTGGAATCACAATGCGTTGAAATCCTAACTTTGCGGATTCTTGAATCCTCTTATCGCAGTAGGCAATCGTTCGTATTTCGCCCCCAAGTCCGACTTCGCCGATTGCTACCGTGTGCGAATCGACAGGCACGTCCCGAAGCGATGAAACGATAGATGTTGCAATGCCTAAATCCGCCGCGGGCTCATCGATTCGAATCCCTCCGGCAATATTGACAAACACATCATGTGAACCGATATTCACTCCAACGCGCTTATCTAAAACGGCAAGCAGCATCGAAAGACGGCGTGCATCAAAACCGGTTGACGTACGTTGCGGCATACCGTAATTACTGGTGGAAACCAGCGCCTGCACTTCAATCAAAATAGGACGGGTCCCTTCGATACTGGCAACGATCGTTGCACCGGAGGCGCCATATGTTCGTTCAGAAAGAAAAACCTCAGAGGGATTCAGCACTTCGCGCAAACCGGTATCGTTCATTTCAAAAATGCCGATCTCGTTTGTGGAGCCGAAACGATTTTTTATCCCGCGCAAAATACGGTACGCATAATGCCGCTCTCCCTCAAATTGCAGCACCGTATCAACCATGTGCTCAATGACTCGCGGCCCTGCAATCACACCTTCCTTTGTCACGTGCCCGATTAAAATGATAGGAACATGTTTTGTTTTCGCAAGGCGCGTCAGAACCGCTGTCGATTCGCGCACTTGCCCGACACTTCCCGGCGCGCTTTCAAGGTTCGGATGGTAGAGCGTTTGTATTGAATCGATGACGACCAGATCAGGATTTGCCTGTTCAATGACATCGGAAATGAGATCGAGACTAGTTTCAGCAAAGATTTGAATATTGTCTGCGGGTTTGCCAAGACGTTCCGCACGAATTTTAATCTGTTTCGGCGACTCTTCACCGGAAATATAGAGAACGGCTTTGTCTTTCAACTGCAAAGCAACCTGCATCATCAATGTCGATTTTCCAATTCCCGGGTCACC
>JAQUOA010000059.1 GCA_028749215.1 Bacteroidota bacterium
CAATAAATGAAAGTGCGTTTGCAGCTTTTGCCGCCTCGCGGATTTTATCTTCAGAACATGTTTCTAATCCATAAGCAATGTTATTACGAACGGAATCGTTAAAGAGAATTGTTTCTTGCGTCACGATTCCGATATTTTCACGAAGAGATTTCACATCCATTGTTTTTATATCAATTCCATCAATTAAAATGGCACCGTGAATCGGATCATAAAAACGGGGCAGCAGATCGACAAATGTTGTCTTGCCGCTGCCGCTCGGACCAACGAGGGCAATTAACTCCCCTTTTTTCACTTTCACATTGATATTTGATAAGACTAAACGTTGTTGGCCGTCTTCTGCAGCATATCCGAACGTGATATTTTTATATTCAATCGATGAACGAATTTCAGAAAGCGGTTTTGCGTTTGGAATATTTTGAATTGCGGGAGTGGTATCCATAATTTCAAAAATACGCTTGCCTGCAGCGGAAAATTCTTGAAGTCGATTGTTTACGCTGGCAAGTTCTTTTACCGGCGGCATAATTTGGAAAATGGCAAACAGAAACCCTAAAAACTCAGCCGCTTTCATCTCTCCCGAAATTAATACCTGCTGACCTCCGTACCAAATAATAACTGCCCCGGCAAGAATAGATAACAATTCTGTCGTTGGCGACGAAAGATTTCGGATGCGGGTCATCCGCAGAATGGTTTTAAAGTAACTTTGGGTTTCTTTTTGAAATTTTTTGTTTTCAAAATTTTCCATGGCAAATGCTTTCACCACTTTCACGTTTGAAATGGTCTCTTGAAGCACCGATGTAATATCCGCCATCTTTTCCTGCATCAAACCGCTTTGCTTGTGAAGACGCAGGCCAATGCCTGAAATAATCAGAAGGGAAAACGGAAAGACAACAAAGGCAAGCAGGGTTAACTTCCAACTTAACGTGAATGCAAGCGTGAGAAACACGACAATCAGAAGCGGCTCTTTCACCATAGTCACAAAACTTGCCGAGACACCGCCGTTGACAACATTCACATCGTTGGTGACGCGGGAAATAAGGTTTCCTGTCCGCTCGCCGGTAAAGTATGACAGCGACAAATTATGCAAATGCCGATAAAGTTCATTACGCAAATCGCGCATCAAACTTTGCTCTACCGACGCCATTAAATATGATTGGCAGTAATCAAAAATATTTTTGAAGAAGAAAACGATAAAAATTAATACACAAATCTTGAATAGCGCCTGCGATTTCGTTCCCTCAAATAAAAAATTTCTGATCGTGTTTTCGACCACCTGCTTTATCCCAATCACTTCATTAGGAATAAGTTGGTTTTTGGGCGGAGTTTGAATGAAGTGGGTCTCAATCGGATTTTGGTCAAACAAAGTTTCCAATAAAGGAATCGTTAAATATACGGAAGCGCCACTAAACAGAGAAAACAAAATGGTGCACATCACTGAAAGAGCCAGTGTTCGCCAGTACGGTTTTACATACGAAAGGATACGGAGAAATATTTTCATGAGTTATCGTGAAAGTTGGTTTAGGTGCGCTACTGCTTCGCTCGTGACGGGCGGAAGAATCTCTCTTTGTTTTAGTGCTTTTTGATATTCCCAACTTTTTGCATACACAGCCAGCGTATTCAGGGACGAGTAATATGCCAATAAAAATCCGCGGAGACCATCCTTATATCCACGAAGAGAAAAGAACATTCGCAGAAATTGTGAAAGTGGATTCAGAATAAAATGATACCAGCGAATGGTTTTCCCGTCGGATATTTTGTTCACTACATCAAGCGATGAATAATCGTTCATCTTGTCGAGGTATTGATAAATTGAATGATATGTATAATGGTTCAGAGGATACTTTAATTGTCCTTTTTCTCCTTCAACAAGAAAACCTTCGTGAACCGGACGGTGATTCATTGTCGTTTTTGATTTCTTCAGAAGCCGCAATTGATACCCAGGATACCATCCTCCATATTGAATCCATTTGCCGAGGAAAAAACTTTTCCGCGGAATTTCAAAACCATTGATCTCAGTTCCAGTTTTAATAGTGTGAAGAATTTCTGATTGCAATTCTTCGGTCACCTCTTCATCCGCATCTAATGAAAGCACCCATTCGCTAGAGGCTTGTTGTAACGCAAACTCTTTTTGATCGGCAAAACCTTTCCACTCACGCTGAATCACTTTTGTAGTAAACTTCCGGGCTGCATCTGCTGTGCCATCATCACTCATCGCATCCACAACAATAATTTCGTCGGCCCATTGCACGCTTCTCAAACATCGTTCGATGTTTTGTTCTTCATTTTTTGTTATGATGGTTACTGATATCATGATCACCACAAAGGCACTAAGAAATATTTAACGGATTATTCTTTTGATACCGTGTTTAATCAGCGGCACATTAAAGTTGATTAAAAAACCTAATCGTATGTTGACTAATTTAAGATATGTTAACAGTTGCGCTTCAAACACAGGCAACACGGTTTCAACTGATTTTAACTCTAAAATAATCCGTTCTTCTACAAGAAAATCAATCCTTAAATGTGCATCCACTGCTTGATTTTTTACGATATTGGTAATTCGATTTGGTTAGAAAACTTCAGGTGGTGAGCTTTCAGTTCCAAAGAAAAACATTTCTCATAAACTGATTCAAGCAGTCCTGGTCCAAGATTTGAGTGGACTTGAAAAGCTGAATCAATGATTTTTGTAGCGATAGTTTCTATTATTGAATCTATTTCGGGAAATATTTTATCCATATCCCCTTTGTGCCTTAAAGCCTTTGTGATAAAAATTATTATCTCACCACAATATTCACAAGCTTATTCTTTACGATAATTTCTTTCACAATTTGCTTCCCCGTCAAATGAATCTGCATGTTTGATTCTGCAACGGCGAGTTTTTTCAAATCTGATTCCGACAGATCAACGGGGGCTTGGAACTTCGCCCGAATCTTTCCATTCACCTGCGCAACGATTTCAACAGTATCGTTCACCAGCATTGCGGGATCAAATACTGGCCACTGCGCAATTTCATGAATTGATTTTACGTTGCCGAGCTTTTGCCAAAGCTCTTCTGCAACGTGCGGTGCAAATGCTGAAAGCATAACCATAAATTTCTGCATGATGTCTTTGGGTAACTTTTCCTGTTTCATCGCTTCATTTATAAAGATCATCATTTGTGAAATGGCGGTATTAAACCGCAACGCAGGAATATCATCCGAAACTTTTTTTATTGTCTGATGGAAAATGCGGACAAAATCTTGAGACGGAGTTATGTCTGAGATTGTTGAATTCAAATTTCCATTGTCATCTACCATTAATCGCCAAACGCGATTTAAAAACCGATAGACTCCTTCAACGCCTTTTGTACTCCACGGCTTCATTTCTTCCAACGGCCCCATAAACATCTCAAACAGCCGCAATGCATCCGCACCGTATTCACTCACCACATCATCAGGATTGACGACGTTGCCAAGAGACTTCGACATTTTTTTGGAATTTTCACCGAGGATGATTCCTTGATGTCGTAATTTCTTAAACGGCTCCGGCGTCGTCACATATCCGAGATCGAACAACACTTTATGCCAGAAACGAGCATACATTAAGTGCAACACTGCATGTTCCGAACCGCCGATATATAAATCAACCGGCATCCAATATTTTTGTTTTTCAAAGTCGCAGAAAATTGTATCGTTTTTCGGATCAATGTACCGGAGATAGTACCAACAGCTTCCACCCCATTGCGGCATCGTATTGGTTTCGCGCCGCCCTTTCTTTCCGGTTTTCGGATCGACAACATTCACCCAATCAGCTGCAAGCGCAAGAGGAGATTCGGTCGTACCGCTTGGTTGAAATTTTTCCAAACTGGGAAGTTGCAGTGGTAATTCTTTTTCATCCACGCCAGAGATTGTTCCATCTTCCCAATAAATAATCGGTATTGGTTCACCCCAGTATCGTTGACGGGAGAAAAGCCAATCGCGCAATTTAAAATTTATTTTTCTCTTCCCGATTCCTTTTTTTTCCAACCACAAAACAATTTTCGTTACCGCCTCTTCGTAGTGTAATCCATCAATCGAAATTTCATTATTGGATGAATTCACGCATGGAGATTCCTGGGCGATAAATACTTGCTCGTTTACATCATAGGGAGATTTCACTACTTCAATAATCGGCAATGCGAATTTTTTGGCAAACTCCCAGTCACGCTCGTCGTGAGCAGGCACCGCCATAATCGCACCGAAGCCGTATCCCATCAACACATAATCTGCAAGCCATACGGGAATCTGTTTTCCTGTTGCCGGATTAACAGCATAACCTCCGGTGAACACTCCGGTTTTATCTTTCTCTATTCCACGTTCAAGTTCAGATTTTAAAGATGCCTGCTTGCGATACTCTTCAACTTTTTTTTTCTTATCAGAAGTGGTGATCACATCAACCAACGGGTGTTCGGGCGCTAATACCATGTAGGTCGCGCCGAAAATTGTATCGGGCCGTGTTGTAAAAATTTTGATTTTTTCGTTTAGTCCTTTAATTTCAAATTCAACATCGGCACCTTCGGAACGACCAATCCAATTTTTCTGCATTTCTACTGTTGAAGACGGCCAATCAAGTTTGGTGGCATCATCAAGCAAACGCTCACAGTAGGCAGTAATGCGCATCATCCACTGTTTCATCGGCTTGCGTTCGACGGAATATCCTTTCTCTACCCATTCATCAACTTCTTCATTCGCTAACACTGTTCCGAGAGCTTCACACCAATTCACGGGAATTTCAGCAACGTACACAAGACGAAACTTCGCAAGAAAATCCTGCTGCTCTTTTGTTGTTTTTTTCTTCCACTCTTCAGGAGAAAACTTTTCGTCACTTCTTAACTTCGCCGTACCGAATTGATTTAATTCTTCAACCAACGTTTCAATGGGACGCGCTTTGTCGGCACGTTGATCGTACCACGAGTTATAAATTTTTAAAAAAATCCATTGTGTCCACTTATAATAGAGCGGGTCAGTGGTATTGACTTCCCGATCCCATTCATAGCTCAATCCGAGCATTTTAATTTGACGGCGGAATGTATTAATATTTTGCTCCGTCGTAATTGAAGGATGAATATTTGTCTGCATCGCGTATCGCTCTGCCGGTAAACCAAATGCATCCCATCCCATCGGATGAAGAACGTTCACACCGTTCAAACGTTGGAAGCGGCAAAAAATATCAGTGGCGGTGTATCCTTCCGGATGTCCTACATGTAACCCTGCACCGCTTGGGTACGGGAACATATCCAGCACATACATTTTTTTCTTGGAAAAATCTTCTGACGCCTTAAACGTGTTATTCTTTTCCCAATACTGCTGCCATTTCTTTTCAATTTCGGTAAAGTTATAACTCATGTTTTACATTGTTCTAATAAATTATCTGGAAAAATTATACAGCTGTAAAAATCGTTCTAGGTGCTTTCGTTCAGATACAATTTCAGAGTCGTTGGTTTTGTAATGCGGAAGCGCTCCTGAATATCTGCAAAACTTGCTCCTTGATGCGCCATCATTTGAATGGCGGTTTGTCGAAGAGAAAGCGCCGTAATCTTTCTGGCTTCCCCATTTTTTATCCCAGCCTTTGTCAGGTAAAAATTAATGCGTTCACGAATTCCGCGTGATGTCATTCGGTCGCCACGCGTTCGGTTTCCGGCACTCATAAAAAGCGGGTCGGATGGTTTTGACTTTGTCCGATACGACAGGTAGGATTTCATTGCTTCACAAGCTTCATCGACAACAAGTAAGACGGTGTCTTTAGATTTTTTTCCCTTTCCCTGGACTCGCAATCGCAAACCTTTTTTTTGAAGAATGACATCTTCAACGTTAGCCCTCACAAGTTCAATTTCAGATAATCCGCAATTGATCATAAGTTTTGCCATCGCAAAATCGCGAAAGCCAATTTCATTTGTCCTATCAATGGTCTGCAAAAAATTAAATACATCACCTATCGAAATGCTCTTGCGTGTATGCTGTACTGGCGGTGTTCCACCTGGAACAGCACGCGCCGGATTTTCTTTCAATACACCCCGCCGCATCAAATACTCGCAAAATTTTCTGACTGATGTTAAATACATAACAACGGACGTGTGCGTTAGTTTTTTCTGTCTAAACAGATGTCGTTTGTACCGCTCAATGTCTTCCGATGTAAAATGGAAACTCTTTTCCAAATGGAGCCATCTCATAAACTCTCGTAACGTTCGCTCATACGTTCCGCGCGTTTCAGGAGTCTTTTTCTGGAGTTCATTGAGATAATCCGAATGAAGCACCAAGAGATTGCGAAGGGTAAATATTGAAGTTTTTTTCTGATTCATCGTCCGTTATGAAAATAGAAAAAAAGGGTATGATTAGCAATGCATGCTGCTTGATTCATGACCGATATTTCGTTACGTTTTCACGTTTCCATTTCCTTTGAAAATAAATTTTTGCGATGAAAAAATTATCCGATGCTTTTGCCTTTATCTTTTCCGATGATGACTGGTTCAACAAGGTTCTCGTCGGCGGACTGTATTTGCTCCTGGCTCCCTTTCTCTTCGGCTACATCATGATCCTTGGTTTTCAGGTAGAATTGATGAAAAGAATTTCCAATCATGAAACAGGCATGCCGATGTGGAGAAATTTTCGTTCGGTTTTTAATAGCGGGACAAAGGCAGGAATAGTCTCTTTCTTCTACCTCGGATGCATTGTGTTGTTTCTTTTGGTACTGCAGATACCGCTTCTTTCAAAAACAAGCTTTGCGGTTTTATTGATTGCACATTTCCTGTGGAATCCTCTTCTTCTCGTTCATCTGTCGCGGACAGAATCGTTTCGCTCGTGTTTTAACCCGATTGCTATCAGTTCACCAGTTGTTTCACGATTACCAGAGTATATAAGTGCCGTAATTTTTTCAACACTTCTCATTAGCAGCGCCGCTCTGTTTGGCTGGATGTGGATTGTGGTAGGCTGGACGTTGCTGATTTTCTTAGCGATGCTTGTTCAAACTCATCTCTTTACGCAACTTTATTTGGACAACCACTCTGTTTGAAGTTTCTTTAAGATCTCTGTTCCAAATTGCGGTGAGTCATAGTATCCCGCTTTGTGATGCTGCCGCAACGCCTCGTAAATTGTAACAGCGCACGCAACAGAAACATTCAAACTTTGAATCATTCCCATCATCGGAATCATAACCGTTGCATCAGCAAGGTTGGCAGCTTCATCAGTGACCCCCGCATGTTCATTCCCAAAAACAAAAGCTGTTTTTTTTGTGAAATCAAAATCATACACCGACTTTGCTTTGTCATCTAGACGTGTTGCAAGAATTGTAAATCCTTCCGAATGGAGTTGATCATAGCATTCTTTCACAGAGTGAAATCTGCGCCGCCCCACCCATTTATTGGCGCTCGACGAACTTTTGCTTCCGATACGCGGAAATTTTTGCGTCGTGTACATCAGCTGCACTTCATGAATTCCTACCGCATCGGCAGAACGGAGCATGGCACTCACATTGTGTGGATCGTGGATATTTTCCATCACAATGGTCAGCCCTGGTTGGCGCTGAGCCAGCACCTGAAATATTTTATTCTTCCGCCGTTCCGATTTCATTCCTGCACCACGATTGGTTTTTTATCATCAGAAGTTTGTTGAAGAATAACGATTGCGCCGATAACGAAAAGGGCGCCGCATAATTGTATTCCGCTTAATGTTCCTCCCAAAATCAGCCATTCCGAAACAATAGCGACGACAGGCTCAAACGTACTGACGATGATTGCTTTGCTGGATTGAATATGGTGAAGTCCATAATAGAAAAATGAATATGGAAATAAAATTGAAACCAGCGAAATAAAAATAAATACCTCCCAATCTGCAAGAGAATAATGTGCCTCTACGATGGTCATGGGCGTATTGATAAAACTCCAGAAAACAGTTGCGGCGCCAAACAAATAAATTAAACCTGTCCACACTGAATATTTTTTGGTTAGCGCTTTCCCGCCGATGGTGAAAATTGAAAATGAGACAGCCGCCAGCAGCGCCAACCCTATTCCATATCCTGTTCCTTTAATGACGGCAGGATTGTACGCTCCAATAGCCAAAAATATTCCTGTCACTGAAAGTACCATGGCTAAAAATTTTGCTTTCGTTATCTTTTCTTTCTGGAAGAGAGCCACGTACAACATCACCATGATCGGTGCTGAATATTGAACGAGAATCGATGTCGAAACATTTGTTTCCTTAATTGCCGCGTAATAAAAATAATTTGAACCGGCCAGGCCAAAAATACCGACCAGTAGAAAATGCGGAATATCTTTTAGTTTGAAAATGAGTTTTGAGCGATCGGTAAAAAGGAAATAGAGAAAGAGAAGAGCAAAGGCAATCGTAACGCGCATCTGTACGAGAATTAACGGCTCGTAATGCCTGTTAAAAAAAAATTTGGCAAGCGTTGCCGCAATTCCCCACAAAAAAGCCGCAGCAGATATTGCCAGGTACCCCTTGAATTCTTTCATGAAGCAGGAAACTCTCCCCCTGCCTCATCCGATTTCACGCGGTAATATTCCGAAAGAGTTTTTTCACCAACTGCCTGATAGAGCACTGCAAGGCGGAGGCATATAAATTTTTTGTTTGGAACAAATTCAAATCCGATTTTGAGAAACTCGATCAGCATTTGCGCCGGAGGTATGTTGAGATCGGGATTGTAACAATCACACGCGTCGAGATACGGATCGGGTTCACTGGGTTTAATGGCAGCAGCTTTTTGGTAGTAGGTTAACGCCAGTTCAAAATTATCATTTTTCCCATACAGCACTTCAAAAATACTGGCAAGCCACATATAGACGTCGTACGCAACATGGCGAAATTCTCTTGCCAATTTCTCGCCGAATAAAATAAGTTCATCGGCACCGAGTGAATCATTCCAAAAAAGAATACGGTACAATTCAACATCATCAATACCCTGTTGAATAGCTGAACCGAAGGCATCAAAGAGTTCGTTGAAATTTTTCGAAGAGTTGAAGATATATCGTATTTCAGTTTTTGAGAGCATCGATATTCTTTAGTGATGCAGTAAAATAGCGATGGTGATTGTGAAAAGCAACGGATGAATTCTTCAATAAAAAAAAATGGACTCTCTGCATTCCAGAAAGTCCATGGCCATCAAGTCTGGTACATTTATTTTTGCAGCATCAACTTCCTTACCGCAGCAAAGTTTCCGGCTTGCATGCGGTAAAAATAGACACCGCTGGAAAGTGTTGCGGCATTCCACTGAACTGTATATACTCCTGTTGAAAAATTTTGGTGGACAAGTAATGCTACTTCCCTTCCAAGAATATCATAAATGTTAATACTCACCAACCCGCTTTTGGCAACATCGAATTGAATTGTTGTGGAAGGATTAAAAGGGTTCGGATAATTTTGTGCTAACGCAAAAGCATCAGGAACAACGGAAGAACTTTGGTGCACTGTTGTAATGATGCCGGTACCGCCGCTTTCTTTGTACCGATCTGCAAACTCCTGCGCGTACTGACGGGCAATGTCGCCAGAGTGGATGATGAGAGTATTTTCATCATTATCATTTTCTGCCGCACTCGACCAGTTATGACTGCCGGTTATGACGACCGGATCGCTCCCATCATTGAACGGATCTACCACGGCATACTTATGATGGAACAGACCTGTCACTACGCTGTGCGACGGCTCAAAAGCATCAATGCCTGCACCCTGCAATGTTCCTAACACACTTGGCTGCTGGTCAATCATTCCGCGGACAATTACTCCGGCATTTTTTCTTGCAATCATTGTTTGCGCAATATCGTCTCGTGTATAGGCAAGAAGTCCGAAGAAAATATTTTTGTCCGCCGTGGAAAGAGTACGAATAATATTAGACGTGGTGTGATCAGATGGACTAAAATAGATTTCAACTTTTTTTCCGCCGACGATGGTGTAGTGGGGCGTGTTATCCTGTTTGGTTGGACCGAAATGCGCTTGCCCTAAGTTTGGAGAGTCAGTAGAACTGCCAAACATTTCTTCAAACTCTACAGTATAGATACGTGCCAGTGATTGATCTTGAACGAACACTGCATTTTGAGCGTCTTTCACGGTTCCTTCATTTGTCACATTCCATGACCCGCTGATCACCCAATCATCTACGGCACTTGTCGTATCTCGGCCATCAAAAATAAAAAATTTATTATGCATAATGCCGTTATCAATTCCGGGTATAGATCGTTTCACAACCGGAATTCCTGCCGTAATAAGTTTACCAAGCGGAGTTGATGTAGTTTTATTATCGAACACCATTCGCACTTTAATTCCACGATGATACGCCGCGATAAGTGAATCCGCAACTCGATCCGAAACAACTCCAGCCGTGCCTGAAAAATCATCGAACGAATACAATGCTATATCAATACTTTTTGCAGCGGCATGAATTCGGTCCAACAATTTTGATAACAGATTTACTTTACCGTTTGCACGAGGTTGAATATGATATGTCGTGTCTGTGGAATAATTAAAATAGATATCCATTTCGCCTGAACTTGTTGATGACGTTGTAACCATAGGCGCGATGAACGATGAGCTAACTCCGGAACCGTTTGCCGAAAATGCTTGATAGTAATAGATGCGGCCAGACTTAAGTCCGCCAATTGTGACGGAGTGATTCATTGTTGGTGGATCAACAACTATGGAGTCTCCCAGACTTTTTGTCGAACCGAAATAGACAACCGAAGTTCCGTCAAAAAATGTTGTCCATGTCAGAGTGAAACTTGTATCGGCCAATGCTGTAATAACCGGAGAAGAAGTTATTTGCGGCCCCGGCATTACAAACAAATCGTCTGACGTGCGGGGAATAAGTTGATATGCCGCGTTGAATTGTCCTAACACTCCAACAATATCCAACAAGCCAACCGGTATCGTTGTACCGGCAAGTGCCGAATTAAATGGAATTCGAACATCTAACTGGTTTGCACCATCGGTAATATGATAGGTTGTACCACTTGTGCCGCCGGAAAAAGTTCCTGCTTCAACAAACCTCACTTTGAATAGTTTGACAAGTTGTGATTCGTATATTTCTGAAGCCTGGGTGATGGTAATATTTTTTGCTGCAGGAAGTGTAAGTCCGCGGGCAAATAATTTAAGCGAATCTACAGGCTGCATTTCAAGCAGATTGCTGTATGTCTTTAATACGCCTTTCACTTCAATTGAATCACCAAGCAGGAGCGTATCAGTTTTCGCATCATACAGAGAAATGCCCCCGGAGAAATCTTGAATGAAAATCGTTTTCGCCGCAGTCTTTGATGGCTGAGCATACGTTACAACTCCGCGCACTTTCACTGTATCTCCATCTGACTTTGAGCGGGCAATATTTATATCCAGCCATGTCTGAGAAGACGGAGGATCAATGACGTTGACATCGGCAAGCATTCGCGGAAGCAAACGATACACCCCGCTACGCTCGTTGACAACTCCTATAAGATTTACTGAATCTGTCGGAATTGGTGTTCCGGGAATATTGGAATCTTTATCTATATAAATCGTCAGGGGGCCGAAGGCATCGTTGGCGGCATAATTGCTGTCCACGCCTGCCGCAAAATTTCCGGATGCTACGAACTGAATTTTATTCACACGCACTAACTGCGATTCTACCGATTCATTCAATTGTGTTGAATTCAATCGCTTCACATCCGGCAAAGAATTATTCGTACTGACTTTCACAGAATCCTTCACCGGATCAACTTCTAATAAGCCGTTAAAATTTTTCAGAGAGCCGGCAATTTCCCATTCATCACCAATTTTAGAACCTGTGCTGAAATTATTATTGAATACCGCCAGACCTGCTGTGCCATCCTGCAGGTACGATGGAGATTTAAATTCGTTGGCTACCGTAATAATTCCTTTAACACGAATCGACGCCCCTTCACCTAATGCTCGCGCTTGTGCAATGGTAACTGTTCCATATGTAAATTTGGATATTTGCGGTGTACTTATTGCATTGCCGGCAGTGTCTTTCACATTTTGTACGGTAAGCGTGTACACTCCGTTAACCAGTGCAGAAACAGTCAATGTAACTTTTGATAATGACACAGAATTGCGAACGGCTTGGCTTACTGTAATTCCGTTATCTAGCGAATAGTTTACAGAGGTAGAAGCTGTCACTGAATCTACCGGTTCATTAAAAGCTACTTCAATCTGTGTTGCCGATTGGGGCTTCACAGAAAAAATTGTTGGTGGAATAAGATCGGGACCGGTTGATGGGCTTTCTGTTGGACTGGAAGAATTTTGCGGTTGAGGAACATCGCGTAAAACAAAATCAACAGTATTATCGTTAGTATCATATCCATTTCCAAGTGTCGCATCTTCGGCAGACATTGATATTTGCGTGGAGGAAGATCTCGCTTTACGTTCTAGAGATTTCGGATTGGAAGAAGTTACGCCTGCCGTTAAATTTGCACTTTGTTCTATTCCAACATTTGCTGTTGCATCCCAAGCAATGCCGTCAATTGAAGAACTTGTTCCCGTATTGAATAAACGAACACCTGCGCGAATGCCGCTGTTCTTCAGATCTTTCCCTGCAGGAATGGATAAATCTGCAGCAGGCGTAACGGCGCTTCCACCAATGAGCAAATAACCAAATGCTTTAATTGTTTTTCCTGTTAAATCAATAGACCATTCTCCAGTGTTGGTCCCGGGAGTTCCGGATGTACCTGCTTGCAACACAAATCCATTTAACACAATGTCGGCCCCGGTTGTGTTGTATAGTTCTACAAACTCGTTAGCACCTGTTGCACCGAGGTAAAATACTTCGCTGATAACAACATGATTTGCTGTTTGTGCAAAACCTAAAGTGGTAATTACAAAAGAGAGTAAAACCAGAATAAAATTTTTCATCAGTATATTCCTTTCAATGAATAAAGGTATGCAAATAGTCCTCTGAAAAAAAACAAAATGTGTTATAAAATCATTACTTTGCGGACAAAATTGTTCTATTGTTTCATGAATGAAAAAAAGGTATTTTCTTTTTAGAAATTTTTACGACAAACTCTGACCATCACTCTTGTGTTACTTTCTCCTCCAAATCAATTGACGCTCTTACGCATCCTGCTTACTCCGGTGTTTGTGGTGCTTCTATTTTCAGAATCTCACGTCAACAAACAAATTGCCCTCATCATTTTTATTGTTGCTGCCATCACCGATTGGTACGACGGCTATGTTGCCCGCCGCTGGGGATATATTACTCGGTGGGGAAAATTTTTGGACCCGCTTGCCGATAAGGTATTAACCTCCGCAGCGTTTATATCATTTGTGACCATCGGCTATGCAGAAGCATGGATGGTGTGGATTATTGTCATGAGAGACTTTCTTGTGACAGGGTTACGATCGTATGCAGAGTATAAGAATACGCCGATCGATACCAGCATGTTTGCGAAAACAAAAACTCTTATTCAGCTTGTTGTCATCTATCTGTTCCTTACGCGATACATCGTCTATGCTTCACCTGATTTATCTCTGCGCTTTGGACCGCTCTTTGACACATTTGCGACACCGCATATCATGGCAATGTTGATGTTGATTGCCACGTTGTTAACTGCCCTGACGGGAATATTATACGGTGTGAGTAACTGGAATATTTTGCAAAAACTTTTTTCGGAGGCAAACAATGGAACAGAATAATACCGCCACACTGGCAAAAAATCACAAACCTTCTTTCTTTGTGAAAATTATCGGTTCAGGTTTTTTCAGCGGTTACTCTCCTTTTGCTTC
>JAQUOA010000262.1 GCA_028749215.1 Bacteroidota bacterium
ATGTGGAACGGAATGAATGACACCGGCAGTAAAGTCCGGATCGGCATGTACATTATTCTTCTTGAAGCTATTGACAACTTTGGAGGCGTGCAGCAGTCGATGAAAGATGTTGCCGTTGTGGCAACAAAGTTATAGACGCTCCCTCTTCTCCCTTCCAAATTTTCTTATTATATTCTTTGTATGACGATCAAAGAATTTTTCCAGCAGGAATACGACAACATCTTTCGCTTTCATCGGTGCGGAGCGCGGGGTATTGATGTTGCCGCCGAGCTTTCTGAACTTGTCGATACCACGCTGACAAAACTGTGGTACGAATTGCCCGAAGAAAGCCGCACCACATTTGCCGTTGTTGGTCTTGGCGGATACGGGCGCTACGAAATGTCCCCTCACTCCGATGTTGATGTGATGATTTTGTTTGCCGACGAGCAGACGAAAAAGAACAACTCGGAAACGGCGCAAAAATTTTTACACTCGCTGTGGAATGTCGGTTTCGATATCGGGCACAGCGTCCGCACCATTGGCGATTGTTTGAACTTGTATCAGACAGATGTTGATGTGTGGGCGTCGATTCTTGAAAGCCGGTACGTGTGCGGCAACCGCGCCATTGTTGAGCAGTTCGCCGACGCGCTGCTGCCTGCCATTCAGAAAAAACAAGATTTAAAATTCATCGGCGCAGTAATTGCCGGCGTTGATGAACGCCATAACAAGTACGAACATTCTGTGAAATTGCTTGAGCCGAATCTGAAAAACAGCTCCGGCGGCGTACGCGATCTTCATTCCTTGGTATGGATTTTTCGTTCATCCGACCCGAAATATTTTTCACTGCATCCGATGCAGACGAACGAATCCGGCTGCCTTGCCATGCTCGAGCAGTTCCGCGAAGAGAATCTCATTTCCGTAGAGGAGTATCACGAGCTGACGGCGGCGTTCGATTTTCTCCTCCGCATCCGCCACGAAACGCACTACGTGTCCGAAGCGCAAAATGATATCCTTGAATTTTCAAAACAGTTTGCCATTGCCAACGGATTGCACTTTCGTTTTGACGACAAAATAAAATCGGTTGAAACATGCATGCGGGAATATTTTCTTCATGCGCGGGTCATCTACAGGTTGAACCGCCGGCTCGTCAATCAATTTCGCCGCGGCGCTTCGGCATCGTTCTGGAGCAAACTGCGCGAACAGGTGTTGGATGACTACTTCGTTATTCGCAGCGGCCAGCTTCACCTGCGAAATACGGCAAAAGAATTTTCATCACCCGCCGATATTGTGCGCGGATTTTACTGGTGCGGCCTTCATTCCCTTGAATTGAGCACGACCGTGCTCACGCAGTTTGAAAGCCTGTCACGCAATCAAAAATTTTTTGCCGTCAATGAATCTTCTGAGCATGTAATTGCGGAAGAGTTTCTAAAAATTCTTCGTCTGCCGGCAAACGTTGCGGCAACGTTGCAAGCGATGAATGACTGCGACATTCTCGGAAAAATTCTTCCGGGATGGGCAAACCTGGTTGCCTTTTTTCAGCACAGCATGTATCACTACTACACCACTGATGCCCATACGTTAATCGCGCTGGAACATGCTGAAAATCTTCTCAGCAGCAAAAGCATTTTGGGTGAAGCGATGCGGTCGATTGAACAGAAAGAGCTGTTTTATCTTGCCGTTCTCTTTCATGATATCGCAAAACCGATCGGCATTTCGGAACATGAAGTTCGAGGCGTAGAAGTATGGAGGGGTGTGCAAAAGCGATGGAAGATTTCCGATGAGCACGACATCGTCGCTTTTTTGATCCGCCAGCATTTGGTGATGGAACAAATTGCATTCCGCCGCAACACCGGTGATGCAAAAACTATTGAAGAATTTGCGTCTCTCTTTCCTTCGTTCAATCATCTGGTCCAGCTTTTTGTCTTGACCTATGCCGATCTCTCGGCTGTCAATAAAAGTGTTTGGTCGAGCTGGAAAGAAACGCTGCTGCAGGAATTATTTTTAAAAACAAAACGACTGCTGCTGAAACAACCCGAAGCACCGCTGCCGGTCTACCCGAAAGAAATTCAAGAGCACATTGCGTCCATTGCCAATACCCTGTACGCCGATGTATTTTCTCTGCAGGATATGGAACAACACCTCGCGGCAATTTCAACGCTTGAAACGTCTGCCATTTTTGTCCGCCACGATGAATCATCCCACAGTTTGGTCACGATCATCACACGCGATGCGCAGTATTTACTTTCAATGTTATGCGGCGTGCTTTCGGCCAACGATACGATTATCATTGATGCCAATATTTTTACACGCAACGACGGCGTGGTGATCGACCAGTTCCGCGTGATTGACTCTCACACGAAAAAAGAACTGACGGCTCTGCAGGAAGAAAAGCTGCGGAAAGATTTTCAGGAAGTGCTGAAGAATCACGAGTCGCTGAATCATTTATTTGAGCGGCACCAGCGGCGATGGCGGCGGAGAGCCAAACCGCTCTTCCATCCCAACATCCGTGTGGATGTGGTATTTCAAGAGACGAATAACCACACCATTATGGATGTGTATGCGCCGGACATGACGGGATTCTTGTACAAGATTACTCAAACAATTTCCAAACAAGGATTGCAGATCAGCTTTGCAAAATTAGCCACCCGCGGAGACGGCATTGTTGATTCGTTCTATGTAACGGAGTACGGCGGGCAGAAAATTTCAAGCCGCGAACAGACGCTGCTGCGCGAAAAAATTCTCCACACAATTTCTCAGTTGATTAACGTGCAGATGGCGGATTCGTAAACAGTTGTACATCATAAAAAATTTTCTACATCTCTGTGACTGACCAAAACCAAAAACCAATCGGCGTATTCGATTCCGGCATCGGCGGACTGACTGTTGTTCGTGCCTTGCTGGAAAAATTACCGAACGAAAACATTGTGTACTTCGGCGATACGGCGCGCGTTCCGTACGGCTCTAAATCACCGCAAGTCGTGCGCGAATATACTCAGGATGACACCGATTTTCTTTTATCAAAAGATGTGAAGATGATTGTGGTGGCATGCAATACGGTCTCTGCCGTTGCACTGGATGTTGTGCAAAAGCGTGCGAATCTTCCCGTGACCGGCGTGATTATTCCCGGCGCTGACGCGGCAATGAGGTCAACAAAAAACAGGCGAGTCGGAGTTATTGGAACGGTGGCAACGGTGCACAGCAATGCCTATGCGAATGAACTGAAACACTTGAGCAAATCTGTCCACGTTTTCAGCAAAGCGTGCCCGCTATTTGTTCCTTTGGTGGAAGAAGGATGGATGGATTTTAAGGCAACAGAAATGATTGCCAACGAATATCTTTTTCCTCTGACAACTGAGAAGATTGATACGCTCATTCTCGGCTGCACACACTATCCCCTCTTAAAAAAAATAATTACCAAGGTAACCAAAGGGATGGTAACGCTAATTGATTCCGGCGAAGCCACTGCCGGGACAGTTGAAAAAATGTTGAACGAACAAAATTTGCGCAACACGAGCACAGAAAAACCGAACATCCAATTTTTTGTGAGCGATGCGCCGGAGAAATTCACCGCCGTTGGAGAATTATTTTTTGGTCAGAAGCTGGGTGTGGTGAAACGGGTGAGCATTGGGTAAAAAGTGATGCTGTGTCGGTGAGATCAAAGCATCACGCATGAATTATCTGAGCAG
>JAQUOA010000060.1 GCA_028749215.1 Bacteroidota bacterium
CGGCAAATGTCATCTCTCAAGGTTTTCTTGCACCAAAGATTAAGAATGCATTTCTTCGTGCATCAGAACTTGACCCAAGCAATGTACAGGCGAGACTGGCACTTTTTAATTACTATCTTGTTGCACCAGGCATTATGGGGGGAAGCGAAGAGAAGGCGCTCGAACAAGTTGAAGCCATTTTAACGCTGCAACCGTATCGCGGTCATTTAGTGATGGCGAGTTATTATAATTACAAGAAAGATACCGCCAAGACAGAAGAAGAATTTAAAAAAGCCATCTCTGCTGAGCCGAAGAAAAGCGGGGGATATAAACAACTCGGGTATTTTTATTTGAGCCGGCGACATTTTACTGAAGCGTATGCTCAAATGGCAAAGTACATCGAACTAGAGCCGAAGAATCCCGATTCGTACGACAGTTACGCCGATGTCTTGAAAGCCGAAAAGAAATATGATGAGGCAGCAGAAAAATACCTCTATGCACTTTCTATTGAAAAAACTTATTCGCCGTCGATTTTTTCTCTTGCCGAGTGTTACGAGGGTAAAGGAATGAAGCAGAAAGCAAAAGAAACCTATCAATGGTTTTTAGTTGTGGAACCCAAAGGTCGACGAGCAGAATCAGCTCAAAAGAGAATCAACGAATTGTGAGAACCCCTATGCAGCCTGTTATCAATATTAAAAATGTCAAAAAAACATACATCATGGGCACGGTCGAAGTCAATGCCTTGGTCGATGTCTCTTTGCAGATCAACAAAAATGAGTATGTCGCCATCATGGGACCGTCAGGCTCCGGTAAATCCACGCTGATGAACATCATCGGCTGTTTGGATACACCGACATCGGGGTTATATGAATTTAACGGTGTGAATGTGAGCGAGATGAACGATAACGAACTCGCGAAAATCCGCAACAAAGAAATCGGATTTGTGTTCCAAACGTTCAACCTGCTGGCACGGTCCGACGCCCTTCACAATGTCGAGCTTCCGTTGGTGTATGCCGGTATGAAAAAAACCGATCGGCGCGAATCGGCGAAAGAAGCGTTGACGCACGTAAAACTTGAAGACCGCATGCATCACAAACCGAATGAACTTTCCGGCGGTCAGCGTCAGCGTGTTGCCATTGCGCGTGCACTGGTGACCAAGCCATCTATTATTCTTGCCGATGAACCGACAGGAAATCTTGATTCAAAAACCGGTATTGAAATTATGGCATTGTTCGATGAGCTGCACCGGCAAGGGAACACGATTATCCTTGTCACACACGAAGAAGATATTGCACATTATGCACATCGCGTGATTCGCGTTCGGGATGGTATGGTAGAAAGCGATCACATGGTGGAAAACAGAATCACTCACAAAGCTCCGGTCTCAGTCGAGTAAAAAATGAAACTCACCGATTTTACATACGAAGTAAAAGAAGGAATTGGCATTTCGTTCCAAGCAATTCGTGCAAACAAAATGCGTTCAGTGCTGACGATGCTTGGAATTGTGATTGGCATTGTTTCTGTAACGTTGATGGGAACAGCGATTGAAGGGTTGAGCCGTGCATTTAACGAGAGCGTATCAAAACTCGGTGCCGATGTATTGTATGTCCAAAAATTTCCATGGTTCTTTGGCGGCGACGATTGGTGGAAGTTTAGAAATCGGAAAGACATTGATCTTAAACAGTACCGGGATGTGAAAGATCAAGCTACAACAATCTCAGCAATTACCCCTTTGAGCCGCCGCCGTCTCACCATTAAATATGGAAACCGAAGTTCAGACGGTATTATCGTCAGCGGAGCTAATGAACAGTACATCCTTACCACCGGTGCTTCAATGGATTTAGGGCGTTTCTTTTCTCAAGCTGAAGCTAACGGAGGCCGACCTGTTGCAGTCATTGGATATACCGTTGCAGAGAATCTTTTTCCCAGTGAAACACCTCTTGGTAAAAATGTAAAAATCGGTGGTGTGTCATTCCGTATTGTCGGCGTGATAGGGAAACAAGGAAGTTTTCTTGGAATGGATTTGGATAATTGTGCGGTCATTCCGATTACAAATTTTTTACAGAAATTTGCCAGTCATCGCAGAGGGATAGATTTGAATGTGAAAGTTGCCGACATGAAAGATTTGGAAAATACGAAAGAGGAACTTCGCGGGATTTTGCGAAAGATTCGCAGCGTTAAACCCGGAGCGGAAGACGACTTTGCCATCAATCAACAAGAGATGTTTATTCAAACATTTAATAAAATCGGTATAGTTGTTGCAGGAATCGGCCTGTTCATTACGGCGTTGTCGCTTTTCGTTGGTGCCATTGGAATTATGAATATCATGTTCGTCTCGGTTTCCGAGCGTACAAAAGAAATTGGAATTCGGAAGGCGATCGGTGCAAAGCGCTCTACGATCTTACTTCAATTTCTTATTGAATCAGCGGCACTGTCTCTTGTCGGAGGGATCATTGGAATTATTATATCGTATCCATTGAGCTTACTGATTAATCAAATTCTGCCAACCTCAATGCCGATCTTGGTGGTGTTAATCGCTATCATAATTTCAGTCCTCGTCGGTATGATTTCGGGATTCTTACCTGCGAATCGTGCATCAAAAATGGATCCAGTAGAAGCCTTACGATACGAGTGAAATAAACTTACAATTTGTTGATCACGGTCGATAAAATGGAAATGTAATCATGCAGCTCCAAGAATCAATTAACATGGCACTCAACGCCATCCGGTTGAACAAGCTTCGGTCAACTCTGACGCTGCTTGGTATCGGTGTCGGCGTCTTTTCAATCATCGGTGTGATGACAGCGATGGGTGTGCTGCAGAACGCGATTGAAAGCGGGTTAAGCGATTTAGGTACCAACACATTCCAAATTCAAAAATATCCCGCCTTCAATTTTAACGATCACGATAACCGGAATAAATTTCGGAATCGTAAAGATATTACGTACGATCAAGGTGTCCAATTTGTGAATCGGCTGACCATTGCCAAATATATCGGATTGGAAGTGTGGACAGGCGGAAAAGTTGTTGAGTATCAAAACAACCGGACAAACCCGAGCGTTGGTGTCGTGGGTGAGAATACTGATGGCTTTCCTACGAACAATTGGAATGTTCAGGAAGGGAGAGCTTTTACCAATCAAGAGGTTCAATCGGCAGATAATGTTGCGGTGCTTGGCAGTGATGTGGTAACAAAGATTTTTCCGCGCGGCGATCCGGTAGGAGAATTTATCCGAATTGACGGACAACGATTTAAAGTGATAGGAGTGTTAGAAAAGAAAGGTGCCGTGCTTGGCGGCAACCAAGGAAACATGGTCGCCATTCCGATTACGACACATTTAAATCTGTACGGAAAAGATCGTTCAGTTAACATCATGGTGCAAACTGCCAACGCGGACGTTTACAATGAAACACTCGAGCTTTCCCGCAGCATCCTGCGCATTATACGACAAGTGCCTCCCGGCGCACCTGATGACTTTGAATTTTTCTCGAACGATACGCTCATTCAAACATTTAACGATCTCACATTTATGATCAAGATCGGGACGCTCGGCATAGCGTGCATAGCATTAATTGCGGCAGGTGTCGGCATCATGAACATCATGCTCGTCTCCGTTACTGAACGTACGCGTGAAATCGGCATCCGAAAAGCGCTTGGTGCCACCAAAACAAATGTGCTCTCACAATTTTTAACTGAATCAGTCGTGTTCAGTCAGATCGGTGGGATTATCGGTATTGTCACGGGATCGATCTTAGGGAACGTTGTTGCCCTCATTATGACGGCGCCGCCGATTTTTCCTTGGAATAATACCCTCTCTATTATTCAAACACCGCTCATGAATTTCACGGCCCTGCAAATGAATATTACTGCGCTCATTTTTTGCTCGTTCATCGGAATTGTGTTCGGCGTGTATCCGGCTTGGAAAGCGGCAAATCTTGATCCTATCGAAGCCCTGCGGTACGAATAGAAGATATCAATGCGATCAACCTAAGCAATCGCATTGATATTTTTATTGGTGTAACTCTTTTACTACTTCAGTATCAAACTTTGGCAGCTCTCCGAATTGTTGCGTGAGCTGAGAATACTTCTCAAAAAAATCTCCAACCCCGTTGCGAATAGTTTCGGTAAGAGATTCTCTTCCTAACTTTGCATCAATAGCATACGCCATAAGCAATCCGGCAGTGGCACCGTAATTCCCTTCATATGAACCGGAAAGATTGGAATTCATAATCAAATCGCGTGCACGTTCAGGTGAAACGGAAGGCGAACCCAATTCTTTTAACGCACTATTCAGAACATCAATGGTACGTTTTGCTGCGGCCAGCTGCTGTTCAGATAAACTTGCTCCGCCATGCTGCTGCAGCGAGATTAAATACGCAATTCCTTCGTTTTGCACCAACTCTGCTAATGCCAAGGATGGGTCACGACGGGTGTGAATCTGTTGCCACGCGGGTGAAGAATTTTGGTACAATCCGAACACGACATGAAATGTTTCGTGAGCCAGCGTACTCATCATATCAACAAACTGTAATTGCACTTCTTGAATGTACTGCGGAGATCGCGATAGATTGACGACGATCGTTAATTCACCGTTACCATCTCCGACGAAATGCGGAATATTTCCTTCCCAGGCAATACTGCGGACAAATGCGGCGGCATTTTCATTCCCGAGCGCGACAAAGTAAACGGGAATAGATGCCGTGATGCGAGAGTCGCGGGGAAAGAATTGTTCAATCGTTGAGACGATTTTTCTGTCAAGATTCCGTTTCTTTGTTTCCTCTAAGAGCGTTTTAATTTGCTGAAGATGGGAAAGCGCAGGATTCAATCCAAAGATATCGAATGACGATCCGGTGCCGCTGCGGAAACGTTCTAACTCGCGAAGAAATTCTTCAGACGAATAACTTTTTCGTGCCAACAGTGCGCTGGTAGCAGCCGCAATTTGGTTTCCTCGAAGTTCCGCTGCCTGCTGAACGTTGGCAATTTTTCCTTCTCTGAGATCTATAAGAGCATCGATAGAAGAAAAATCAAGCCGAAGTGTTACATTAAAATTTGGATTTGATTGAGTAAAGGCTTGGTGGGAGAGAATGGAAAACAGAATAACTATCCAGAAACAATATTTTTTTCTCATTCCATCCTCAATTCCCAATTGAACGATTATTGCTTAACCTTTAAAATTTTGGAAAGCAGATTTAATCCCTCGTGTCGCCTGGCGAATGCGTTCTTCGTTTTCAATTAATGCAAAACGAACGGAATCATTCCCTGCATCACCAAACCCGATGCCGGGAGAAATGGCAACCTTTGCTTCCTTCACGAGCAGTTTTGCAAATTCCAATGAGCCCATCTTTTGAAATTGCTCCGGAATTTTTGCCCACACAAACATTGATGCGCGAGGACTTTCGACAATCCATCCTGCTTTTGCCAATCCTGAAACCAACACGTTGCGGCGGGATTCATACATCGCTCTGATTTCCTCAACACAGTGTTGAGGTCCATTTAATGCGGCAATAGCAGCAATTTGTATCGGTTGAAACATTCCGTAATCTAAATAACTTTTTATTTTAATCAGTGCACCGACCACATCTTTATTCCCGACACAAAATCCCACACGCCAGCCTGCCATGTTGTAGCTTTTTGACAGAGTGTAAAATTCAACGGCAACATCTTTTGCTCCCGGAATTTGAAAGATCGACGGTGCTTGATATCCGTCAAAGCCAAGATCGCCGTATGCAAGGTCGTGAATGATGAACAAGTCATTCTTTCGTGCAAAGTCGACCGCATGCTCAAAAAAATCAAGATCAACCGTTGCGGTGGTCGGATTATTCGGGAAGTTGAGCACCAAAAATTTTGGCTTTGGGAATGTATTCGTGAATGCTTGTTTGATCCGATCTAAAAAACTTTCTTGCGGAAAGAGATCAACATGGATTACCTGCGCACCGGCAATGACAAAAGCATACGGGTGAATTGGATATGCAGGTGTCGAGCAGAGAATTGTGTCGCCAGGGCCCGAAACGGCGAGCGCGAGATGCGACAACCCTTCTTTTGAACCGATGGTA
The DNA here is from genome assembly GCA_028749215.1 of Bacteroidota bacterium. Lineage (GTDB taxonomy): Bacteria > Bacteroidota > Ignavibacteria > UBA10030 > UBA8401 > JAQUOA01. The sequence continues at coordinate 6,031 of JAQUOA010000060.1, forward strand.
GCTACTGCTTCTTTTTCAGGGTCGAGATCAACATTAAATTTTCTTTTGTACCAATCGCAAATGGCAACGCGAAGTTTAGTGATTCCTTTTGATGCCGAATAGCGATGGTTTGAATTTTTTTGAGCGGCTTCCGTCAGTTTATCGATAATATGCTGCGGCGTGGCTTGATCCGGATTGCCCATGCCCAAGTCGATGATATCTTCACCGGCACGGCGGGCATTCATCTTCATTTCATTGACAATTGCAAATACGTAGGGTGGAAGACGATTTAGACGTTCAAAATTTTTCATAACAGGGGAAAAAATAATCAAATAAATTTCACATATCTCTATTAAATAAACTAAAAAAAATGAGAATCGAAAGGGAAAAATTTACGATGATGGGTGCAAAACGAATAAATATTTTATTTTCTCGAAAGATAACAAAGAAATAATTTTTGAGTATCAAGAAATAAATTATATTAAACCTGACCCCGTAGTCGGGTTACTAACTATTACACCGTTTATTCATTAACAATCGGACTGATATGAAGAGAAAAGAATTTCTTGCCGGAGCTGTCGGCAGCTTCGTTGAAGAGCCGCAGACTTCTGCTTCAAAGAAAAAAACTGTCAATGAATTTGCCAACAAGACGCTTCCCGCTGTCCAGCGAACAACATCGGGCATTGAACCGTACACCGGCGTGTGGGGAAATGATCAAGTGTTGCATTTGCTGCGGCGAACAACATTCGGTGCAGCAAAAAGTGATCTTGACACATTGAAAGCACTCACAATGTCATCAGCCGTGGATCTTCTTTTGACGGTTCCTGCGACTGCACCGGATCCCCCGGTGAATAATTACAACGACAGGTACGCCGATCCGACTGTTGCCGCCGGACAGACGTGGGTAAATGCAGTTCATGGTGATGGAACAGTGAACAGTTTACGGATTGCGTCGTTCAAATCGTGGTGGTATGGGCTGATGATCAACCAATCGCTGTCCATTGTTGAAAAGATGACTTTGTTTTGGCATAACCATTTTTCGACCGAAACCGGCATTGTCAGCGATGCTCGATACGTGTATAAATACAATTCCCTGTTACGCCAGAATGCTTTAGGTAATTTTAAAGATTTGACAACAAAAATTACTACCGATCCTGCAATGCTGGTGTATCTCAACGGACGATACAATACCAAGACTGCACCGGATGAAAATTACGGGCGTGAGTTGCAAGAGCTTTTTACCAGCGGCAAGGGACCGAATTCGCAATACACTGAAGCCGATGTGAAAGCGGCGGCTCATGTTCTCACCGGATGGAAGGATGATCCGACGAATATTGCGTCAACGTTTGATTCAACGCGTCATGATCCTACCGATAAACAATTTTCTGCTTACTACAATAACACGGTAATCACAGGCCGCACCGGAAGCACTGCCGGTCAACTTGAATTGAATGATTTGATGTCAATGATCTTTGCACAGCCGGAAGTTTCCAAATTTATTTGCAGGAAATTATACCGATGGTTTGTGTACTACGTCATAGATCAAAATGCGGAGGACAATGTCATTACGCCGTTGGCACAAATGTTCCGTGACACAAATTACGATATCAAACAAGTCCTCTCCGTCCTTTTAAAAAGTGCGCATTTCTATGACAGTGCAAATGTTGGGTGTGTGATAAAAAATCCAATTGATTTTACCGCGGGTTTTATCAGACAATTCTCTTTACCCTTCCCGGATTCTTCTGCGTACGTCGCACAGTACACATTGTGGGGCGCTGTGCAAAACCTAGCGGCTGCTATGGAACTTAATCTCGGCGACCCGCCAAACGTTGCAGGATGGCCGGCGTATTATCAGATCCCGGAATATTATGAGTTATGGATAAACTCCGATTCGCTGCCGAAGAGAAAAAGTTATACCGACATGTTGAATACGAACGGATATCAAACCACGGTCAATGGAACAAAATACAAAATAGTAATTGACCCGATTGCATTTGCAAATCAGTTTTCAACTCCCGGCGATCCTAATCAACTTATTGCCGATATGGCTCAGTTTCTACTGCCCATCCAACTTTCCGACAATGAAAAAACGACGATGAAGAACGCTCTTCTTTCCGGACAAGCATCGGATTACTACTGGACCAATGCGTGGAACGACTACATTGCAACTCCAACGGATGTCAATAAAAAAAATATCGTTTTCACGCGGCTGCAATCTGTACTCAGTTACATGCTGGATATTTCAGAATTTCAACTCGCCTAAAAGGAAAAAATATGAAGAGAAGAGATTTTATTACACGTGCCGTTCCATTTTCTGTTTTACCGTTTGCTCTTGGCGGGTTTTCATTAAAAGCGTATGCAAATTCTTCGCTCTTAGAAAAATTAGTGAATGCCGCTACTGACACTGACCGAGTTCTTGTTCTTATTCAGCTGAACGGAGGAAACGACGGGTTGAATATGGTTATTCCGCTAGATCAATATTCAGCTCTGTCAAATGCGCGCGCAAATATTTTAATTGATCAAGCAAAAGTTTTAACATTAACCAATGCAACAGGCCTTCATCCGGCAATGACGGGGTTGCAGGGATTGTACAATAATGGAGAGCTTGCCGTGGTTCAAAGCGTCGGATATCCAACGCCAAACTTTTCGCATTTTCGTGCGACAGATATTTGGCTGACAGGAGCTGATTCAAATCAAGTACTCACCACCGGATGGATGGGACGTTATTTAAATGAAGAATTTGCAGGCTTCCCTGTAAATTATCCTAGCACAACAATGCCCGATCCTTTGGCAATCCAAATTGGATCAGTGGTATCGCCGGGCCTGCAAGGAAATGCAGCATCCATGGGAATGGCAATTCCAAATCCGCAATACTTTAATTATCTCGTTACTGGTACTCCTGATCCGGTTCCTGTTGGAACACCGGATCGTGCAGCACATGAACTGACATTTATTCGTCAGGTTGCCCAGCAAACGCAAACGTACGCCGGTGTGGTAAAAGCGGCTGCGACCAAAGCAAAAAATTTATCGACATTGTATCCGGCGGCGGGGAAAAATTCTCTCGCTGATCAACTTCGAATTGTTGCGCTGCTTGTTGCCGGCGGATTAAAAACACGCATCTATGTTGTGAACCTTGGCGGCTTCGATACTCACGCTCAGCAAGTTGCCGCGACCGGGGGAACAGAAACAGGAAATCACGCAACATTGCTTCAAAAACTTTCTGATGCCATCGCGGCATTTCAGGACGATTTAAAATTGCTCGCGATTGATCAACGTGTTGTAGGAATGACATTTTCCGAATTTGGACGGAGAATAAAATCGAATGCAAGTTTTGGTACAGACCACGGTGCCGCTGCGCCGCTGTTTCTGTTCGGCAAAGGTGTGAAAGGAGGAATCGTTGGAACCAATCCTGTTATTCCGCCGAATGCGACGGTGAATGATAATATTGCGATGCAATACGACTTTCGTTCGGTCTATGCGTCGGTATTAAAAGATTGGTTCGGAGTGGCTCAGACTGAACTTGATACAGTTTTGAAAACTCCGCAATTTCCATCGGTGAATACATTGCCATTGATTAGTTCAGTGGCAGATGTCGAACAATCGAACAACGTGCCGACAGGTTTTACACTCTATCAAAATTATCCTAATCCATTTAATCCGACGACGCAAATAAAATTTATTTCAGACGGAAGTTATGTGCAATTAAAAGTGTACGATGTGGTGGGGCGTGAAGTACGTTCATTGGTTGACGGACAACTGTCGGCAGGGGACCACGAAGTGACGTTTTATGCGGATCGGTTGCCCAGTGGTGTGTATTACTACCGTCTGCAAAGTGGGAACAAGGTCATTACAAAAAAAATGCAGCTGTTAAAATAGAATCCGAAAAAATTTCAATAACATATGGTGGCTGTCTTTGTTGAGGTCTCCATTAACACTACAGCTATATTTTTCATCAATTATTTTCTGAAAAAATATCCTATCAATAATTTCTTCAAACCAAGATTGTTGTTTTCCTTAAATATTGAAAGTAATATCATAACTGAATCATAACTGAAGATTTAATTGGAATTTGTTAAACCGAATACCTGTTCATTGACTCTAAAGAGGGAATGAGAAATTTGGTTTTTGAATCCGTCATTTCTCAAAAATCAAACATATTCTTCCATACTAATCTTGCAATAGTTATTTTATGAATCTAATTTTTCCCCGAAGATTATTTCAATCTATTTGCTTGTGTTTCATCGTGATCTGTTTAACTCAGAGAGCCAGCGCACAGGAATCACTGCCATATGACTGGTTCCGGCCTTCGGTAGAATTTACAGAAAAAATGACGACGGCAAAGAAGGTGAATGGCACAGATAAATTATTTGCGTTAAATACGACATTGCTAGCTGCTACAATCCCGGTTGGTGATGCACAATTTAATCCGCAAAATACAATTTCATTGGTTCAACCATATTTTCACCTCCAAACAAGTTACCATCCTGCAGTTACCGAATTTTTAAATAATAGACATAATTTGTTTTCCGGAAGTGTAGCATTTTCTCTTTTGTTAATCACCAATGCAAAAAATTTTTATTGGCTAAGCCTTGGCAGCAGTATCGCCGAAGATGAACACACCATCCATAATGCGCAGCCTAGAATCTCTGCATTTGGGCTGGGAAGTTACCAAACAGGAGAAGATTTTAAATTGTTGTACGGAGGAGCCATTACGTATCAATTCGAGAAAGGTCTTTTCCTCCCAATTGTAGGTTTTAAATGGAAGACGGGAGAGAAGGGACGTTTCCAAACGATATTGCCGTTTTCCTTAGTGCTCGAAACGATTGAAAATGACGGCATTAAAGTAAAATATGTGCTGACGTTGGATGGAGACCGCTTTCGGATGGAAAATGACGGCTCGTTTTCGAATGTATCGAAATTCATCTACATGCGGGCGACGAACATTCTTGCTGGAGTTGGATGCGTTGTTCCAGACGGAAATTTTGAATATGCATTTCAACTTGGCGTACTGATGGCAAGACAAGTGTATGTTTATTCAGGGGACAATGTTGTTCTTGATGCTACTGTTAGACCCTCACTTCGCGTTTCACTTGGTTGTAAATATAATATCGGAACTTCGCCATTTGCCAAGATAGGCGAGGTGGAGTGAAGTTACGATTTCATCCGCAATCCTTTTTCCTCAATCGAAAAAATCCAGCCGACAATTTTTCCGGGGTCGATGTCGTTGAAGTTTTCCCAATATTCGGGCGTCCGAAAATTGCGTGAACTGGTGTCGCCTTCGGCAATAATGTCGAGCTCTTTTTTTATAATGACAAGACGCGCTTTCCAATCTTCCATACTGCTTACGCGCAAATCGATCCAACCGTTATGCGACCAACCGTTTATTGCCTGAGGAGTGATCGGAAATTCGTTGACGCCGCGGAATGGAGGAATCTTTACTTCGTGTCCACGAAGCAATGTCTTTCCATCCTGCAGTAAGATTGGAATGCCGATGGAAATAATTTCTGATCGTAATTCATTTTCTTTTTGAATCAGCGCTGTTAAATCATCCGACATCTTTTTTCCGGATGTCTGCAAAACTTTATTCACAGTACCATAGGCCAGCTTCAAAAGATTTGCTTCGTGTAATAATTTTGAAAGACGCGGCGGGCCGAGCATCTCAAAGGCGACACTGTTCACATGGTGCTCTTTTTCCAGCTGTTTCATTTTTTCTAAAGCACCTTGGAACATGAACCCTGCACGGTAGGTCGGTGAAAGGGTTGCGTTATCTAACGCGTTGATAATATCGTGCCCTGTGTTGCCACCTTTAATTTCGTAGATCACCGCTTCGGCAATTTCTTCCGGTGTTACAAATTCCATTTGACCCGGAGTCGCGATCGCTTCAAATTCTCCGCGGGAGAAAATTCCGTTTTCTCCTGTGTCGATAAAGACCGACTTCAATCGTTTGCCGGTAGGCTCGGCAACGTTGTTGTTCATCCGTATCTGGAATTTTCCTTTTAACTCTACACCTTGTTCAGGAAGACAATCGACAAGTTCAATTGCTTTTCCTCGTTTGGCAATTTCGCCGTACGCAATTTTTTTCCATGCAATGGCGCCGGTAGGTTTAATCTCTTTTGTAATCGGCGCGTCGGGTGTTCGTCCCATTAAAAATAAGAGCAGTGTGTGTGCTCCGGCAACAGCAGACTTGCTCAGCAGCACGCGTGACGGTTTTTCTTCGCTGTGTGTGTACGGAATGTTGAGTCCCATGCCGCCGGTTCCGCTTGTGCCGATCTTAACATAGATATTCGTCTTTGCATGGTTCATTGACCGGTAAAAAATTTGTACGTGACGAATTAATTGCGGTGTGTATTGCGTGCAGAGAAGCCGTTCTACAACTTCCCGGAGTTCATCACCGGAAGTTTGTGCACGAAGGGTTTGCATCACATCGCGGGAGCTTTGAAAAATATCTTGGTAGGCAATTGCCGTTGCGGAGTTAATGCAATCAACCACAACATCAGGTTTGTACTTGTTGAGCAGTTGGTACAGAGCGGAACGCTCAAGAACGTCAAGTGTCAACTCTTCCAGAATATCATCCAAAAACTTTGCGCGCAGTTTTGCGTTGGTAAGAACTTCTTCACGGTTTAAATCTTTGAGTTCGTTTCTGACGAAGATATTTCCCCACCACGGAACAAAAAAATTCTTTCCTGCTTTGGGATATTCTTTCTGCATCTGGCGGCAGGCTTCGGTGGCTTCTGATTCTTTAAGGGAGGTAAGGATAATACGTTTTGGTTTTTCGTCCATCAGGCGGCGGCAAATCGCGGAACCGACAAGTCCCCATCCGCCGAGTACGAGAACGGTTTTGGTGTTGATGACCATGGTGATTCTCTGTTTGAGTAATCTGAGATGTGCGGTGCACGAAAAGATGTTTTCTTTACAATGCAGCAGCAGTTATTTAATGGATAAATATACAGCTTTTTGCAATATGAATGCCACCTAGAATTTGAAATGAGCAATTGTTAAAACTTCATCCCGGCGGAAAAATGTAATAGGTACTGCGAGCCTTTTCTCTCTTGATACGATTCGTCTCCGCGGACAAGCATAAGTTCAATCGGCCCTAAAATAGAAGTGAACATCACGCCAATGCCGATGCCGATCCGCGGTTCTGTGGTTGCGTGATTGATTGGATTGAAAATATCGGGATCGATTAAAGTGTTGATGATTCCTTTAAAAAATACATCCCGCTTATATTCGTACCGATATTCTCCTCGTCCGATAATGAATTTTGTACCGTTGATTTGCATGTAGTCTGCACCTGCAAATTCCTGCGGTCCTCCAAAGATGAATTGTTTGTAGAACGGAGGCGAATCGTACGTTTTCAAAAAAGACCCGCCGAACCGAAGTGTGTGGAGCCGTAGCGGGGTAAAATAATAATCTGCCGAGAGGCTAAAGCGTGTGTAGTTGATATCAGATGCGAGGAGCAGACTGCTGTACTCTACATTGGATGTAACGCGTATTCCATTCCTTGGCACAAAAACATTGTCAAGGTAATCAAGATTCATGTTGAGCAGCAGATACCGTAAATGGTCGTTTACTTTCT
>JAQUOA010000263.1 GCA_028749215.1 Bacteroidota bacterium
CAAATCGAAGTCCTCCCGGAACAATAAATCCTCGTCCGAAGCGGGAACCGCACAGAAGGGCAGAGCTGTTTATGACTAACGTCCGTAATCTACCGTACGACGCTGCACCGATTGCATATCCAACATCGTTAGCAACGCCTCCCAATCCGGCAAGATGCATGGCGATGCGCTCAAGCTCTTCAACAATTGAGCGAAGCATTTGCGTCCGCAAACTCACCGTTGTGTGGGACAATGCTTCCACCGCAAGTGCATATGCCATGGTGTGACCTATTGTCGTATCGCCGGTAATTGATTCACACAAAATGCTTTGTTGATTTCGGGAAGCCTTCAACATCATTTTTTCGATACCTCGATGTTGATAACCGAGATTGACTTCGAGATGGTACACTAATTCGCCATGGCACTGAAAACGAAAATGTCCCGGTTCAATAACGCCTGCGTGAATCGGTCCGACGGCAACTTCGTGAACTTCTTCACCATCCATTCTGTACATAGAATATGGCTGGTTGTCCAGCACAACGGTTTGTTTCCGCACAGGACGCAGCCATGGATGTCCATCCGGTATGATGTGATGATTTTCTGCGAGCTCACATTCAAAATAATGCGTCTGATGATGAACTTCAGCAAAACTTTTGTAGCGATTATTTGATTCGGAGAATTTCGTTCCTAAAAGATGGAGTGACGATGTTGATGGGTTACTAAGAACGGCAATCACCGTCGTTCCGGATTTTGAAGATTCTAAACCAAACAATCCGATCATCCGCGCATGAGTTAACATTGCTTCGCGCACAGAGTCTTCAAATTCCTGAAGTGAAAGAATAGGAATGCTTTTGATTGCGAATGGTTGATGATTTTGAACAGTTAAGGAATTCATAGTGTAATTCCGAAATCTTTTGAAATTTGAACAACAGTTGTATATAGTTGCGACGGCATGAAGAGTCCAAGTACAATTAATAAGAGAAGTAGAGCAAGAGAAGCGAAATGTATGACCTCAAATTTTTCTACCGCAATTGGTTTGTGTTCTTTTGGCGGAGCGGTATATAGCATTTGAAATATTGTCTTGCTCATTCCCACAAAAATAAAGAACAAGAAAAATAATACCGCGGCAAGCAAAATTGGCTTGGCCATCAATCCTTGAAAGATCATGATCTCGCTGAAGAAAATTCCGAACGGGGGCATTGCCACGATGGCAAAGAAGCCGAACAGAAAGAGCCAGCCTGTCCACGGCATCGTATTCAATACATCCCAGACGGATGTTACTTCACGTGACCGATACGTGCGATGAATATTGCCTGCATTAAAGAAGAGAACAACTTTTGTCAGTGAATTGTACACCATGTGAAGCATGGCTCCGATAAAAGCAACTCCGCCGGTCGCGATACCAAGGGTAATGAGACCGAGATGTTCTACACTTGAATACGCAAGCATTCGCTTGTAATTGACCACTTTGAACATAAAAACAAAAGCAACAAAAAGTGAAAACATTCCGCCGATGGTCATAATTGTGCGTGCGAACTCTGCTGTTATTGTCGGGACCATAATTTGATAGACACGCATTAATCCAAGCAGCGCAGTTCCTCTCAACGAGCCGGACATTAACGCAGCGGCGGGGCTTGGTGCATTGCTTGTTGCATCAATGTCGCCGGGATGCATTGGGGCAATGCCGATTTTTGTACTTAATCCGACAAAGACGAAAATGAAACTTGCCTTGAGCCAAATTGGATTGAGTGCCGTTGCAAACCGAGTGTAGGATGAAATTAATAATTGTTGTCCGGAAAGGATTGTTCCGCTTGCAGAGAGCGTAAGGAACAAAAATCCGATGAATGCAAAGGCAATACCAACTGACACTAAGAAGAGATATTTCCACATCGCCTCGAGTGATTCTTCATCGCGGTAATAATAGATCAGCGGAGCAACGCTGAGCGTCGTCGTTTCGGAAGCAACCCAGAACAATCCTAAATGGTTGCTGATGAGCGCCAGCGTATTAGCGAAGAGATACAAGTTCAACATCATGAAATACAACTGTTTACTTTTTTCTTCGTTGACGATGGTTGATCGATTGAGATACGAATACGACACAAGCACTACCCAAAAATAAACGTGCGACAGAATCAGCAGGAATAGTCTGCTTAACGCATCGAACCGAATGAATTCATTTTCCGCCGGTTGAGACAGTCCGGAAAAAATGAGGTACGACGTGATGAGATGAAGCGACGCCACGAGTAATGAAATACTGTACTGCGCTTTTCTATTGTGAAGAAAATAATTGGCAGCAATACTGATAAGCGGCAGCCCTGCTAAAAAAATAAGTTCGGTCATTAATCTTTTAACCTCCCAAGTACAGAGACATCTTGTTTTGCGAACGTAGAACTAATTTTATTGATGGCGATTCCCATTAAAAATACGACAACAAACACATCCAGCATGGCGCCTAGTTCAACAAGGGTCGGCATTTCCGCGGCGACGGAAGTTCCAAAAAGGAAAATGCCATTTTCCAAAATGAGGAAACCGACAACGTGAACGATAAGCTTTTTCCTAAAAATGATGAGGTAAATCCCTGTAATCATGGCAGAAAAAGCAGATGCAAACGGAATTGTTTCAATCGGCGTGAATCCCGACAGGACATGCGACGCCACAAAGATTACCGACATTGAAGCGACCGTCAGCAATAAAAAATTAAACGGCTGAATGCTCGGCTCCACAACACGCTTGACATCAAGGTCGATCACAATTTTATGGATGAAGCGCGGAATGACGATTGCTTTGACAATGAATGAGGTGATCGGGATAATGAGAATGTGCACCGATAAATGCCGGATGAACGGGAACACCATAATCACCGAAAGCAAGACGCCTTGTAAACGTAATATCGAGACGTACGTTTTGATGCGTGATGTCACCACCAAATACAACAGCGTAAGGCAAAATAAAATACTTAGTACATTTTCCATAGTGATCTCAGCTTATTGACGGACAAAAGTGTAAATGAGCAAATTTAAAATTCCAATGGCGGTGGCAAACAGCAAGTACTGAGGAATACTTTTCATTTTGAAACGCGCAATCATGGTTTCGACCCAAGCCAGCAGTGTTGTGAGAAGAACCAGAACGATGAGAAAGATTGAAAATCCAAGCCAGTGGTTCTGCATGCTAAACGGATTGAAGAACGACGCTTCGTACACGGCGTAAATCATAATTTTAATAAAACTGGAATATTGGTAGAGAAACAAATCAATGCCGGAATTATCAAGAATCATCACCTCGTGAATCATCGTCAATTCTAAATGCGTCGTCGGATCATCGATTGGCATTCGCGAACATTCCGTTATCATTAAAAAAAATGCAGAAATAGAACTAACGATAATGAAGACAATTGATGTCGGGTTATCCAAACGGATGGAATGGTAAATATCGTAAATTGACGTATGCCCGCTGATGAACGCCAAACTTCCGAGAGTAAAAAAATAAATCGGTTCGGCAAAGACCGCAAACGTTGCTTCGCGTGCTGCACCCATTCCTTCGAATGAACTCCCGATATCCATGGCGCCAAGAATCTGAAAGAATCGTGCAAGACCCAGTAAGTAGGCGAACACGATGATGTCGCCGTTAAAACTTAACAACGGCCGCACATAACCGATCGGCAGCATTAAACT
>JAQUOA010000264.1 GCA_028749215.1 Bacteroidota bacterium
ACAACAGTATATTTTCCTGAAACAACGCTGTCAATTTGCAATGCCCCCGTGCTGTCTGAAGTATCAGCCTTTGATAAAAAACTTTAAAGAGAAGCAATAACTCCCCTCCTATCCGGCAGGAATGTGTTGGCTGTATCTTTCAAAAAAACATACCCGCCGATGGATCCAACTTTATCCGGTCCACCTGCACCGCGGAGTCCTGTAGCACCATCGGCACCGTTATCGCCCTTACATCCTATAAAATATAACATCCCAACAATAACAACTACTGTTCCGCGCATGATGTTCCTTTATGATCTTCTTGAAATGTTTTTTCGAATTCGATGTAACCTATCGAAAAATCTTTACTGAATCAACTTCGTTTTGACACATAAAAACAATTTTCGTTTATCGTTTAAAACGAAAAATCCTGCTGTTGACTGCAGGATTTTTTGTGATCGCGGATGGTCTCGAACCATCGACCCTCTGCTTAAAAGGCAGATGCTCTACCGCTGAGCTACGCGATCATTGTTCGTCACTTATATTACAAATGTAATAAAAAAAATCGCGCGAAGCAACGATAGAGTAAACCTGATTTAATGGGCAACTTGTTCTGCCGACGAAATTGTTTCCGTACTTTCAGGTTTTTTCTTACGATAAATTATTCCGAACGGAATGATGATGCAGTATCCAATCACCAGAAGGAACGGCGCCAATGTCAGGGCAAAGAAACCATCCCATGGACCTGAGCTCAGAGAAATATATCCTAGAATTATAATGAACACGCCGGCTAAAATAATTTTATAATTCAGCGATTCGAGGCTCAATACTTCTTCACGTCGAACTTTTCGTTTTGCGGTTTTTTCTTTGGGAGTTTGTTTTGCCATATATTTTATTTCCTTTTGATTCAAAAAAAAGCCAGACGTTGGGGGGACCGTCTGGCTCGACCAGTAATATGCAACACTCAGGGGAGGAAGCGTTGCAAAGGTCTATCAAATATAATTAGAATATTTTAAAAATCAATATTATATCCGTTTCTTTCTTTTATTTTGTTTTGGGGGACTTTTCTTTTTTATTGTCCCAGATTTTAGCTTGCTCGACTTTTTTTTATTTGAAGATGATGCCGTAGTATTAGTTTTTTGAGGCTTTTCTGCTATGGATACCATCTCTTTCAATATTTCTACCTTATAATCCGCTCCCCGTGCTGCCTTAATAAGTGAGTCTATCGTCGACCGATAACCATTCCACTCTTTTAAATATGGGTTGTCAGTTTCGATGGTAAGGGAAGTAAAAATAAATCTCAAGCTCAGTATCCATTGAATAAGGACTTCGTACTGTTCTTTATTGAAGTACCAAACATCTTGGTGTAGATTCACGTTGAGAAAGTTTGCCGTTTCATATTCATCAAATAAACGTTCAAGCAATGTCGTGTGAGAATATTCAGGATCGGATAAAATGTTTTTATGGCGAAGCAGAACTTTCAACAGTGCAAGATCATTCTTTGCTGAAAAATATTCGCGGTCATTCGAAACTAAAATTTGCACCAAGAGGTCATCCAGATGCAGCCGCTGAAAAATTATTTCAGCGGTTTGAGCAGAGCTGGTCTCTTGAATGATGTGTTCTAAATCGTATATCAACCGATACAGGCTCGCAAAAAGCAACTGATATTCTACCACCGAGCGGTGTTTGGGTTTTGGTTCTATAACTTCTTTGGTGAAATATTTTTCTGCACTTGCCAAATACTGTGTGAATTGATCTTTTATTTCAGACGCCTTTATCGGCTTTTGTAAATAGTTACTTAATTTGGTAAAAATATCACCATAATTACCGCTTACCGTATCAATTTTATCAGACTGAAAGTGAGTAAACGTTTTTTTGATGACATCATGCAGGGGTTTTAATTTCACTTCTCGGAGAAGCTGGTCTACATTTGTTGCCCCTCTTCCATTCAACTGATAAGCTACAATTTCACAGTCACCGTTTGCATCATAAATTTTTACAAAATCCGTAAAGACTGCATATTGAAATGCTCGTAGTTCCATCCAAAACCCGCGGCCGCGAATATCCTTGCCTGACATCAAATATTCCAAATTCAATTTTCGTTCTCGAAAGCGGTAAAAGATTTTCTCGCTACCGTCGATTTGTAAACCATCTCCTAAGGTAATACTTCGAACTCCTTCCCCTTTATTTGTTGCTTTGACAACAGAGTGATTAATCCAACCCCGGCAGTCTTCAAACTTATTGTGGAAGAAAATAATTGCCCGTTCATCGCCGGAACGATTTGAATACGCAAAAACATTTTCATTAATGTATCCGCGATCGTCATGAAAATCATAAAATTCAAAATCCTGCACATGACTGAAGAGATATCTTTTTTTCGTCAGCGGAAAAATTTCATGCTCATGACGTCTCACGAACCACTCATCCGCTGTTTCATTGTAATAGGCTCGTTGATATTCCATTCCGTATTTTTCGGTAAACCCCTCAATCTGTCCGTGGGCAAACATTGGAAGGCCGGGCAATGTCACCATCACCGTTGCAACGCCAAAATATTTATCGTCTTTTCCAAATTGCGAAACGGCAGTTTCTTCATCAGGGTTACTCATGAAATTCACATACCGTTTCAGAATCTCGGAATTAAATTCAAGTGTGTTTTTAATTAACGATCGAAATTTTTCATTTTCTTCTTTCATCAGCATATGCATAAAAGCGCTGTTGTACACACGATGCATCCCAAGCGTACGAACAAAGTACCCTTCCATCAGCCAAAATGCTTCGGCCAGAAGAAGTGTGTGAGGCATATCAGAATTAATTCGGTCCACAACTTCCCGCCAAAATTCATTGGGAAAATGATTTTCAAATTCACCTCGTGTCAATCCAAAATCCTGCCGGGATGGAACTCCGGATGTTCCCGGCATAGGATACCATAGCCGTTGAAAATGTTTCTTGGCAAGCGTCATAGCCGCGTCAAAGCGGATGATGGAAAATTTTCGCGCGACGTGGAAAATATTTTGAATGATCGCTTCTCGTACATCGGCGCGAAGTAAATTTAATTGCGCCGTATCGTTCCACGGCATATTGGTTCCATCGTTGCCGTGGTAGATGTATCGAACGTCGCCGTTTCGCCGGTCGATTCGCTGAAAGACCACCGCGGCATCATTTTTATTCCAGTAGCCGTCTTCAATGCGAAGCTCAATATTGGGGTCGTCGGAAAGATTATGTCCAGAAAATCTATAGCCTGGATACGGCGGTTTGTCTGAGTGAATAAAATATTCTGGATGCTCAATGACCCATTTTGAAAATAATCCCATGTGATTGGGAACCATGTCGCCGGCGAGACGAATGCCGCGTTCTCTTGCACGATGGTTTAAATTTTGGAACGCGTCCTCCCCGCCAAGGTCGTACGCAATTTCATAATCGAATAATGAATAAGCTGAAGAAACTGCATCCGAATTTCCGTTGATCTGTTTAATTCTTTTCGACGCATGGCTTCGCTCCCATACACCAATCAACCACAAGCCGTTAAAATTCCATCGGGCTAACTGATCAAGCTCTTCGTCTGGAATTTGATCGAGCCGTTTAATCTCGCGCCGATATTTTTTCGAAAGTTGATCAAGCCACACATAAATATTTTTAGCTATCAACACAACATTCGGCATCCA
>JAQUOA010000061.1 GCA_028749215.1 Bacteroidota bacterium
AAAACTTTTTTCGGAGGCAAACAATGGAACAGAATAATACCGCCACACTGGCAAAAAATCACAAACCTTCTTTCTTTGTGAAAATTATCGGTTCAGGTTTTTTCAGCGGTTACTCTCCTTTTGCTTCGGGAACCGTGGGATCTGTTGTTGGCTTACTTTTTTTTCTTATTCCAAATTTTCATTTGCCCATCATTATTATCCCGGTAACGGTAGCGCTCTTTGTGGCGGGAGGTTTTGCGGCGGGTAAAATGGAGAGTATCTATGGACAAGACCCCAGCGTTGTAACGGTTGATGAAATCGTTGGGATGTGGATCAGCCTTTGGTTTATTCCGCTCACGTGGGTGAATGTCGCTCTCGCTTTTTTAATTTTCCGAATTCTCGACATTCTTAAACCATATCCTGCCCAAATGTTCGACAGCAAACCCGGCGGCTGGAATATTATGCTGGATGATGTTGTCGCCGCTATGTACACCAACATCATCATTCAAGTTTCTCTCAAATATTTTCAAAGTATCCATCTATGACCGCGGAAATTATTACCATCGGGGATGAGCTTCTCATTGGCCAGGTTATCAACACCAATCAAGCCTACATTGCAGAGCAACTAAATACTGTTGGAATTTACTGTGATCGAATGACGACTGTTGGAGACAATGAAAATGTTATTCTTGATTCATTCACAACCGCATTCGAAAGATCTGACGTTGTATGCGTTACCGGCGGACTCGGCCCAACGCATGATGACATTACAAAAAAAGTGGTGAGCAAATTTTTTAAAACCGAATTAGTTATGAATAACGATGTGCTTGCTCAAATCGAAGTACTGGCACAGCGGAGAAACATTGCGATGATACAATCGAACATTGATCAAGCACTTGTTCCCAAAGGCTGCACCATCATTCCGAATAGCGCCGGCACCGCTCCGGGAATGATGTTCGAGATCGGTAAGAAATATTTTTTCGTTATGCCGGGTGTTCCGTACGAAATGAAAGGAATGATGGACGAATGGATAATCCCATTTTTTGAAAAGAAAAATATCAGCTCAGTAGTTCGTCATCGTTCATTGAAAACAACCGGTATAGGCGAGTCGATGCTGGCGAAAGAAATAGGCAATGTTGATGATGTCATTGGCAGGGACGGGACAACGACACTCGCTTTCCTTCCTAATCCAATGGGAACGAAACTTCGGATAACAGTAAAGGAAAAATCGATAGATTCAGCTCAATTAAAACTTAACAACGCTGAACAAATTTTACGTTCCAAAATTGGAAAATATGTCTATTCTTCAGATGAGAAAGATTTGGAAGATGTCATCGGAGAGTTTCTTACCAAACACAAAATGACGCTTGCCGTAGCTGAATCATGCACCGGCGGAATGATTTCCAATAGAATTACAAACGTGCCGGGGGCATCAATATATTTTCTCCGCGGATATGTAACGTACAGTAACCAAGCAAAGAGTGAAGAACTCAATGTTCCAAAGGAATTGATCTCTTCGCACGGCGCCGTCAGCAAAGAAGTTGCTGAAGCTATGGCGCATGGTGCGCGCGTGAATGCAAAAACTGATATTGCCCTTTCAGTTACAGGCACTGCCGGTCCTACCGGAGGTTCTCCGGAAAAACCTGTGGGACTTTGCTGGATTGGTTATTCCGATAAAGATATTACGTTTGCCATGAAATTTAATTTCGGTGACAATAGATTGCGGTTTAAAGAACGTGCATCGCAAGCTGCATTAGAATTACTGAGAAGAAAATTGTTAAAGTCAGAATAGTAAAAGCAATGGATGAGAAACTCCATCGGTCTTTCATCGCCATCTTTCCCACTAGTCATGTTCTCGAAAAACTCCTTTCCATCCAAGGCGAACTAAAAAAAATTACGGGCACATCCGATCGCGGCAAAGATGGAAACGGAAAGATTCGATGGGAGAAAGAAAATAAATTTCACTTCACTATTCAATTTTGGGGCGATCAGACTGAAGAATGGATTAATACCATCCATCAGGAAATTTCTAAAGAATGTTCTGTAATAAAAAAATTTCACATTCATATCACCAAAGTTGGTTGTTTTCCAAATAGATATTCTCCAAAAATATTTTGGATTGGCTCTGAGGTGAATGAAAATCCTGAATTAATATCCTTTTCCAGTACGTTACACGCAATAACAAAACAAGCAGGTTTTGAGCCGGAAACGAAGCCTTTTCACCCTCATATTACGATAGGACGCGGGAAAGGAAAGATTCAAAGTGCCTTGATTCAGAAATTAGAAACAGTTACTTTTCATCCGTTAGAATTTCAATGCTCGGAACTTCGCATCATGAAAAGCATGCTTGCGCAATCCGGGTCGACGTATACAACCCTTTTCACCATTCCATTGCAACCACAGGAGACATATGGCAGAAGATAAAGAAGCAAAAGTTCATGCTCTAAAAACGGCTATTGAACAAATTGAAAAACAGCATGGCAAAGGTTCCATCATGAAACTTTCTGATGGACCAATTGCAAAAATTGATTTTATTTCGACCGGTTCAATTTCGCTCGATGCAGCACTTGGCATCGGCGGTGTTCCCCGCGGACGTGTAGTGGAAATTTATGGACCGGAATCTTCCGGCAAAACAACCGTCTGCCTCACCATTATTTCTGAGGCTCAAAAAACGGGCGGTATCTGCGCTTTCATCGATACCGAACATGCCCTCGACACCGCGTATGCAAAACGCCTGGGCGTTGACACTTCAGCTCTTCTCCTTTCACAGCCGGAGTATGGTGAGCAGGCACTCGAAATTGTTGAGACTCTTGTTCGAAGCGGGGCACTGGATGTTGTCGTCATCGACTCTGTTGCCGCGTTGACACCGCGCGCGGAAATTGAAGGCGAGATGGGCGACCCAACGATGGGCGTTCACGCTCGTTTAATGTCGCAAGCGTTGCGCAAATTGACCGGCGCCATATCTAAATCAAAAACATGTGTCATCTTTACAAACCAATTGCGGATGAAGATCGGCGTGATGTTCGGCAATCCCGAAACAACAACCGGCGGAAACGCTTTAAAGTTTTACGCTTCAGTGCGTATGGATATCAGAAGAATTGAAGCATTGAAAGATGGTACAAATGTCATCGGCAACCGCACCAAAGTGAAAGTGGTAAAGAATAAAGTTGCACCGCCGTTCAAAGAAGTGCAATTCGACATTCTCTATAATGAAGGCATTTCGAAACTTGGGGACTTAATTGATGTTGCGGTTGAACAGAACATCATCAATAAAAGCGGTTCGTGGTTCTCATACAAAGAAGAAAGAATCGGACAAGGACGAGATTCCGTGAAAACTTTTTTAACAACCAACCCCAATTTGGCGAAAGAAATTGATACCGAGGTGCGGAAAAAATTGGGATTGCTTACTGCTGAACAGACAAAGAGTGAAGCGAGAGAATCAGCTAAAGAGACTCCAAAGAAGTCACAGAAATAATCTATCTCCAGCAAAGTGATATGTTTGACTTTGTGTTCGAACGAGAGAGCTACAAATGATCATTACAAAAATTGAGCGGCAGAAAAAAGTATCATCTCGTCGCTCAATTTTTTTAGATGAAAAATTTGCGTTTGGAATCAGCGATGATGTCTTGTTGAAATTTTCCCTCTACGAAGGGCAAGAACTGACGGAAGAAGAGATATCTGAAATTACAAAAGCTGAGACTGAATTTTCTGTCAAATCGGCCGCCCTTCGTTTTCGTTCCTACCGGCCGCGATCAACAAAAGAAGTGAAAGAGTATCTGCAGAAAAAGGGATTTGACGAATCGATGATTGCAACAACAATTGAATTTCTTGCTGTTAATAGCTTATTAAATGATGAAGAATTTGCAAGGATGTACTGCCGGGACCGCCTGCACCTTAAACCTATCGGCAAACTTGCGATGCAGCAGCAACTCTTCAAAAAAGGAATCCCTAAAGAACACATTCAAAAAATTATTCTTGAATTTTATTCTCACGATGTTGAAAAAGAACTTGCAACAAAAGAAGCGGAAAAGAAATACAAACGAAGTAGATCTCTTCCGCCGCTCACTATCAAACGCCGAGTGTATGAGCATTTAATTCGGCATGGATACGACTCGTCACTGTCACGATCAATCGTCAACCAACTGGTAAAATAATGTCAGAAAAAATATCTTTCTTCCGTTCCCGTCAATGGAAAGTTTTTTTGGTGTCGCTGGCGATTGCCGTACCAATCTTTGCACTCTCATCGTTCCACGATCTTTTTGTCCTCCTTGTTATTTCATTCGTGCTGACAATGATCCTAAAACCGTTGGTAGATTATTTAGAAAATATCGGTTTTGCACGGTGGATTGCCGTCATCACTATCTTCATTGTTCTGGGCAGCGTAACCGTTGTCGGAATCATGCTGTTATTCCCTATCCTTTTTCATCAAATCGAAAACATCAGTTCAGCTTTCGATAAAGATCGCATGACGGCAATGTTGAATGACTTAAGTTCTACAATTTCTCAGCAGGTCCCATTTTTAAAATCAGATTCTGTTCGTGAACAATTAAATAACGGTTTGATTTCATTCGGAAATTCAGCAAGCGCTGCACTGTCAGGGTTTATCGGTACAGCAACATCCTTTTTAATCGTTCCTTTCATCACATTCTTTCTGTTGAATGATTATTATAACATGCAAAAAGCGTTCATCAGAAATATGCCCAATAAGTATTTTGAGATGACCCTGAATATCATGTACAAGATTGAAGATCAACTCAGTAAATATATTCGAGGAACGGTGATTGAATCCGCAATTGTTGCTGTCCTATACGCGATCGCTTATTTTTATCTTGGCATTAATTATGCAACGGTTTTGGGTCTTGTCGGAGGGATTACAAATATTATTCCGTTTGCCGGACCGTTCATCGGAGCTATTCCCGTTGTTCTCATTTCACTCATTCAGTTTGGCAATCTCAGTATGCTTCTACCTATTGTCATTGTTACGATTGTCGTTCAACAAATCGACCAGATGTTTGTACAACCGACAGTCTTCAGTAAAATCATGAACATCCATCCATTAACAATGTTTTTAGTAATTTTGATAGGGAATGAAGTTTTGGGAGTAATGGGAATGATACTTGCTGTTCCTTTCTATACCGTCATAGTTGTGACGGCAAAAGAAACAAATTGGGGATTAAAAAATTATAAGATCACACACACATGAGCCGAGTTATTTTTGACATTGAAACACTTGGGTTTCCTTTAGAATCTTTCGATCAGGAAACGCAAACATATCTTCTAAAATTTGCCGACACAGAAGAAAAAATTGAAGATGTAAAAAAGAATCTCAATCTTCATCCTCTCACCGCACAAATACTGTGCGTCGCTTTGTACAATCCCGATACGAATCAGGGAAAAGTTTTTTTTCAATCAGATAAAAAAGAAGAGTACTACTCTGAACAAAATATTTGTCATTTCGTATCAGGAACTGAAAATGAGATTCTTCAAAAATTTTGGGATGTCATTACGAAATACGATCAATTCATTACATTCAATGGCCGCAGTTTTGATTCTCCTTTCTTAATGCTTCGCTCGGCTGTGCTTGGTGTCCAGCCGACGCGAAACTTAATGCCGTACCGGTATGATTCAAAAATACATTGCGACTTGCTCGAACAGCTTACCTTCTATCAGACAACCCGCCGGTTCAGTTTAGATTTCTATTGCAAATCGTTCGGCATCGAAAGTCCAAAAGCTAAAGGAATCACCGGATTGGACATGCGAATGTTGGTCGATTCTAAACGGTACCGTGATATCGCGGAATATTGCTTTGGTGACGTCATTGCAACAGCGGCATTATTTAAACGCTGGAATGAATCGCTCAATTTTGGGAATGGGTAAAATACAAAACCCTCTTCAGTTGAAAAAGGCTTTGTGGTAGAACAGTGTAAATATTTAAGCAGGAAGTTTTCGGTATCGTTTCGAAATTTCAGTGTAAATAGCCGCCGCGGATGTCACCTTTAAAATATCCCACCATGAGAAAATTAAAAAACCGCTTACAAATGATTTGTACCATTCATGAAATGTGACAAAATTTAAGTAGATTGATCCGCAAGAAAAAATAATGACCAATCCTACAAAGAAAGAAAAGAAAGTCCAAAAGTATCCGCGGCGAATTTGCACAAGGTAGCCGACAACAGCTGCAGCAATTGGAAAACTAAATAAATATCCTCCTGTTGGTCCAAACAGTTTCACAAGACCGAATGCTCCTCCTGCAAAGACCGGCAACCCCAAAGCTCCTACTCCAATATACGTCGCTTGACTAAAAAACCCATTTTTGGTTCCAAGAAAAGCACCGCTTAACAAAACAAAAAAAGTTTGCAGCGTAAAAGGGACAGGATAATGTTGAATTTCAACACGTGCACTCAATGCTGTTAATACAGCAAAAGTACTGATCCAAAACAACTGTGCTGCCGCATTATTTTTTGTAAGAGAAATTGTTGCAATGCTTTTTTTTGTTACTTCCATTACTCCTCCATTTAATTTAAGTATTTCTATACCTAAGCGATTGTAAGTTCAAATATGAGATGTCTAACAATGGTATTCAATATAAGAAATGGTTTTGAAAAAAGAGAAACCATATCTATCAAAATAATCGAAATATTTGATTTTCAGTATGACACGTGCAGATATTAATGAAAAAACGTTGACTATTTCGTGTTTTTTTGATATTTTTAAAAACTAAATTGTACCGAATTTGTGGAGTTTCTAAACCACCGACTTTATGCCACAACTGAAAATTTTCTCGGGACGTGCCAATCGCCCCTTAGCTGAAAAAATAGCCTTGCATCTTGGCGAGCCATTGGGGCAAATTGATATACAGAATTTCAGTGATGGTGAAATTTGGGTGAAGTTCATTGACAATGTTCGCGGCACTGATTTGTTCATTATTCAACCGACAATGCCGCCGGCCGATAATTTGATGGAGCTGCTGATTACCATCGATGCGGCAAAACGTGCCTCAGCAAGAAAAGTGACTGCAGTGATCCCCTATTTCGGGTACGCACGGCAGGACAGAAAAGATCAACCCCGTGTTGCGATCACATCGAAGATGATTGCGAACTTGTTGACTGAAGCGGGAACGGACAGAATCATTTGCATGGACCTTCATGCGCCGCAAATTCAGGGTTTCTTTGATATTCCTGTGGATCATATTTACTCTTCGGTGGTATTTGTTGATTATTTACGCCGACAAAAAATTTCTGACCTTACGGTGGTCTCTCCCGATGTTGGAGGAATCAAAATGGCACGGGCGTACGCAAAAAGACTTGAGGCAGATTTAGTATTGATTGATAAACGCAGGCCCGCGCCCAATGTTGTTGAAGTCATGAATATTGTCGGGGATGTGAAAGATCGGAATGTTTTAATAGTTGATGATTTGATTGATACGGCAGGTACATTTACTAATGCCGTTACGGCGCTAAAAAAGGCCGGTGCAAAAACTGTTTACGGAGCGTGTACGCACCCTTTGCTTTCAGGAAAGGCGTTGGAAAGAATTAACGCTAGCGAGATTGAAAAAATTCTCGTCTGCGACACAATTCCGTTGAAACACAAATCACCAAAAATTGAAGTGATGTCTGTGTCGCAGGTGTTTGCCGAAGCAATTGATCGATGTTTCCACAATAAATCGATCAGCACACTGTTTGACGTAGATAAAGATAAGAATGTTGAATAATTAATTTTTCTGTTACAGTGAGGAGCAATTACAATGTCTGAAGTAGTATTACAAGCCGAAGTGAGAAGTGAAATAGGAAAAGGCGCAAAACGCGTTCGCTTTTCAGGTAAAGTACCGGGAGTGTATTATTCTCATGGTGAAAAGCCGATTAATATCAGTGCTACACCACTCGGATTAAAACCACTCATTTACACATCCGATACACATCTTGTCAATTTAAAATTGGATAACGGAGAATTGAAAACATGTATTCTTCGCGATGTGCAGTTTGATCCCATCACCGATCGTCCGGTTCATTTTGATCTTCAAGGCATAAAAGAAAATGAAGAGTTAACAGTTCAAGTGCCAGTGATTATCAAAGGTAGCCCGAAAGGGGTGAAAGATGGCGGCACACTTCAGCATGTCATCCATAGATTGAAAGTGACATGTTTACCGAAGTACATTCCTGAACACGTTGAACTTGATGTTACTGAACTTGGAATGAACCATTCCATTCACGTCCGCGACATAAAAATTGCAAACGTACATATTGTTGATAATGAAGCGAGCACGGTTGTTGCTGTCGTTCCGCCTACTATTGTGAAGGAAGAAGCACCTGCTGAAGTTGCAGTTGCAACGGCAACACCGGCAGAACCGGAAGTGATTGCAAAAGGTAAAAAACCTACTGAAGGTGAAGAAGCGGCAAAACCAGGAGCTGCTGCTGCAGCTAAACCGGGTGCTGCTGCCCCTGCCAAAGCGGGTGTTGCTGCGCCGGCTAAACCAGCCGCTGCACCGACAAAGAAATAATTTTTATTCATTGTTCTTTGGAATCGAAGTTTTTCTGTGAAATGCATCGTCGGCTTAGGAAACCCTGGAAATCGTTATCGTCATACTCGGCATAACATTGGGTTTCGTGCTGCCGAAGTGTTAATTGAAAAATTCAAAGCACAACATTCCTACGGCAACGAGTTGTACGAATGTTACAAAGCAAATATCGACAGTACTGAGGTATTGATTGTCATGCCGCAGACGTATATGAATAACAGTGGATTTGCTGTTCGGGAGTTTCGCTTAAAGCATGAATGTTCGGTGGATGATTTACTGATCATTTATGATGACTTTCAACTTCCCTTCGGGACACTCCGAATGAGAACAAAAGGAAGCGACGGCGGGCATAATGGATTGGCATCAATCATCTACCAATTGCAAAGCGATATGATTCCCCGAATGAGAGCTGGCGTAGGCGGGACAACATTTCCTGAACATCACACGCATGAATTGATGGCGGAATATGTGCTGACGAATTTTGATGCACTTGAAGAAAAATTTCTTCCTCAATTGTTGTTGCTCATTAGTGATGCATGTAAAAGCTGGATTGAGGCAGGACTTCCAAAGACAATGAATTTGTACAATAGAAATTTTTTTAATCCCGAAAAAACGGGATGAGTTTTTTGACAAAACTGATTTAACTATACACCCTGTTCCGCTTAAACTGATGCGGGACCTAATGACCAAAGGAGGTTTCATGCTGCACACTCGTATTTACGAGTCGGTTATCATTATCAACGCGACGCTGGAAGATGCACAAATAGACGCAGAAGTTGAGAAGGTAAAAGACTTCATTCAAAAAAATAACGGCGAAATTCGCGCGATAGAAAAGTGGGGACGACGCCGTCTTGCCTACGCCATTAAAAAGAAAAACAACGGCTTTTACACTTTGTTCGAATTCAAGGCTCCCGGCGACATCGTGGCGAAATTGGAACGACAGTATCATTTGAACGAGAATATCATGCGATATCTCACGGTTCAACTTGATAAGAAAGCATTGAAAGCAAAAGAAGTGGGACAAAAAACACCCGCTACTGAACCGGTCGTTGCAGAAGAACCGAAGCAAGGAGTAAAATTATGAGAGAAAAATTCGAGAAGAAAGAATTCAAATCACGCCGTGAATTTGCCATCAATCGCCGTGACCAGAGAGAAAAGAAAGAGCAACAGCAGAAGAAAAAGCGGGTCTGTCGTTTTACAGAAGCCGGCACTATCTACATTGACTATAAAGATGAAAAGCTGCTGCGAAAATTTGTCTCTGAACAAGGAAAAATAATTCCAAAACGTATTACCGGAACAAGTGCGAAGTATCAACGCCAGCTTGTTCGAGCAATTCAACGGGCACGTCATCTCGCCCTTCTTCCCTACGTTTCTGACATTGTAAAGTAATTGAAAGAGGAATCAACACTATGAAAGTCATTTTACGTCAAAATTATGCGTCGCTCGGCAACATCGGCGATGTGGTCGTTGTGAAAGACGGCTATGCCAGAAACTATCTTCTTCCCCGCAATATTGCTTACCGTGCCACGGAAGGTAATTTAAAATCGCTTGAAGAAGAAAAGAAACAGCTTGGCCGAAAAGAAGAAAAGCTGATCAAGGATGCTGAAAAACTTTCAGCGCAGCTTGCCAGCGCATCCATTACCATCACGATGAAAGTCGGTGAAGATGATAAACTGTTCGGTGCAGTCACCTCGCAGATGATTGCAGATTCGCTCGTCGAAAAGGGGTACACCATCGACAAGCGCATTATTGAACTTGAAGAGCCTATTAAAACGCTCGGCATTTTTGAAGTGCCGGTGAAACTGCATTCAAAGGTTTCGGCAAAAGTAAAAGTATGGGTTGTGCGGGAATAACATCTTTGAGATTTCCTGAATCGTTAAAATTTGGGAAATCTTTTATCTTTAAAACCTGACCGTTGCGGTCAGGTTTTTTTATTGAGCAAAAGGAGTACGTCATGTCAACCAAATCTCTTTGGGGTGGAAGATTTAAGGAGCCTCTTTCTGAAGCAGCGCTCAAATTTTCATCGTCAATCGATCTCGATAAAAGATTATATCAAGAAGATATTGATGGAAGCATTGCCCATGTAGAAATGCTTGCCGCCTGCAAAATTATCACCGCCGAAGATGCACGCCGAATCCGCACGGGCTTGCGGGCTGTAGCAAAAGAAATTGAGACCGGAAAGCTCTCTCTTTCGTGGGAAAAAGAAGATATTCACATGGCGATTGAGAAACGTTTGATCCAAAAAATTGGATCGGTAGGAGGAAAACTTCATACCGCCCGCAGTCGAAACGATCAGGTTGCCCTCGATGAACGTTTATATCTTCGGAGTGCAATTAAAGAAATAAAAAAGTTGATCACGCACTTTCAGCGTGTCACCTTATATAAAGCGGAAAAGTATTTCGGCGTAGTTGTTCCCGGGTATACTCACTTACAGCGTGCGCAGCCAATATATCTCTCGCATCATTTATTGGCGTATGTTTACATGATTGATCGTGATTATGAACGGTTAAATGATTGTTATAAACGGGTCAATAAGCTTCCGCTTGGTGCCGCAGCGTTGGCGGGTACTTCCTTTCCAATTGATCGTGCGCTCGTTGCAAAAAAGTTAGGCTTTGATGGTATTGTTGAAAACAGCATCGATGCGGTGAGCGACAGAGATTATCTGATTGAATTCACTTCAGTCTGCAGTACAATGATGATGCACTTAAGTCGATTGGCCGAAGAACTTGTTCTGTGGTCGACCCGTGAATTTTCTTTTGCCTCAATTGATGATGCTTACACAACCGGCAGCAGTATTATGCCGCAGAAAAAAAACCCGGATATGGCGGAACTAGTTCGCGGAAAAACAGGGCGCGTGTACGGCGATTTGATGAACATCCTAACGACAATGAAGGCACTTCCCCTTGCCTACAATCGCGATATGCAGGAAGATAAAACACCGTTGTTCGATGCCGCAGAAACGACTCGTCAATGTGTTTTTATTTTGACGCATGTTCTAATTCATACAAAATTTGATCGGAACCGTTTTGAGGAAGAATTGAAGAATGACACGCTGACGGCGACAGAGGTAGCGGACTATCTTGTACAACAAGACTTACCGTTCAGAGAGGCTCATGAAATAACGGGAAAAATGGTTTCATATTGCGTTGAGCACGGTAAATCGCTAAGCCAGCTTTCAATACGGGAACTGCACCATTTTTCGCACAAGTTTTCTGAAGATGTGTTGGAATTGCTTGACCCGCATAAAAGCATCGAGCATAAAAAATCTGCCGGAAGCACTGCCCCAAATGAAGTGAAGAAACAGATTGTGCACTGGACCAGAGTATTGAAACAGAGAAAATAATCACTGCAACCCATGCAAAGGTTTGAAACCTTCGCATGGGTAATTTTTAAGCTATCCCTTTCGTTTGTCCTCCATCCACCAAGATATTCGTCCCAGTAATAAAACTTGCACGTTGCGAAGAGAGAAATGCAATAACGTCACCAATCTCTTCCGGTTTCCCTAATCGTCCTATTGGAATACTCTTGGCGCTTTCCGCGAGATATTCTTCTGTCGTCATATTTTTTTCCGCGGACCGTGATCGGCTTAGTTCTTCCTGCCGTTGGGTCAAAACAAACCCCGGGCAAATCGTATTCACCGTAATATTAAATTTGGCGTACTGGTTGGACAATATTTTTGATAACCCTAAAATTCCTGGCCGTATGGTTGATGAAATAAGCAAATCGTTAATTGGTTCTTTCGCTGTGATGGATACAATCGTTGTCACTCTTCCCCACTGCTGCTTTTCCATAATCGGAAGCACCATTCTGGTCAATCGAACCATACTCATCAGCGTCAGATTGTAACCTTTTTCCCATTCGCTGTCCGAAAGCGCTGTGATTTTTCCTGTTGGGGGACCGCCGGCATTGTTTACAAGAATATCAATTCTTCCAAATTCTTTTATTGTGACTTGAATAAATTTTTCGATTTCTTTTTCATTGGACAGATCTGCGACAACGGGTAAAACTTTAACTCCAGTAGCTTTAACAATTTCTTCTGCCGTTGCTTTAAGTTGCTTTTCGTTGCGTGAACATATTGCAAGATTAACGCCTTCTTTAGCCAACGAAAATGCTGCCGCTTTACCAAGTCCCTGGCTAGCAGCTGCTACAACGGCGACTTTTCCTTTAAGGCCTAACTCCATTTACCAACTCCTTTACTCAACAGTCTATTTTTACAATTTCTTTTTGATATTTGTCTCCAAGAAGTATTACCTCTTTATTTTTTGAAATATACACATCTATTTCAAGGCGGATGCCAAATTCGTTTGGTAAATATATTCCTGGTTCAATCGAGAAACATGTTTCCGGTATAATCTCTCGGACATCCATCGTTTCAAAATTGTCAATATGAGCACCGTTGCCATGAACTTCTTCTCCTATATTATGGCCTGTGCGGTGGACAAAATATTTACCGTATGCGCGATCTTCGATATATTTTCTTGTAACATCATCAACATCGCATCCCCTTACATTCTTGCCTGCGGCAAATGATTTCTTAAGATACTCCACGGCTGCATCGCGCGATCCTTTTACGATATCGAACACTTCTTGATACTTTTTGGGAATTTCCTTTCCGGCATAGCCTACCCATGTAAAATCTGCATAGACGGCACCCGGTTTTTTCTTCTTCGCCCACCAATCAATTAGTACATAATCACCTTTTTTTATCTCAGCTGACTGATCTTCGGTTGGTTCGTAATGCGGATTGGCACCATTACCATTGACCGAACAATTTGCAGGTGCATAAGTCGCAAGGTTATTTTTCTCAAATTCACTCATAATTAATTTCTGGACATCATATTCGGTTATTTTTTTACCTGACCGAAGATTGGTTCCGATAAAACCAAAGGCTTGATCTATAATTTTTAAAAGAATTTTTGCTGCATCCTGGGCGTCATTGTACTGTTCGTCACTCCACCGTGCTTCAAAAAATTGAACAATGTTTCCCGAAGAAAC
>JAQUOA010000265.1 GCA_028749215.1 Bacteroidota bacterium
ATGCTTCCCGGATTGTCAACGTATCCGCCGAATGAAAGACGATACTTGCCGGATGGTGTTCTGTTCGACAGTCTCGGCGGCCGAACGATCGTCCAATCGAGTTTACTTTGCTTCACAATCGATTCCATCCTGAGCAGATCCGTAAAGTTATACTTCAATAATTTCTGAAGAACCTGTTTGGTGATGACCTTCATGATGAACGGCATTCCGGGAGTTACTTCAACTCCGAGCGCAGAGAGGCACAACAGCCGCCGCGCACCGGCGGTTTCCATGATCTTGATAATATTGGTCAAGCCGTTGGAATAGACCGTCATTCCGGCTTCATTTTTTGCTCCCAGCGTGGAAATGACCGTCGTATTCTCCGTAACTTCTTTCTCGAATGTCGACCGTTGAAGAACATCCCCTTTGATAATTTTTAATTTATTATGACGGATGGTGAGAGCGGTAGGGTTTCTTACGATCGCCGTAACCTCGTAATCTGCAGTGAGGGCTTGTTTCATCACTTGAAACCCTGTTCCGCGCGATGCGCCGAATATTATAACTTTCATACCAGTTTTTCTCCTATTTTAAAAAATTCCGTGAACTCAGCGGCTTGTTACACTGTTACCTATAAGACAAAAGAGGCGGATGAAATGTGACAGCAGGTTATCTCTGTCACAAATGATGCGTCCATCTTGTCTTAGAGTAAAAGGAGAGTATACCTCGCATGAATCAAAAAGATGTTTTCCTGGAAAACAAAAGACTTCTCTTCTCGGTTGCGTACGACATGCTCGGAAGTGTTGTCGATGCTGAAGATATTGTTGAAGAGACGTATCTGAAATGGATGGATGTAAACTCTGCAATGGTGCGTCATCCAAAGGCGTACCTTGTTAAAATTGCCACGAATCTTGCCATTAATCATCTCAACAGCGCGCGGAAGAAACGAGAAGAATACTTTGGGCTCTGGCTGCCCGAACCAATTGAGGAAGAGAGCAGAAGCGATGATCCTA
Organism: Bacteroidota bacterium; assembly: GCA_028749215.1. Taxonomy (GTDB): domain Bacteria; phylum Bacteroidota; class Ignavibacteria; order UBA10030; family UBA8401; genus JAQUOA01. The sequence continues at coordinate 990 of JAQUOA010000265.1, forward strand.
GCGCCTCGGTGGATGCCTATACTTCTTTATCAATCGGAATGATGATGATGCTTGAAAAACTTTCTCCGCAGGAGAGAGCTGTCTTTCTGCTGAAGGAAGTATTCTCCTACGATTATTCGGAGATAGCAGAGATCATGGAAAAGTCGGAAGAGAATTGCAGGCAGATTCAGACGCGCGCGAAACAACATTTGGGGAGCGACGAGAAAAGATTCAAGATTGATATGAAGGTGCATGAACGACTTCTTCAGGAATTTCTCCACGCCTGCTACAATGGAAACATGGATGATCTCGTGGCAATGCTGCGTGAAGATGTAACACTGTTTGCCGATGGCGGAGGAAAAGCGCTCGTACCCATTGTCATTGATGGAAAGAAAATCACAACTCTTCTGGAACCATTGCAGGGTCAATACAAGGTTGCTCAATTTCTTCTGACGGTTCTCAGCAGCGTACGGAAGTTCGACCCAAATGCAGTTTCCAAAATCAAACTTATCAACGGACTGCCGTCACTAGTAAACTATTCCAACGGCATTCCATTCAACGTCGTCTCTCTTGAAATTCGTAACGGTAAAATTATGAATATTTATTCTCTGGCAAACCCGGATAAGGTTGGACGATTGAGTTAGCTTTAATTTTTTTTGCAAGACAAAAATGCTGTCTTGCACAACAGAAACAAATTGGATTTTCCATCGTATATTTGTGATTGATTGTTGAATTTGTACCGGTAGTCCACTACATTTATTCGGATATATTTCAAGATCTTTTGTTTCATAAAACCAGCGTAAGAGTATTGTATGACAGAACAAATTGTAATACGACCGGTTCTCCGAGAAGATTTTCCTCAATGGAAAATTCTATGGGATGGTTACAACGAATTTTATGGCCGGGTAGGACAAACAGCATTGTCACCGGAGATAACCCATATGACATGGTCTCGATTCTTTGACCCTTATGAACCGATGCATGCTTTGGTTGCAGAAAGCTCAGATAAATTATTGGGATTGACACATTTTCTTTATCATCGAAGCACGATTCAGATTGCACCCTCCTGTTATCTTCAAGATCTTTTCACTACTAAAGAAGCACGCGGCAAAGGGATTGGCCGTGCACTCATCAATGCAGTGTACGAGCATGCAAGGATCGCCGGGGTTCCGCGAGTTTATTGGCAGACTCATGAAACCAACACAACGGCAATGAATCTCTACGATAAAATTGCAGAAAAATGCGGGTTCATTGTCTATCGTAAGTTGCTGTTATGAATCATCCGGAATATCTCAAAGACAACCTGAAATACTCACGAAACTAGAGTAATATAAATACCATGACGCAGCACAACATTCCCTTTCAAGTCATCGATTGGACAAAAATAGAACCATCGAAACATGCGGGGGAAAAAGGTTCGGCATTGTGGAACACGCTCCAGCTTCCTGGCTTACGAATACGAATCGTCACGTATTCCGCCGGATATGTTGCTGATCATTGGTGTCAGAAAGGACATATCGTTCACTGCCTTCAAGGTGAGCTTATCACCGAACACGAAAATGGAGAACGATACACGTTGAAAGAAGGAATGACGTACGTCGTGTCAGATAATTTGAGCTCGCATCGTTCCGTTGCAAAACAACAAGTGAAGTTACTTATTGTTGATGGTGACTTTTTACAGTCACGGTGAAATAGACACGCACAATTAATTCTACAACCATTTTCATCTTGTTCCCATTGTCCTCGTCAAGAAAAACATTTCTTTTGAAGCAACTCCTTCTCCCTTTTCGTATCTTTTTCTATGCTTTCAAATTATTTTACTTTTTCTCACATCGCTCAGGCGTTAAACGTACAATACGGCGGCGCTGTTGTTGCCGAAGTGTATTCGCAGGATAAAAATACGCTCTCGATGGTGCTGTATTTGCCGGAGGAGCACACGGTGACTATTTCATGCGGTGCGCGGCAAAATTTTATTGTAGCGCGAAGCGGCAGCGTTCGGTCACGTAAAAATTCAGTTGATCTTTTCCCTGCTCTCATTGACAAACATATACACTCCGTTTACATGAGCGCAACGGATAGAATTGTGTATATCAAGTTTTCCGAACAGCTCTACCTGGTTGCAGAAATGTTCAATGCCAAAGCAAACGTGCTGCTCTGTTCGGAAGATGGAATAATCGTTGACGCATTCCTCGGTAAAAAAAATCTGTTGAGCGAAAAACGAATCCTTCAATTTGATGGGGTGGCCGCAACGGCAGCGATGTTTCTCCCTTCTATGGAAGTGTTTACGGCGTCATTTTCTTCTTCAAAAGAGAGCGCGTTTCACATAGTGAAAAAAACTATTCCTACACTTGGTTCCACCTTAGCGAAGGAATCGTTGCTCCGCGCAGCGATTGAACCTGAATCATCCGACGTAGCAAAAATTCAAGCGGAAAAGCTCTTTGGAAAAGCAGCCGAGATCATCACCGAACTTTTACGGCCGGCAGAACTGCTGTCGCCATCACTGTATTTTGATGACGATACTCCAATCGCATTTTCACTTATTCCCCTCCAGCAATATTCATCGCTGAGGATAGAATCATTCAAAAGCATCTTCACCGCGATCCAAAAATTTCTCGGTTACGAACGGTCGGCAGAATCATTCTTACAGAAAAAGAAAG
>JAQUOA010000266.1 GCA_028749215.1 Bacteroidota bacterium
AGCGATTGAAGTGATACAACTGCGGCGGCGCACTTTGTTCTTTCATCGAAATAAGATTATCCAACTGGATCAACTGTCCTTGATTGTTTCGCACATACAGCGATGTCAGATCAAGCGGCTCGTCACGGTCGGCACGATTGACCTGCCCGATGACCTGATACTGAAATCCATTCATTTCAAAATATGAAAATCGCTGCCCGCTGAATGCAAGCTGCAGTGTCTGAGCAATATCAAGAACGGAAACACCAAGGCTTTGTGCTCGATCGCGTTCAATGGAAATATCGAGTTGAGGTTTATTGAATTTTAAATTCACATCCGCACCTTGAAACACACTGCTTTTGTTTACTTCATCCATAAACAACGGAAGCGATGCACGGATTTTTTCAAAATCTTGATTCTGCAAAACGTACTGAACGGGAAACCCGACACGAGCACCGCCGCCGCCGGCAGAAATTGTTTGTTCTTGAAATATAAATACACGTGCTTCAGTCATGCGGCGAGTTCTCTTTGTCATATAATCCGCAATTTCTTGCTGCGAGCGGGTGCGTTCGGAAATATTTTTAAGCATCAATCGCATGGTGCCGGTATTCACCGCGCCGGAACCGCTAAAACCCGGCGCTGTGACGCTTAAGCAGAATCGCTTTTCGGGAATTGAATCGTTGATAAATCCGGTCACACGATCCATGAACGCATCGGTGTATTCAAACGACGCCCCTTCGGGAGCGGTAACATTGATTCGTAAAAACCCTCGGTCATCAAGGGGTGCAAGCTCTGACTGTAAGGTCATGCCAATGGCCACAATAAAAATAAGTGATGCGGCAATAATTGCGGTGGCAACCCAGCGATGTCTCATAAACTTTGAAAGAAGATTTTCATAAAATGAATTCATCCTTACAAAGTATGGTTCTGTTATTTCGTAAAAGCGGCTATGCTTGTGTTTTTTTCTGATGAGCCGTGCGTTGAGCATCGGTGTCAACGAAAGAGAAACGAACGCAGAAATAAGCACAGCGCCGGCAATCACCACGCCGAATTCTCTGAAGAGTCTGCCGACAAATCCTTGTAAAAATATTACAGGCATAAAGACGGCGGCAAGCGTAATGGAGGTTGAAATGACCGCGAAGAAAATTTCTTTTGAACCGGCATATGCGGCTTCCGTCGGCATCATACCGGCTTCAACTTTTTTGAAAATATTTTCCGTCACAACAATGCCGTCATCAACCACAAGCCCTGTGGCAAGAACAATGGCGAGCAGTGTCAGCACGTTGATGGAAAATCCCATGATATACATGATGAAGAATGCACCTATCAGCGACACGGGAATATCAATGAGCGGGCGGAATGCAATGAGCCAATCGCGGAAGAACACATAAATAATAAGGATGACTAGTAGTACCGCTATGAAAATTGTCTCTTGCACTTCGCTCACCGATTGTTTGATAAACCGTGTGTTGTCCATTGCAATATCAAGCTTCAAATCTGCCGGCAAATCTTTTTTTATTTGTTCGAGCCGTTTATAAAACTCGTTGGCAATTTCTACGTAGTTGCTTCCCGGCTGCGGCACAAGCGCCACGCCGACCATCGGAGAGCCGGATTGTTTCAGAATTGTTTCTTCGTTTTCGGGACCAAGGTTTGCAAAACCAATATCGCTGAAGCGGACGATGCTTGTTCCATCGGATTTTACAATGAGATTATTAAAATCGCCAACGGATTTTAACCTTCCCTTGGTATTCACTATCAGTTCGGTTTGATTGCCGGAAAGTTTTCCCGAAGGAAGTTCGACGCTTTCTCTGTTCAGCGCATTCTTCACATCAAGCGTTGTTAAACCGTACGCAGAAAGTTTTGCCGGATCCATCCACAAGCGCATGGCATAACGCTTTTGTCCCCATATTTGGGTCGCGCTGACGCCGGGAATTGTTTGCAGGTTTTGCGCGATGACATTTTCTGCATAGTCGCTCAGTTCAAGATGGTTTCTCGTATCACTTTGAACGGTAAGAGAAATAATGGCATCGGAGTTTGCGTCGCTTTTCGTTACGACGGGAGGCGCATCTATATCCTGCGGAAGCTGGCGTGTCGCCCCGGATACTTTATCGCGCACATCGTTCGCCGCCGCTTCAAGATTGGCGTCGAGATTAAATTCAACGGTAATGCTGCTTACACCCTGGCTGCTGCTTGAGGAAATATTGCGCACACCGGCAATACCGTTAATTGCTTTTTCAAGCGGCTCGGTGATTTGTGTTTCGATGACATTGGCGTTTGCACCCGCATAACTGGTGCGCACGGTAATAATAGGAGGATCGATAGCAGGATATTCGCGTACGCCAAGAAAATTAAATCCAATAACACCAAACAATACAATGGCCAGCGACATAACAATCGCAAGCACCGGGCGCTTTATACTGACGGAAGCTAAACTCATGCACTATATAGTTGATATAAAAAAAATTTCTTTTTGGTAAAACTACTTCACCACAACATTCACGGGCACGCCTGGGCGCAACTGCATTAGTCCCGATGTAATAACCGTATCTCCTGCTGAAAGTCCGTTTAAAATTTGTACTGTCGTTGCGGTTCGAATGCCGGTTTTTACCGGAACAGAAACTGTAAGGCCGTCCTTGCGCAGCAAAATCGTTTGCCCTTTAAGCACGGGGATCACTGCCTGTGTCGGGACCATTAATGCATTGGTGATATTTTTAAGCCGAAGTTCAATATGAACAAATGCGCCGGGGAAAATTTTTTCGGATTTATTGCTGCATAATGCTCGCAATTGTAGTGTGCGCGTTACGGGATCAATCTTTGGTTCGATGGCATATATTTTTCCCATAAAATTTAAATCTGTTTCTTCACTGCTAAACTGTACCAGATCGCCGATAGAAACATCGGCAGCATATTTTTCGGGAATTGCAAAATCTATTTTCAACGGATTAATTTTTTGAATGGAGGCGATACGCGTTGTAGGGGACACATAGCCTCCCTCGCTGATGTACCGCAAGCCGATGATTCCGTCGAACGGCGCACGGATTTCTCTTTTGCGTATAGAAGCAACAAGATTTTCTCGATCAGCTTTAAGTGTATTCACTTGATTCAGCGAAATATCGTACTGCTCTTTGCTGATGCCGTTGATATCAAACAACTGCCTTTGCCGCTTTTCTTGTTCCGACGCAAGTTGAATTTGGAGTTCTGTCTTTTTTAACTGCGCCTGTAAATCATCATCGTTAATTCTCACCAGGATTTCGTTGTTCTGTACATGAGCACCTTCTACGAACGAAATTTTTTCGATACGCCCGGCAGCTTCCGCTGTCAAATCAACAGATTCAGACGCAAGCACGGTTCCCGACGAACGGACAATGTTTTCTAACTGCTGAGGTTGAACGACGATACCATTCACAGTTAAGGCATTGCTTTGCGAAATATTTTGCTGTGAGGTATCTTTCTCTTTGGAACTGCAGGAGAAAAACATAACTGAAGTGCAGAAAATTATAAAGATGTATATCGGTTGAAATTGTTTTACCATAGTAAAGAATTTGTTTTCTTTTGATATAAAGAAGAATGCAAGAGATTTGTCTGTGGTTTTAATGGTAATGCTGATTAATATACTATAATTAGACAACACATTATAC
>JAQUOA010000267.1 GCA_028749215.1 Bacteroidota bacterium
AAAATCGGTGTCGGTGCAAGAGCGACTGCAATGGGAGAAACTTTTGTTGCTGTTGCCAATGATGCATCGGCACTATTTTGGAATCCCGCTGGCATCACTCAATTCGCTGAAGACCAAGTGATAGTGTCGCATACGGATTGGCTTGTCGATATCCGCCATCAATTTTTAGGAGGTGTCTACCATCTTTCATCGCAGGATGCCATCGGCATGTCGGTGACCGTTTTGCACATGGACGATATGCCGGTGACAACCGAAGTACAACCGTTTGGGACTGGAGAATATTTTCGCTTTGGTGATCTTGCCGTTGGACTTTCGTACAGTCGAAAATTGACCAACCAATTCAGTTTCGGCACGACCGTTCGCTACATTGAAGAAACAATGGATGTGCTAAAGATGAGAGGCGTAACCGTTGATATCGGCACGTACTATTGGACCGGATTAGGAACGTCGCGATTTTCTGCCGTCGTTTCAAATTTTGGAAATCAGATTAATCCCAGCGGCACTGCAACATTGTACGGCGGGCAGAAAGTTTCTTCTTTTGAAGAATACACGCCGCCGACCATCTTCAAATTTGGATTTGCGTTTGAACCGATTAACGATGAAGAAAATGTCCTGACTACGGCGCTTCAATTGAATCATCCAAATGACAACTCTGAAAATCTTTCCTTGGGACTTGAATACACATGGATGAAAATTTTCTCCCTTCGCGGAGGATACAAATTCAATGTCGATGAGCAGACAGCATCATTCGGAGCAGGCGTTGCGGTGCCGATCGATTTCGTACACCTGAATGTTGACTACGGTTTTTCGGCATTCAATCGTTTAGGAAATGTTCAAAGAATATCATTGCTCTTGAAATTATGAAAAAATATTTTTTCACAAGTGTCGCTGCGCTTTCAATTTTTCTCTTTTCGTGTGAAGAATCAAAATATCCATTGAGTTCTTTACCGAAAGGAGATAAAGTGAAAAACATCGGTGATACTGTTTTCGTTCAACAGAATCCCGCATGGAGTGGCTTTAATAATCCGCAGGCAATCATTGTGGGGAACGAACCGTTAGTGTATGTCGCTGATACCGACAACGACCGCATCGTGATGATGGACCTCAGCGGATATGTTATTGGATATTCAAAATATATTAAACACCCTATCGGTTTGGCACAGGATAAACTTCTTCGTCTCATTGTCTGCGCCGAATTTGATACGGTACTGCAGGGTCGAACTGCTCCGACAACATTTGGTGCCGTGTACAAAATTGATCTCTTTGCAGCAAAACATAACATTGCAACGGCAGATGTTCACCGAGTGTATTATGAACCGAGTGACACCGTGAGACGTTTTACAGCGGTGGCAACGTTGTCCGACAATCAATACTACATTACACGAGTTGGACCAAATAATGACAAACTTATCGACAATGATATCGCCGTGATGCAATTTTCTTCGAGTGATAGATTTTTAACGACGATACCTGAGCTTACTCCCGGAGGAACAGGAATTAAATCATTACACAATTTAACGGGAATCGCGACTATGCCAACAGGTAGGTCTGTTGAGTTTGTCATTTCCCAAACCGGCGACAAAGCGCAATTTAAAGTCCAATGGATTAGACTCATCTCAGCAGGCCAGACTACAAATTGGGAATCAAAATTCGACCCTAAGGACAATCCCGATCTTGATATTTTCCGATTGAATCATTTTACTACCCCCGAAGGTGTTGCGCTTGATGGATCAGGAAATCTTTATGTAATTGACGCGGGGAAGGATAGTCTCTTCAGATTTACGACACTTGGTATTGAAAAATATTCCTTCGGCGGTTTGGGATCTGGACCGGGGAAATTAAACAATCCTCATGGCGTAGCCTACTTTGACAGGACTCTGTACATTGCAGACACTGGAAACAATCGTATTGTGCGATTTAAACTTTCTACCGACCTTTAAAAGCATTCTATACTTTAAGGTTTTATTCTTCGACGTTTCACTCGCCGCAAAAAATATTTCTCATGAATAAACTGACCATTGTTATCTTTAGCGGTGCAGGACTTTCCACCGAAAGCGGCATTCCGACATTTCGTGACTCAGGCGGGTTATGGGAACAGCACAGGGTAGAAGATGTTGCTTCACCGGAAGGATGGCTCAAGAATAAAAAACTTGTACTCGATTTTTATGCTCAGCGGTTTCTTAAACAATTGGAATGTCATCCCAATCCGGCCCACCTTGCGATTGCAAAGCTCTCGGAGCGCCACAACGTTGTAAACATAACACAGAATATTGACACACTTCTTGAACGGGCAGGAAATGAAAACGTCTGGCATTTGCACGGGCGCATTGATTTCCAAAAATGTGAACACCATCGTTCGTCCGGTTTTTTGAGGGACTCTGGTTTTGAGTGCGACTATCAATCGTTTATTACCAAACCTATTCAGATGGGTGATCTTTGCCCAAAATGCGGTGGCCAATTGCGCCCGGATATTGTGTGGTTCGGTGAGCCTGTTGATATGAGAGAAAACGAGTTAATGAAGTTGAAACAATCGGCGGATATTTTTATTGGGGTTGGTACATCCGCGCAAGTATATCCCGCGGCAGGATTACTGCCGATGTTTAGAAGCATTCCCAAAAAATATTTTATTGATCCAAATCCAGCATATGAAATGCTGGAAGGTTACGATGTGTTGAAAGGGAGTGCAAGCGAACAGATGCCGAAGCTGGTGGAAAAATTGCTATAAGCAATTTTGTTTTATCCCGTATTTCTTAATCCAGCCGAGATTCCATTAATACACAAGAACATTATTTCTTCTAATTCCTGCCTTGTTCGCTCTGAAAGATGTTCTTTCCGTAAACGGCGTAACAATTCCACTTGCATTAAACTCATCGGGTCGACATATGGATTGCGAAGAAGGATAGATCGCTGTAAGACAGGATTGTTATCCAGAATATGTTTCTGTCGAGAAACTGAAATGATGCTCTTTTTCGTCACTTCGAATTTGTTGTGCAGCAATGTATAGATGTTCATTTCATCAGATTTTTGAGACACAAGATCAGCATATTGCTTAGCGATATCAAAATCAGCTTTTGCCATAATCATTTGAACATTGTCAATCATCGCCTTAAAAAATTCCCAATGTGCATACATATTGCGGAGCAAAGGCAAAGAAGTTGACTGTGTGCGCTGCAATCCACTTTCAACGCCAAGCCATCCCGGAACATTATGCCTGCTCTGCATCCACGCAAAGACCCACGGAATAGCGCGCAGATCTTCGATTCGCTCGGTGTTCACTCGACGAGCAGGGCGAGACCCGATTTTCATGCGGGTAATTTCTTTGAGCGGTGTCGCCTGAAAATAGTACTTGACCAAATTGGAATTATCGTAGATAATACTGCGGTATTCGTCAAAGCTTCGCTGTGAAATCTCTTCCATGGCAGTCATCCATTGCGGATGATCGGCAAGTTTTGCTTTGCCGGTGTTGGTCTGCTCAAAATACTTCAACAACATCGCTGACGTGGTGAGTTCAAGTGAACGCTGGGCAATTTCTTTCCGCGAATATTTCAGAGAAATGACTTCGCCTTGTTCAGTAATTTTCATTTTACCGTTA
>JAQUOA010000268.1 GCA_028749215.1 Bacteroidota bacterium
TAATGCTTCTGTGCGTGGTGACGAAGGACTTAACCGGGAAATATCATGCCGGTAACATTATCAAGGAACTCGCGCCTCTCGTCGGCGGCAGCGGCGGCGGACGTCCCGATATGGCACAGGCCGGCGGCACGCAACCGGATAATTTAGGAAAAGTTTTCCTGGCTTTAGAAAAAATATTGGTTAAATAGATAACAGCACAACCTTTTAGATTGACTTATATCTGAACAATAGAAGAAGTAGCTATGACGCTTGAATCTTTAAATATGTTAGATCATGTCCGTCAATCATTTAACGCTGTGACGAGCAGAACTGATCGTTCGGAGATTGGTCAATTCCTCACTCCTGCCTCAATCGCCGATTTCATGTCGTCTTTGTTTGAAGCCAAAACAAAAGAAGTTAAAATTCTTGACCCCGGCGCAGGAGCAGGCGTTTTATTTGCTGCTTGTGTGGACAAAATACTTTCACAGAAAAAACTACCTGCTTCTATAGAGGTCGTTGCTTATGAGACAGACAGGGTTATCTTACCTTATCTTCAAGAAACAATGCATCAGTGTGCAGAGCTATGCAAAGAAAATAAAGTCCTCTTCACAGGCATTATCAGAGAGGATGATTTTATTGCTTCCGCAATATCCGAAACGGAAGAATCACTTTTTTCCGTTCCGGTTAAACGATTCACGCACGCTATCCTCAATCCGCCCTACAAAAAGATCAATGGTGAAACAGGCACAAAAACCATGCTCTATTCGGCGGGCATGGAAGTGGCAAATCTTTACGCCGCTTTTGTGTGGCTGTCCGTGCGCTTACTTGAACCGGATGGGCAGATAGTCGCCATTACACCGCGAAGTTTTTGTAACGGGCCTTATTTTAAAAAATTCCGTGTTGCTTTTCTGGATATGTTGAATCTCAAGCACGTTCACGTGTTTGCCGCACGCAACAAAGCTTTTGGCGATGATAATGTTTTGCAGGAGAATATTATTTATTACGCCATACGAAACAACAAGAAGCCTAACAAGGTTGTCGTTTCAGCATCGGAAAGCGACGATTTCAATAACGCCAACACTCTGACCATCCCTTATAATCAAATTGTGCATTCCGATGATCGTGATTTTTTTATTCATCTCGGAATTGATGACAGCACAATAAATATTATGAATCGAATGCAGTGTTTCACTTCGACACTGGATAAGCTGAATTTATGTGTTTCTACCGGACGAACTGTGGATTTCAGAGCAAAGGAATATCTGCGTAAGAATTCACAAGAAAACACTGCACCGCTAATATATCCTTGTCATTTTCATGAAGGCTTTATTAACTGGCCTCTAGAATCAGGGAAAAAACCCAATGCCATCATTACTTCGCCTGAGACATCAGAGCTTTTTTTAGAAAAGGGTTATTACGTTCTAATTAAAAGATTTTCCTCAAAAGAGCAGAAACGTCGTCTTATGGCGGCAATATATGATCCTTCAAGAATTGATGCACCTCTTGTGAGCTTTGAAAATCACGTTAATTTTTTTCATCGGAATGACAAAGGCTTACCTGAAAAACTGGCAAAAGGAATTGCCCTCTACCTTAATTCCTCAATTGTTGATCAGTATTTTAGACTATTCAGCGGTCACACGCAGGTTAACGCCACAGATTTGCGTAAAATTCCCTACCCCACCGAAAAACAGCTTATAAGATTTAGTGATTACGTACGAGAACGAATGCCGGACCAGCAGACTATCGACGACATCATAGAAAAGGAGTGTGGAAATCGTGCCTAAAAAAGTAAACAAGAAAAAAGCTGAACAGAAAATTCAAAACGCGCTGAAAATACTTAATGACTTGGGCATGCCCAGACAGCAATTAAATGAACGATCAGCATTGACACTCCTATCCTTGTTGGGCGTCAAACCTGAAAGTAAATGGGAAAATGCAGGCAACCCTCTGATGGGTATTACACCCATGATGGATTTCTTTTTCGAATATTACGGGAAAAAATATGCGCCTAACACCCGAGAAACTGTTCGCCGCCAAACGGTTCACCAATTTCTGCAAGCTGCATTGATTGTCGCCAATCCCGATAAGTCTTCCCGGCCTACCAACAGTCCCAAAGCTGTTTATCAGATTGAACCAGCAGCTTTAAAATTATTAAAGAGTTTCGGCAAACCGGATTGGAAAGAAAAACTCAAAAAATATCTGAGCTCTGTAAAAACGCTTACAAAGCTTTATGCACGGGAAAGAGAGATGCAGCGATTGCCTATCAAGCTCGCAGATGGTCAGGAAATCAAACTTTCTCCTGGCGGACAAAATGTTCTGGTCAAGAAAGTTGTTGAAGATTTCTGCGCCCTTTTTACTCCCGGCGGTCAAATTATATATGTCGGTGATACTCAATTAAAATGGTCATTTTACGATAAAAAGGCTCTGGCAAAGCTGGGCATTATCATTGAAGAACACGGCAAAATGCCGGATGTCGTTGTAAATCACATAAAAAAGAATTGGCTTTTGCTGATTGAAGCTGTGACCAGTCATGGCCCTGTTAATCCAAAACGGCGGCAGGAATTAAAGAAATTATTTGCCGGTTCGTCTGCCGGATTGGTTTTTGTAACGGCTTTCATTGACCGTCATGCCATGCTGAAATATCTTCATGACATTTCATGGGAAACAGAGGTTTGGGTTGCCGAGTCTCCGACACATTTAATCCACTTCAATGGCGAGCGTTTCCTCGGACCATATGAGGATTAATGTAAATAAATCCTGGATTCCGTATCGCGCTTCGCTTGTACGGAATGACAAGAAAAGTAATTAATATGGTTATTTCCATCATCCTTGCCCATCCTGACTCTAGAAGCTTTAATCATGCTATAGCGCACACAGCGGTTGACACGATAAAAGCAAACGGGCACAAAGTCTTTTTTCATGACCTTTATCAGGAAAAATTCGATCCTCTGCTCCCGGCAAAAGAAATAAACGAAGACGCCAAAGTGCCCGCTAAAATAAAAAAGCATTGCGAAGAAATCGCGGCGGCAGATGGAATAGTGATTGTTCATCCAACACAGAGACCCAAAGAGAAAAAGATGTTTTCGGCGATCCGCTGGAAACAATTTGGAAGAATTGCATCTTCGATCTTTGCGGTGTCACCAATTTTCACCGCCGGATGTTCAATGTCATCGTCACCAGTACGGATAAACAGCGCAAAAAATGGTTGGATTCAGTTACAAAGGATATTAATAAATTATTTCCCCAGATTCGATAATCGGCTAAAGTTTTCTACAAATTTTAAGGAGGCATAAGTTATAGAATCAATATTCAACGTTACCTTTGACGGCAATAAAAAAGTATCGGCACATTTTCGTGACTTTACGGTTCATACAGACCAGCCGCTAGTGTGATGTTACAGTAACGGCTTTACAATGGGCGATTTTTTTCAAGATAACATCCGCTTTTTTCGTCCATACGAACGGTTTCGGATTTTCATTTTTTATACGGATATACTCTTCAATGGCAGACACCAGATCTGAAACGCTACTAAACACACCACGCCTAATACGTTTGCGGGTAATTTCCCCAAACCACCGTTCAACAAGATTGAGCCACGAGGATGAGG
>JAQUOA010000062.1 GCA_028749215.1 Bacteroidota bacterium
AATCACCATTCAAATTCAATGTTGCAATCACATCAAAATCCTCAGGACGTGTAAGAACTTGCTGCAGAGTAATATCGGCAATCGCATCTTTAATTACGAGCCCCGCTCCCGGTTTTCCTTCGGGAATCTTGCACCACGGTCCGCCATCAACTTCCACCGCACCGAAAAATTCTTTTGCAGCCTGGTAGCCCCAATCGCGGAACGCACCTTCGGTGAACTTCATGATATTCCCTTTGTGAACGATGGTGACGCTCTTCCGTTTATTTTTTATTGCATAGCTGATAGCGCTGTGAACAAGACGCACAGTACCGGAGTAGCTGATCGATTTAATACCGATGCCGACTTTCACATCGCTCGGGAAATTCGGCTGCCCGACAAGTTTCCAAAATGCTTCAGCTTTCGCTTTTGTTCCGAACCGGACTTTTCCAAATTCTTTCGGGAATTCTTTTTCGAGGAGATCTAAAAATTTTTGTGCTTCCGGCGAACCTCCCGGATATTCGATTCCGGCATAAATATCTTCGGTGTTTTCACGGAAGATCACCATATCAACTTTTTCGGGATGTTTTACCGGTGAAGGAACGCCGCTGAAATATTGCACGGGGCGCAGGCACACATACAAATCGAGCATTTGGCGAAGGGCAACATTCAACGAGCGAATTCCACCTCCGATTGGTGTGGTGAGCGGACCTTTGATGCCGACAAGATATTCTTTAAATGCTTCGACCGTTTCATCGGGGAGCCACGTCTTTACTTTGTCGAATGCTTTTTGTCCTGCGAGAACTTCTTTCCATTCAATTTTTTTCTTTCCGCCGTACGCTTTTGCCACCGCCGCATCCATTACACGAACCGATGCACGCCAAATGTCTGGTCCCGTGCCGTCACCTTCGATGAACGGAATAATCGGGTGATCGGGGACGGTAAGTTTTCCATTTTGGATTTTTATTTTTTCAGCCATTAGCTTTCCTTTAGGTTATTGACGGAACGTCCGCCTGTTTGGCGGGCTGTCCCTTCTGTGTTATGAAATGTTTGCTCGAATCTTGTCTGCTACCTCTTTCATCTGCCCTTCATTGTATTTTTTAAGATTGTGAGCGAAGGAGACCTTGTCGTTAGGGTAACGGGGAGTGACATGAATATGAAAATGATGAACCGACTGTCCGGCAATTTCGCCGTTGTTGGAAAAGAAGTTAAATCCTTCAAGTTTAAAAGTCTTTACCAGCGCTTTGGCGATGAGCTGTGTTACTGCCAGCAATTCCTTCAACTCTGCTTCCGGTACATCTAAAAATGTTTTGTACTCTTTTTTGGGAATAATAAGCGCATGTCCGTAATGAATCGGCATAATGTCGATAATAGAGATGACGTTATCCGTTTCATACAGAATTTCAGCTGGGATTTCGCGGTTGATAATTTTTGTAAATATTGTGCTCATGATGCTCTCATTAAAAAAGTGATTGTTCAAAAGCAGTCCTGACACCAGCTAGGATGTGTCCGCATGTAAGAAATTAGAAAAAGAAGTGGAGAATTTAAAGGGAAAAATCTCTATATTTGTCCACCAAATAAGTCAAACTCCAACCAAATTATTTGAGGCACACATGAAAAAATTTATTATCTATGGAATGCTCATCATTACCGTTGCATCGCTGGCGTTGATGGGTTTTCAATGCTCGTCCGCGGAAATGACCAGTGCAAAACTGTACATCCAGCGGAAAGAATATCAAAATGCTGTAACACAGCTGCAAAAAGAATTAGCAAAGAACCCGAAGAATGAAGAAGCATGGTTCTTGCTCGGACAAATTCGCATTGAGACAAAAGATTACAAAGGAATGAAGGATGCATTCGTGAGCGCCTTAGGAGTTGCACCCACGCACAAAAAAGAAATCACCGGTTACACCGTGTCCATCTGGGGGAAAACATACAACGATGGAGTTGAAAAATTAAATAAGGGAGACTCAGTAGGTTACGAATCGGCTATCGAAGCATTCAAACTTGCCTCTTACCTTGAACCTGATAGTTTTGTGAACCAACAAAATCTCGGACTGGCGTACTATAAAAAAGGAGATATTGAAAGTGCGGTGGGCCCGTTGACTGAAGCAATGGAAAAAGGAAAATCTCTTTTTGCCATTAAAATTTTAAGCGGTATGTATCTTATGCACGGCACCGATTTCCAGACAAAATTTGTTGAACAGAATCGCGAAGCGATGGAGACAAAAAAATCGCTCGATCAAATCCGGGAAAAGACCAAAGCTGTCGATGTGAAATTCTACCTTGGCGAACCGACGTCAGTTACCAAAGAGTCCAAGGGGAAAGGGAAGAATGCTTCCGCAAAAGAAATATGGACATACCCAAAATATAATCTTGTGGTGACGATGGCGAACGATGTCGTCGAGTCGGTGAAGTACACAACGGCGGTCGCGGTGAAAATTGATTCAGCATACCATGCAAAATCAGTTGCCGAGTTCGATAAAGCAGTAGATGTATTGAAAAAAGGGTCGGCAATGTATCCTGAAGATGCCGACCTTTCTGAAAGTTTAATGAATGCGTACATTGGTGCCGAGCGGAACAACGAAGCACGCGACCTGCTTATTGCGCGAGTGAAAAAATATCCCGATAGCAAATTCGATCGATACAACTACGGCGTATTTTTATTAAAAGATAATATGTATGAAGAAGCTGTGAACGAATTTAAAGCCGCGTTAGCCATCGATCCGGGAATGAGTTCGGCGGTGTACAACGTTGCCGCAACGTATGTGAACTGGGGCGTTGCTGAACAAGACCGCTTAAAGAAAGCCGGTAAAGATGATGACAAATCGTATCAAGAAAAATATAAAGCGGCGATTCCGTTCTTAGAGAAAGTGCTTGTTGAAAAACCAAATGAAGTACAAATTTGGGAATTGCTCGGCCAGGTGTACGCCAATCTTGGCGATCCAAAAAAGGCAACTGAAGCGTACAACAAAGCCGATGCCATTCGCCAGGGGAAAAATTAATTCATGATGTGTTGCGGGTGTTCCTTTGAACACCTGCTTTTTTTTATGGGAGAGACCATGAGCAATCAACAACCGCCGCAAGGGCAACAAATTAATATTGAATTGAATGAAAAAGAAGCAGAAGGGATTTATTCGAACCTTGCGATCATTACTCATTCACCGGCAGAATTTGTTGTTGATTTTACACGTATATTGCCCGGCGTGCCGAAAGCAAAAGTACACGCCCGCATTGTGATGACGCCGCAACATACCAAGTTGCTGCTCAATGCCATTAAAGACAATATTCAGAAGTATGAAGAAAAATTCGGGGAAATTAAAATCTTGGGGGAAGATTTACCGAATCCATCATATGGTTTTCAAATTCCTTCCAAAGAAGAAAAAATTCATTGAACACTCAAGGGGTTTTCATGAAAATCCCCTTTTTTACCGCACCCTCCTCCTGAAATATTACAACTTTCTAATGTGACATAGATTGTTGCGTTTTGATGCACGCACTTGTATCTTCACTCACACCAAAGATTCATTACTTCTTTTTATTCGGGGGTAGTTTATGCGACGTTTAGGACCTAAAAATACTATGAACAAAATTGCATTGGCGTTGTCTTATTTTTTACTTACTGCTCTTTTTTATAGTTGTGTCAAAATACCGTCCCAGCCCGTTCTCCCTTCATGGGATACACAATTGAGCGTTCCTTTGATGAATAAAACGTTCTACTTAAAGGATATGATTGCGAAAGATTCCGCTCGTTTTGTGACGGTGAACAACGAACTCGTTTATCGTCCGGCTGAGCTGGTTAATCAGCCTCAAGAAATAGTTGTCCCTACTCTTAATCCGTTATCGGCGTCGTTTGTAGAAAGATTAGGGCTCATTCCAATCTCTTCGGTTTCGGTTCCGGGCTTTGCGTTATCCTTTAAAGACATTACAGGACAAACTCCAGTAAACGGAGTTCCGTGGCCGGGAGGTGATCAAACCTTGAACAAAGATACAGTTGTCGTTAGCGATTCTTCCACGTACGATTATCTTATTTACGAAGAAGGCCAAATGACGTTAACGATTACGAACACGTTTCATTTTAAAGTAAATTTCACCACACCGATTAATTTAGTGAATGCTTCCAATCTATCCGAAGTTGTCGGTTCGTTTACCATAGGGACAGTTGATAGCAGTGGGGGACAAAAAACTGCATCGGTAGTCCTAAATGGCAAGAGAATGGAATCTCTTTTACGAATGCAATTTCAAGTGCAGACGGTAGGCTTAAACGGAACGAAAAACTATGGTGGTGCTATTACGGCGACAATTTCCATTACTAAAAACGGCACGGGGAATCCGACACTGTCGGAAGCAAAAATGAAATTGGTGAATGAGTTTTATTTACCGGTGACGAGTATTACAGACTCGCTTCAAAAATTAGATGACTCGGTTTTTATTAAGATAGCAGAATTTTCTGCGGGGAAGTTTGATATTAATATAAACAATGCGATTCCATTCGATGTTATCGTAGGTTTTAATCTTCGTGAGTTTGTCAATAAAGCATCGGGTCAATCTTTCAAACTTTTTGATTATACAGTCAATAGCCCGAGAGATTCAATTAAAATAACAGGTGGACAGAATTACAACATGAATGTGTTGATGAAAGATTACCGGCTTCAATCTCCCACGTTAACTAATGGGGTTCACTTTTCTCTCAATATAAAAACTTTGGTAAGATCTTTAACAAAGAAAGTCATACGAAAAACAGATTCGGTTTTGGTTCGTATCATTCCCGACCAAATTGCCGGTGTGGTTCAACCGTACGTATTGGACAACTTAACGGGAAAAATTCCCCCAACCATTGTTCCGGTTAATGAAAACGTGGAAGCAAACCTTGGGTCATCGACAAATAATTTCAGCGCCGCCAGCGTAAAATTTGACAGCGCACAAATTACGCTCAAGATTTTTACAAAAAGTTTATTTCCAACCGATCTAAAGTTTGATATTACCAGTGTGACAGGCGGTGTGGCAGGACAAAAACTTTCAACTCCTAATCCTCCTGTAGGAGACAGAAATCATAGTCCGGATGGGGTGAGCTATAGGATTTTCCCTGGCGATACGGCGAAAATTGTGTTTGATAAACTTCATCCCGATGCTAACGGGAAAACCATCGATCAATTCCTTTCTGGTTTTATAAAAAACGGCCGGTTTTCTTTCCCTGATAAATTTGTTGTTGCCGGCCTTGCAAATCTTGAACCGATGGATGCGTATCAAAACGACAGTGTCGGATATGTCAAGAACCACGACAGTGTGTATACCTCGGTCGATTTTTCATTTCCTTTGCGATTGGGAATTATGGACGGTTCGTACAAAGATACCGCATCAATTTCAAGCAACGTGTCCGATACCGCAATGACGAATTCAATCTTAGGGGGCGATATACTATTTGATGTTTTCAATACATTTCCGTTGGGTATTGAAATTAAAACAAAATTATTGCGATCGAACCCATTGGATTCAACAAAGGCAGATAATATCTCACCGCCTGTTTTAGTGTTAGACACAATTAGGGTTGCCGGTGATAATACGACAAATCATACGGGAGTAAAGAGTTCATCAGCGATAACTCTGACTGGAAGCCAGGCATTAAAAATCAGTCAAGCCGGATTTACCGCCATGGACATTAAGCTTGTAACGGCACAAGATAATGGAGCAACGCCCGTGAAGTTTAACAGCACCGATAGTATTCGGGTAAAGAGTTCAGCAAATTTACGATTTAATGTCGATGTCGACAGATTATCTCATAAAAAATAGCCATGAAGAGAAAGGAGAAAATAATGAATAAAGTAATTCGTACTTCGTTTGTGATGATTCTTCTCGGCATGGTTACAACGCTGTGCGCTGGAGGGGAACGATCATCGGCACGATTAGTTGGGATGGGAAGAACATTTACCGCAATATCACGCGGGCTGGATGCTGTAGGATTAAATCCTGCAAACCTTGCGCTCGATGATCGGGATGCAACGGTGACAATAAATTTATTTCCGATCGGCATTAGTGCGGGGAGTGATTTTATTAATTACAAAATCTACAACGATTATTTTACCGGTGTTCCTGATCCAAATAATCCGGGTAAACAAATTGGAAGACATCTTACCGAAGCAGATAAACAAGAGATTTTGGGATTGTTCCCCGGCGGGATTGCACGTACACAGGCCGGTGTTGAGGTGGCACCGTTGGGACTTTCACTCCAGTTTAATGGCTTTGGACTTGCCGTTGTTCCATCGGTTCGAGTTTTATCCAATCTAGATTTAGCAGATGCCATTTTAAAATTTCCATTGCAGGGTAACATTAATGATGCGGGAGAGGGGACATTCGATTTTGGCGGAACCAGTGTGAATGCTTCAGCCATTGCCGAATTGAATGTTTCCGCCGGCTACTTGATCCCGGTTAAAATTCCGGATGTCGAAGAATTTTCCGTTGGGGTTGGTGTAAAATATCTTAAAGGCTTGGCGTTCTCCACAACCGATCATTACAATGCCGTGATTCAAACCGTTGGACAAAACTATACAAATCCTAAAACCGGGCAAACTCAATTTTACGCCGATTCAATAAAAGGAAATTTTGATTTTCTGCAATTGGTTGCCTATGATTCAACGGGGAAAGAACCGGCAGGATCGGGTATGGGTTTTGATATTGGTGTTTCCGCTCTCATCGTCAATTCCATAAGAGTGGGGATCAGTATCACCGACATCGGAAAAATTACGTGGAGCAAAAATCCAAAAGCTATTGTTGGAAGGTCGAACTTTGCTGTTGAAGGACTGAATAAGGAAAATCTCGACACATTGTCAAAAGCATTCAAAGGCCAAACGTTTGATACGACGGCGTTTGATTACGGTTTGCCCACGGCATTTCATCTAGGTGCTGAGGTGCACCTTGATGATCTTATAGAATCATTCCCTTTCCCGTGGGTCGTGGCAACAGATATTCATATCGGTTTCAATAATTTGGCAGGGAATACAAAAATTGTTCAATATGCAATCGGAACCGAACTCGATCCTCTCGCCGGCTGGCTGCCATTGCGCACCGGTATTATCTTAGGAGGTCGTGAACGGTTTGGATGGTCGGCAGGATTTGGAATTCATTTTGCCAACAGGTTTGATCTTGATTTTGCAACACAGAGTATCGCCATTCTTGTCAGTCCCAATAGTTTTAGGACAGGTTCATTAACCGTTGGAATGCGGATGAGATTTTAATTTATTTTGTTGGAGAGAAACTACATCCCCGAAACCAGGCTGTTTCGGGGATTTTTTATTTTAAAGGATATATCTGCTAAGGTCTTTGTTTTTTACTATCGTTGAAAGTTTCTTTTCAACTGTTTCTTTCGAGATGGTAATTTTTTTATCGGTGATGTGATCGGGAGAGTTGTACAAGATATCGTCAAGAAGTGATGTCATGATGGTATGCAAGCGTCGGGCACCGATGTTCTCTATCTCTTCATTCACTTGCGTAGCGATCCGGGCAATAGCGTTAATAGCATCATCCGCGAATGTTATGACGATCCCTTCGGTTTTCAACAGTTCGGTGTACTGTTTCAGCAAAGCATTCTGCGGCAGCGTTAAAATCTTAATGAAATCATCTTCTGTTAAACTTTTCAATTCCACACGGATCGGGAAACGTCCCTGTAATTCGGGAATTAAATCCGAAGGTTTCGCAACATGGAATGCACCGGAAGCAATGAATAATATATGATCGGTCTTAACCGAACCGTACTTGGTGGTGACTGTTGAACCTTCAACAATCGGCAGAAGATCCCGCTGGACGCCTTCGCGGGAGACATCTGGTCCTCCCGCTGTTCCGGAGCGGCTGCCGGCAATTTTGTCCACTTCATCAATGAACACGATGCCTGAATTTTGAACGCGGTGGATCGCTTCTTTCACTACCGCGTCATGATCAATAAGTTTTTGTGCTTCTTCGTGAATGAGAATTTTTTTTGCTTCGTCAACAGTGGTTTTTCTTTTCTTCGATTTTTTCGGCATCATCCCGCCGAGCATCTCTTGAATGTTGACGCCCATTTCTTCTAAATTGATCGGGCCAAGTACTTGCATTGAAGGGAATTGATCACTCACCACATCAATTTCAATGACCCGTCCGTCGAGATCGCCGGCTCGAATCTTTTCGCGAAACCGGTCGCGGGTTTTTTCGTTCAGTTCCTCGTCTGTTGAATTAACCTTCTCGTCACTATGAGCTTTTTTTACCGGAGGAATGAGGATGTCCAGAATGCGCTCTTCTGCTTGATGTGTCGCTTTTTCTTCAACGGCGGAGGTCATTTCAGAACGCACCATCACCACTGCAAGTTCGGTAAGATCGCGGATCATCGATTCCACATCGCGTCCAACGTACCCCACTTCAGTGAATTTTGATGCTTCAACTTTGATGAATGGTGCATTGGCAAGTTTAGCCAATCGCCGTGCGATTTCAGTTTTTCCAACGCCGGTGGGTCCAATCAAAATAATGTTGTTCGGCATGATGTCGTCGCGAAGATTTTCCGGCACCTGAAGGCGCCGCCATCTGTTGCGGAGCGCAATGGCGACAGATTTTTTTGCATCGTGCTGGCCGATAATGTATTTATCCAGCTCTTTGACAATTTGAGACGGAGTGAATTCTTTCGGTGAGGCAGAATGAGTTTCAAGAATATTTTTTTTTGCCATATGAAGATGTGACGAATCTATAGATAGATGGTGATTTTGTGGTAGTGACTTGGCGACCATGTGTAATTCAATGAAACAATTGACGCCACTCTACAATTCCAAAATTGAAATATTAGAGTTCGTGTAAATGCAAATATCGGCCGCTGTTTTCAAGCTTTCTTCAACAATTTCTTTGGCAGTAAGTTTGGTATGCTTGATGAGCATGCGCGCGGCGGCAAGTGCAAAATTTCCGCCGGAGCCGATCGCGATAATTCCATCATCGGGAGCAAGCACATCGCCGGTTCCTGAAATGACGAAGGTGTTTTCTTTACTCAGCACTCCAATCATTGCTTCAAGATGTCGCAGATATTTATCCATGCGCCAATCTTTTGCCAGTGCAATGGCAGAACGTTCAACATTGCCTTGATACATCTGTAATTTTTCTTCAAACCGTTCCATCAACGCAAAAGCGTCCGCTGAAGCGCCGGCAAAACCGACGAGGACCGATCCATTGTACAGAGAATGTACTTTTTTGGTATGCTGTTTCATCACTGTGGTGCCCAGCGTTACTTGTCCATCGCTTCCAATGGCCGATTTTCCATTGAGGGTCAGCCCAATGATGGTGGTGGAGTGCATCGTTTCTTTTTTCATACGTATTCTCTTTTTAAATTGAACGCCTGAGACGTGCAACAGGAATCATCATTGACTCACGGTACTTTGCAACAGTGCGGCGGGCAATATTAAATCCTTTTTGTTTCAAAATGACGGCAATTTCTTCATCGCTTAACGGTTTCGATTTATCCTCGGAAGCAAGAATTTCTTTGATACGTTCTTTGACCTCTTTATTCGATACATCTTCTCCGCTTTGAGTGCTGATCCCTTCACTGAAGAAATGACGCAGTTCAAACACACCGAAATCCGTCTGCACATACTTTCCATTTACCACACGGCTGATGGTGGAAATATCCATTTTAATAATTTCAGCAATGTCTTTGTAGATCAGCGGTTTTAATCCTTCACCGGTCTCAAAAAATTCGCGCTGTTTATCGACGATGGAATGCATCACCTTCAGCATCGTTTCGCGCCGCTGGTAGATTGAAGCGATGAACCATTTCGCCGCGTCGAATTTTTGTTTCAAAAAATTCCGTGTATCTGCACCGACGGTTTTGTTCTTGCGCGACATCAGTTCTTTGTAATTACGATTGATGCGGAGCGGCGGGATATTTCGATCGTTGAGCTGGATGATAAAATTATCTTCATCTTTGGTAACGAGAAAGTCCGGCGTAAGATAATTTTCCTGTGTGGTGATCGTGCCTTCACCCGGTTTCGGGTTGAGGTGGGCGATAAGTTCGAGGACCTTTTTGACATCGTCCAACGGCAGCATCATGAGTTTCGAGATTTGCTCGTAATGCTTTTTTGTGAAGGCTTCAAAATGTTCGGTGAGGACTTTTCTTGCCAGGTCAACAAGCTCATGGTGGTTCTTCACAAACTCGAGCTGGACGAGAAGACATTCCTGCAGCGACCGCGAACCAATGCCGGGAGGATCGAGCCGCTGGATAATTTGTAACACTTCTTCCACCTGTTTTACCGTGAGGTGAAGTTTATGGGCGAGGTTGATATCGTTGACGATGGATTCAAGGTCTCGATGCAAATATCCGTCTTCATCAATGTTGCCGATGATTTCCTCTGCCACAAGCATGCCCGTGTCGGTCACTTCAGCCAGACGGAGCTGATCCGTCAATTTTTCTACGAACGGGGTCGGTGCCGCAATAGGCATCTCTTCCTGTTCGTCATCATTGGTGTTGTGCGATTCTCCTTTTGCAGGATACGAATCTTGTTCGTTGATATAATCTTCAAAAGAAAACTCTTCTTCTTTTTTATCAGCAGCAGTCTCTGCTTGTTCTTCTGTTGCCGGAGTTTCTTCAGCGGGTTGCTCTACTTCTACCGTTTCATCCTCAACACCTTCTTCCAACAAAGGGTTCAGCTCAAGTTCGGTCTTGATCATTTGCTCAAGAGACAGTGTGGGAAGCTGAAGCAGCTTCAGATATTGGATCTGCTGCGGCGTTAATTTTTGGAGAAGCCTTAATTGTTGTGATAAGTGAAGCATACCTAGTGCGAGCAATCTTTGTCAATGTGGTGTGTTAATTTTTCCGTCCACTTTTTTCCGAACGTTCGTTCGAGCGGTTCTTTGGCAAATCGATGAACGGAGATGTTCTGTTGCTTTCCATTTTCAAGTGCCGGGTCACATTCACTGAAATATTCAAAGTGGATGCCGTTGCCATCGCGATCGACGCGAATAGGAAATAAATGGCAGGAAATTGGCTTGCGAAATTGAATTTTCTTTTCAACGAATGCTTTTTCAAAAGCACAGTAGGCAATATCGTTTTCATAGTACACAAACACGCACGCTTTTCCATCAACACACTGCGTGGCATAGTTGCCTGCAAAGCCGTCAACCAGACCATGGTTTTCGATGGCAGAAAGATGCTCTGGCGGAAGAAGTGTCTCAATGAATGGAAATGCTTTTTCAATTTCAAACACTTCTTCATCGAGTAACGGTGCGCCCCGTCCACCGGGAAACGTGCAGCATGCCCCTTTACATACCTTTAAGTCGCAGGCAAACTTTGTTTCTGCAACAGATTCGTGAACTATAATGTTGTCGATCACTACCATAGTAATGGTAACATACAAATATTTTGGGGAAGGAAAAAGGATTTGGGCCTGAAAATGCGCCGTTGATATTGCGGATATTTAAATTTTTACAAAAAATTTTCCAGGAAGCTGACGAACCAGCGATTTAAATTCAATACTTAAAAGGTTTACCAGCGTATCGGAAGGCAAGAGGCCCGATTGTTCAGAAATGAGGTCGATGTGCATTGGTTCTTCCGAAAGTACGTCGAAAATTTTTTGTTCGAAGATGGTTAAGGCAGGCGGTGAATTTTTTTGTTTGCGCGGCGTAAGAATTGGACGAAGCGATATTTCTAATTCATCGAGAATATCATCCACCGTTTGCACAAGCTTTGCCTCGCCAAGTTTGATGAGTTTATTGGTGCCGCTGCTTTTCTTTTCGGAAATGTTTCCGGGGAGGCAGAAGAGTTCACGATTTTGATCAATTGCAGTTGTCGCCGTAATCATTGCCCCGCCATTGAGATCGGATTCGATGATGAGTGTTCCAAACGACATCCCGCTGATGATGCGATTTCGTCTTGGAAAATTTCCCGGATCGGGTTTGGTGTCCATAAAAAATTCAGAGACGACGGCGCCGCGATCCTGTTCTTCTATCTGATCAACAAGCTTTTTATTCTCCGCAGGATAAATATGGTCAAGACTGCTTCCAATCACAGATACTGTGCGGCCGCCTGATTGCAATGCCGCAGTATGTGCAATAGTATCAACGCCTCGCGCCAGACCGCTGATGATGCATACACCTTTAGTCGAAAGCTCTTTGGCAAATTTCTCAGCAGCCAATTTTCCATATTGAGTGGGATTTCGTGTGCCAACAATGGCAACGGAATATTGATCATCCTTTTTGATCATTCCCCGAACAAATAAAATGACCGGCGGATCGTAGATTTTCTTCAGGAGAGGGGGATAGTCTTCATCCCAGAGCGTGATAATTCTTCCGTTGACTTTATTCAGCCTGGATAACTGCTCTTCCACAAACGATTCACCATCTTTATAATGCGCAATGAATGATGCGAGTTTTTTGTCGATTCCTTCTACACGAACAAGATTGCGCGGAGATGCTTGAAGAACTTCTTTTGCGGAAGAAAAATGCGTGATGAGACTGCGAATACGGTATGCGCCAATGCCGGGAATGGAAGCAAGGCGGAGAAGGTCTGGTATGTTAATTGAAACAGACATTGCGAATGTCTTTACGTGTCGATTCCATCGATAATGGCGACCACTACAGTATGGACAGGAATATCTTTTCGTTTTAGAATTTGCTGCGCACCGGCACCTTCTTGAATAATCAGCACGGTGTCGCCAACGCCGGCATCAACAGTGTCTATGGCGATCACATCTCTGCCGACGAACTTCCCTTCAACGTCAATTGGCTGAACCATCAGCAGTTTGTATTCTTGCAGCGCTTGGTTTTTCAGAGTCGAAACAACGGAACCAATAACTTTACACAGTACCATTTTTATACAATCTTGATTTCTATATTTATCGTTACATCAACAGTAAAAGTATAAGAAAATATGACGGCAGAAGCTACTAAACTGTTTGTAACAACCAATGTGTCGGCGGGAGGTACATGGCTACGTCTTTTGATCAAGAATTTCTTTTTGGAATCTTTCGACTAATTGTGTCGCTTCTTGTTTTGTTTTCGCTTCGGCAATGATACGAATGATCGGTTCGGTATTTGATTTTCGCAGGTGCACCCACGATGTTGCAAAATCAATTTTCAATCCATCGTCCATGTTTGTCTTTTCACTCTTGCAGTATTTTTCATGGAGCGCGGAAAGAATGATGTCCGGTTTGAGAGAACCAAGTTCAATTTTATTTTTGACGATTTCGTATTGAGGCAATGTGGCTTTCAGCGCGGATGCTTTACCGTTAAAATTTGTCAGCAATTGCAAAAATAATCCAATTCCAACAATGGCATCACGGCCAAGATGAACTTCCGGCAGAATAACCCCGCCGCTTCCTTCGCCTCCGATCACAGA
>JAQUOA010000269.1 GCA_028749215.1 Bacteroidota bacterium
CGCAGGCAGGAGCTGATATTATTGCACCGTCCGATATGTTTGACGGCAGAGTCGGCGCCATCAGAAAAATTCTCGATCAAAATTCTTTTCACAACATTCCGATTATGTCGTACGCTGCAAAGTATGCGTCGGGATTTTACGGGCCGTTTCGCGAAGCGGCGGAAAGTACGCCGAAATTCGGAGACCGCCGTTCGCACCAAATGGATCCCGCCAACAGCGATGAAGCCATACGCGAAGTGGAACAAGATATTGCAGAAGGAGCCGATATCGTCATGGTGAAGCCGGCGCTTCCGTACCTTGACATCATTCGCAGAGTGAAAGACGAATTCAGAATGCCGACTGCTGCGTACAATGTGAGCGGAGAGTACGCCATGATTAAAGCGGCAGGGAAGAACGGCTGGATTGATGAAGAACGTGTGATGATGGAAACATTGCTCTCCATCAAACGTGCTGGCGCTGATATGATCCTTACATACTTTGCTAAAGACGCTGCAAAACTGTTGTAATTTATTTTTTAAAAATGACTATTCCTTATGATTCACACTACTTCAGAAAAATTATTTGACCGCGCTGTGCAAGTCATTCCGGGCGGAGTTAATTCTCCGGTTCGTGCATTTGCCTCGGTTGGCGGGAAACCAGTCTTCATTACAAAAGCTTCAGGCTCACGCATGTGGGATGTTGACGGCAATGAATACATCGATTACGTCGGTTCATGGGGACCGATGATTCTTGGCCATGCGTACCAACCGATTCTCGATGCTCTTCGTACCGTCATGACTGATGGGACAAGTTTTGGCGCAGCAACGGAACGCGAAGTGGAAATGGCGGAACTTATTCGTTCCATCATGCCCTCCATTGAAATGGTGCGCATGGTGAACTCAGGGACAGAAGCGACAATGAGCGCTATTCGTCTTGCGCGCGCGTATACAAAACGAAATAAAATTTTAAAATTCGACGGCTGCTACCACGGCCATGCTGATTCATTTTTGATTAAAGCAGGGTCGGGCGCCGCTACATTTGGTGTTCCGGATAGTCCGGGCGTAACGGCATCAGTTGCGGAACACACGCTCACGGCTGAGTTTAATAATATCGAATCAGTGCGTGCGCAAGTGCAGCAACATCCCCACGAGATTGCTTCGATCATTGTTGAGCCTGTTGTGGGAAACATGGGATGTATCCCGCCAAAGAATAATTTTTTGAATGATCTTCGAACGCTCTGCGATGCCGAAAATATAGTTTTAATTTTTGATGAAGTGATGACCGGATTCCGCGTTGCCCTTGGTGGTGCACAGGAACGATTCAACATCAAGCCTGATCTGACAACATTGGGAAAAATTATTGGCGGCGGTTTACCGGTAGGTGCGTACGGCGGCAAAAAAGAAATTATGAAAATGATCGCACCTTCGGGACCTGTGTATCAAGCCGGCACATTGTCGGGAAATCCGTTGGCAATGGCGGCAGGCATGGCGCAGTTAAAAATATTAAAAACCGATTCATCTGTTTATGAAAAACTTGAGCAGAGCGGTTCATTGTTGGAAAAAGAAATTGGCCAATTCATTGCACAGAAAAAATATTCCGTTACCATTAACCGTGTCGGCTCAATGATGACGCTCTTTTTCACATCGCAGCCTATCCGAAATGCCGATGATGCCAGAACATGCAATACAAAACTATTTGGAGAATTTTTTCAATCGATGCTGAACGAAGGGATCTATCTTCCTCCATCCCAATTTGAAGCAGCATTTATTTCATCTGCACACTCTTCAAAAGATCTAGAAAAGACAGTCAAAGCTGTTCAGAAAAGTCTATCAAAAGTTTTTGAGATGTAGCCTTTACGTATTTGCACGATAAACGTTGTCCGAATTTGAAGTAACCCATCCGTACGTTTTTACATTGAAGATAAACAAAAAGCACTTGTTGTAATGCAAGTGCTTTTTGTTCAGCAGTATGACTTCAATTCCAAACCTTCGCCGTATGACACCTATAAAAAAAACCACAATCATAATATTTCTTTTCTCCATGATCATGGCTTTTGTATTAACTGACTTAAAAAGTTAGTCGTTCACAACTAAGAGTTCTTTCTCTAACTTTTCTGAAATTTCTTTGAAAAGATATTCGTGATCGATTGCATGACCCACCGGAGATATGTCTATTCGGTTAGCATGCCGCAAATACATGATTGCTAACTGTGCTTTATAGCTGATGGATGGATCTTCATTTTCTTGAATCACAATTTCCAAATTATCAATGATTTTGGAATAATTCATTTGGGGAAAATACCTTTTATAGACAACGATATTGTATATCGTTCCTTCAATAATTCCCTTGATGTCGCTTTTCAATGACATTTGAAAATTATTTAGAATGGCTGTGTTATTTATTTTTCTTTTATAGATACTGGAATCAAGAGCAGTATCATTACTTTGTGCGATTCCATTTACCGAAGTCATCATCACTACTGCTACAAATGTAAAAATTGTTTTTACGAATGTGTTTTTCATTTCTTTCCTCCTGCTTAGTGGTTGTTCACTGTTTGCGTAATAGTACTGCAAACGGAGTGCCAACTCTTACAGAGGAGAACCTGGTGAAATTATCCCGTAAACCACCTTTTGTTAATGGCAAGGAAACTGAATGGTGCCACAAAACTGTTTACGTATTTCACAAAACATCTGTAACCTATTGATACATAAAAGAATGCTTGAAGTGATTCAATGTGGCTTTGTGCAAAAAAGTGGCATGGTTTGGACAGGGAAATTATTCTTTATCGCTCTCGGTTCTTCGAAGTCTGTTGTTTAGCGCCCGTCGGGAAATTCCAAGTAGGTCTGCGGCAATTGTTTGATTGTTCTCTGCACGCTTTAAAGCTTCTTCAATCAATGTCTCTTCAATTTCCTTTAAGGTAGGAAATCTTCCCGGGAAGAAAACTACCTCATCAGATTCTTTTTGAGCAGAATTTGAACTCGAGATTTTTGAATTACGGTCCGGGCTATGAGCTGAAACTTTTTTCCTGATCGATTCAAGTGATAAAATTCCTGACGTATGTAAACCGATCGCATCAAAAATCATCCCTTCAAGTTCACGAATGTTTCCCGGAAAGGAGTAATTACTTAAGAGAGTGTATAATTCTTTTGGAACCGTCGGCCGTTTTTTGCCAAGCTGTTCAGATGCTTTGGTAATGAGGTGATCTATCAAAAACGGCAAATCACTTTTCCTTTCACGAAGAGAAGGAATAGCAATGTGGTGCGACTTCAACCGATAATATAAATCTTGTCTAAATGTATTGCTTGTTTGCATCGTTTCAATATCGCGGTGTGTTGCAACGAGAATTCTTGCATTGGATAATTTTGCGGTATCTGAACCCAGCGGATAGTAAAGGCCGTCTTGCAGTAATCTCAATAATTTCACCTGAGATTCAACACTCAAATCGCCAATTTCGTCAAGGAACAACGTGCCATTATCAGCTTTTTCGATGAGTCCTTTCCGATCCGTTTCAGCTCCTGTGAAAGCTCCTTTTTTATGGCCGAACAATGTGTCGGAGAAAAAATTATCATCCACCCCGGCAACATTTACCGCGACAAG
>JAQUOA010000270.1 GCA_028749215.1 Bacteroidota bacterium
TCCACGTTCTGCCGCACTCAAGAATGGATGAAGAGCTGTGCGAATCGTCCCCCGCGATGAGCCACACCGGTTTACCGGCGCTCAGGGCTGAATCCCAGTGAGCGGTTGATGTGCGCAGGTGATTCAGTACTTCCATGCATTGATAACCGCTCAGATATTTTACATCGTTGCGGGTATGTCCGTCTTCAAATTCTGGATGAGCAATGGCGAGCAAGCGGCATTCATTTTCAAGACGGTGGAGGACGTACTGTTTATTGCTGAGAGTAAAGTTGAAAGAGAAATCAAAGTAATCGACCGATGGTGCGCCGATGACCAAGCGATGAGTTTTAAAGATGTTCAAACCGTGCTCGTACATATCCAAAAATAAATCACTGTCGGATGAATTATTCTTCATGCTGAAGTAATCCGAGATATTGATGATGTCGTAATCGAGCGCTTTATACTTGCCGATGACATACCGCGCGCTTTTTGTTCCATACGTTAATCCGGAATACGCCTTTGTGTGAGCATGAAAATTTGCCTTGTACCACGTTCCCTGCACATGTGCATACGGATTGTAAATTGAATCTCCGGAAAATGGTTTTGGATTCGGGAAGTCGTAGATATCGGTTTGAAGTTGTTGATACGTTAAAAAGCAAGCTACAGCAGTGAGCGCGGTAATGGAAAACCGGCGTAAGAACGGCACTATAACAATGGAAAGTGATGCACCCTTTTTGAACATCGTTCAATATTGCAGAATCGTATCACCAAGAAGTAAAATTTATGTTAACGAATTGCTAAGGAAAAAAACAACCCGAATCAAACAGACTTCGGGTTGATGTGTGCGGAGGATGAGATGAGAATTTAGAAGGAATAGCCGCTGATTAATTTTTGATGCAACCTTGTTGATGCCACACGGAAGAAATTCTCTTCAACGGCGGTGAGCACACGTTGTTCCTGTGCATACCATTCCGGATCTGTGCAGATGCTGGATGCAATATAGGCTTTGTAACGCACCGCTCCTGAAGGATTGGTAAGGGAGATGATATCGAATGCTTCTTTTAATTCCTTCACATCCACCGCGGGGTGTTGCAATTTAAACTTGGAAACGATTCTCATTACCGACTCAATAACTCCTTCGTTCTCAGTCTGCAGCGCCGCGATCCAATTCTTTTTTGCGTACTCAATTTTCTTTTCCAGTGTGGGAAATCTTTTTGCCGGTTCACGTGCGGCACCGATTTGTATTGCCATCATCATAACTATGGCTGCTATTGCTATTCTTGTTTTCATGACATCCTCCCGTGATATTTTTTTACTGTCGTATGTTTCGGTGTTTAGCAATGATACGCCCCGAGAAATGGAAAAGATGTCTTTGTTGCGTCACAAATTGTAAAAAGATGTCACGCATAAAAGAGAGGAATGTCTTTATTTTTTGTGTTACGCTAAACGCGGTAAAGAATCCAGATTTTTTGAGAGGCAAAACTGAACCCCGGAGAGTGATTCTGTGGATTACGATTTCGAAAGTATCTTTTGGTGACTTTTTTTCTCTAAAAGAAAGTCGTGAACAGTTAAAACCCAATCTGCCCAAAAATCATTTACGCACTTCGCCGCATTCGTCTCAGTGCGTGAAATCCGATCAACTTCTGTTCTTCTTCGTTCCATAGATGCAGAAACAGAAAGCGAAGACTTGAGAAGAATGTCACCGGTTTTACTTCCTGAAACATCGGTACTTCTTTTTGTACTTTGTTGAGCGTGTAATTCGGTATCCGCGGATTTAAATGGTGGATGTGATGGAAGCCGATATTGCCGCTGAAGAATTGCAGAATTTTCGGAAGCTTGTAGAATGAACTTCCTTTGAGTGCCGAAGAAAAAAAATCCCAGTGCTTATGATCTGTCCAATATGTTTCATCGAACTGGTGCTGGACGTAGAAGAGCCACACGCCGAAGATGCCGGCGATCCAGATTGTTGGCAGCATGATACTGACGAGCGTGCCGAAACCGATAGCATAACTGAGTGCAGCAGTGATGAGAGCAATTGCCATCGTCGTAAAATGGACACTCCGTTTTTCCCGCGGGCCGGAATGTGTTGACGGGATCCGGTGCGAGATAAAAAACATTACCAACGGGCCGATGAAGAACATTGCGAATGGATTCCGATACGTACGATAGGCAATGCGTTTATGCCACGGCAGTGTGAGATACTCTTTTACTGTCAGCATCCAAACATCGCCGGTGCCGCGATAGTCGAGATCGCTTCC
Source organism: Bacteroidota bacterium (assembly GCA_028749215.1). GTDB lineage: Bacteria > Bacteroidota > Ignavibacteria > UBA10030 > UBA8401 > JAQUOA01. The sequence goes on from JAQUOA010000270.1 coordinate 2,238, forward strand.
GGTGGCATGGTGGATGGAATGGTTGTGGCGCCATTCAAAATACGGTGTGAGCGTAAACAGCCCGCTGAAAATTCCCAGCACGTTGTTGGCGCGCTGTGATTTGAAGAACGAACCGTGCGTGCAGTCGTGGAAAATAATGAATGTCCGCACCTGGAATCCCGCCGCCGGTACTGCCAATGCCAGCGTGATCCAGTATGAGTAATCAAGACTGAGGTACATCAAAAATAACAGAATGAAGTACGGGCCGAATGAATTGACAATCTGCCACACACTTCGCGCAAGGTGCGATTGCTGGTATTTGGCAAGCAATGAACGCCACGATTCGCTTCCGGAAGAACTCTGCTCTGACATGTGCATTCCTTTCTGAATGGAATTTTAAAGTTGAGTCAACATGAGGCGATTGGAATATTTCTGGAAGGGATCGATCGTCTTTGTTGCTTCAATGTGGCAAATTCCATGTAAAGACACAACGGGGTGTTTAACTGAAATTACACCGCATCGCTTTTTGTCATTCCCGCGGATTGTCAGCGGGAATCCATTAGTGGATGCCGGACAAAATTATTTTTTAGGCAGACGGAGACATTTTCCCGCAAATATATGCTCCGACAAAACTTTCCAACAGACTGAGCGGAACTGCATAGAGAAGAATGGAGATAGGAAGAACATTCAAATTCCATGTAACAACCCACATCAAAACAAATGCGGTGAACCACCCAAGCAATGTTGTCTGTATGAGATCGAATTTTCTGGAGATGATATATATTGCGATGGCAAATAAAAATCCCCACGCAATCCACATCATTCCATTAATTGGTGCGGATGGGAAGGTTAGGCCGAGTGATTGATAATGGCTGACCCAATATGATTTTAATAAAACTTCATTTCTGAAAAACTCCGATGCATTGATCCACAAACCGGAGAGCAGTATGGTGAGGATGTTTCGAGATTGTAATTTCATTGTGGCTCCTTAAGTGTGTGCAAAATGAAAATACTGTATGGAAATTTTAAAAACAACATTATGAGGTGTTCATTATCTACTTTCTTGTTATAGCGGGAATCTAAATTTTTTTTCTTAGATAGATTTCACTTACATTCCAAATAATGGAAACAGAATATCCGGAACTTGTGAGGAGAACAATTGAATGACGCGGGAACGATTTGAACATATCGCACAAGAAGCATTCGACAGTCTGCCGGCCGATTTTCGTGACCGCGTGGAGAATGTGCAGATCGTCGTCGAAGATTATCCGTCCGATGATGCGCTTGGGAAAGCAAAGGCTGATCGTTATTCACTGTTAGGATTGTATCAGGGTATTCCGCTTCCGCATCGCGGAACAT